>JBKPAC010000116.1:0-50923 GCA_046726175.1 Acidobacteriota bacterium
TCCCATTGCACCATATGATGTCACGGCACATACGCTACCTCTCTTAATGGGAGTAAACGTTGAGCCTGTGTATAAGGAAATCAAGACGCTTGGACGGGTGGACATTCGCAGATCCGAAGTCGCTACGATCTCTGACTCTAAGGTCTCAGCCATGACTACCAAAGTAGCGCTGTTCAAAAACCAAGTCCCCGCGATGGATGAGGGTTGGACGCGCTGGGTACTTGAGCGTGAAGGCCCAGGTTATGTTTCAGTTACACGAGCAGAGTTGGGTCAAGCTACCATTCAATCCAAGTACGACACACTGATTATTCCCGATCAGTCTGCTGTCACAATCATGGATGGTTATCGCACGGGCGCAATGCCGCCGGAGTACATTGGCGGATTTGGCCCGGAAGGTATAAGGGTTTTGCGTAAGTTTGTCGAAGAGGGTGGTACGCTAGTTTGCCTCAATCGCGCTTCAGATTTTGCGATCGAGCAGTTCAAGTTGCCGTTAAAAGACGTAGTCGCAGGATTGCCTCGCACCGACTTCTACGTTCCAGGATCAATTCTCCGCATCGAACTGGATACCTCCCATCCGTTGGCTTCAGGAATGCCGAAAGAATCGATTGCGTGGGCGGAAGATTCGCCGGTATTTGAAATCGTCGAACGGGAACGGTCATCAGTACCGGCATCAGCTGTCAGAATCGTCGGGCGCTATCCTACCGATAAGAATCCACTGCTTTCGGGATGGCTGCTGGGAGGAGATCGCATTAAAGGAAAGGCTGCGCTGGTTGAAGTGGCAATGGGAAAAGGTCGTATCATCCTCTTCGGGTTTCGACCTCAATACCGTGCTCAATCTCTGGCAACTTATCCACTGTTCTTCAGCGCGATCAACGGCAGTTAGTCGAGATCTAGCGTAATGAGGTCAGTATGGAAAATCTGGAAACCGTTAGGATTCGTTCCAGAGATTTCACACCGTTTTAACAGGCCCGGATTCTTGAACCTTCGTATGCGGCGGAGCGTATAATGAAGTGCAGACGGCGCTCAAAGACATTTGGTAGCAACTGAGCGTCAGGCCTAAATGGTCACCTTTCTCATTACTTCCTTCATAATCCTGGCATTTCTGGTTGTAGTCGTTTACGTCTGGCAAAGGCCTAGTCCGCCAGTCGAGACTAATAGACTGCCGGAACCAGTCGAACCACGTGGATTGTTCGATTTGGAAGAAGCAGTCACATCAAAACAATTAGCGTCAGCCGAACAAGCGCAAAGACGCGCATCTATCGTTGAGCGCGCAACGAACGGCGAGAAGGCTGCGCTGAAGGATGCGCACCTCGAAGAGGATCTAAGCTTCTATCACACTGTTTTGGATTCGATGACGGATCGCGCGACCACGGATCCCCAACTGCTGTCGCTTATATCATTTGTGACCCGATCGGAACTGCCGGTAAACGCAAAAGTCGCGCGAGCAGTCTTTCAGTCTTGGCTGCGCGCGCCTGATCGCGGCTCAACCGCAAAAACGCTCCACATCATCGCTCTTTCCGACGACGCTTCACTCTACAACGAAGGCGCTACAGCTGCGCTGGACTTGTGGCGTGAAGGACGATTGCCGGACGTCGCACCAGAAGAATTGCGAGCCCTGATTGAAGGTGAGTTCTGGTTGCTTTCGTCGAAGGTACGCGGCTCCGGTTCAGGATTTTTGTTGAAACGCACCCTTGCCAGGGCCAGACGAGAATTATCTCGGCAGGCCCACGTCAACTGATCGACTCTCGTTCACTATTCGAACGAATGGTGAAGTAAGGAACTTTATGAACAACATTGACATCATGTTTGTCGTTTATAGTGCTTTTGGAGTTCTCTTTGGTCTAATCATCTTGCTCCTCATTGCAAGGAAGTTTTTTGTCAACATCGGCTCGCGCGAGATAGCGATCAAGGAGCGAAGATTCAAAGGCGCTAAGATGCCCCCCGGTCGAGTTGTCGCCACCGAAGGAGAAGTAGGCATTCAAGCAGATGTGCTCAAGCCGGGCTTGCACTTCATCAAATACCCCGTAGAGCGCATCGTGAAAACGGTGGCGTTGATTGAAATCGGCGCGGATGAATTAGGCATCGTTGAAGCGATCGACGGCGAGCCGATGCCGCCCGGAAGAATCTTTGCCCCCGACCGGGCACAGAATGCTCACAACAACTTTCAGGATCCGATCGCCTTCATCAAGCAAGGAGGCGTAAAAGGAATACAGCTGCGGACATTGCCGCCAGGCCTGTGGCCGATACACCCTTACCTCTTTCGCGTATCTGTCGCAAAGACGACGGTCGTGCCACAGGGTAAGATCGGCGTCGTGCTCGCGGCGGATGGTGGCGCTCTGGATCCGGGCCGCTTGTTAGGCAAAGCCATTACTGGTCACCGTAACTTCCAGGACGCCGAGCATTTCATCGCTCATGAAGGTCAAAAGGGCCCGCAGGTCGATGTGCTGACCCCCGGCGTCTACCGCATCCTCACTCAATCGACTCCACTTAATGGTGATAACGAAGTGAAGCCAGGCTTGTTCAGCGTCAGGATGTACGATGCAACCATCATCAACGAGAACCAGATCGGCCTCGTCGAGGCTCTTGATGGCGCGCCGTTGAATCCGCGCGACTATGTAGCCGAGTCATTTGAAGGTCACGACAATTTTCAGGATGGGCACGAGTTTATTGGACGCGGCGGTCAACGAGGTCCGCAAAAGGACATCCTTTTGCCCGGTACCTACTACATTAATCCGCTGCTCTTCAAGGTGATTCCAGAAACGGCGAAAGAAGTAAGGCCCGGTGAAGTTGCCGTGGTTGTTTCAAACGTTGGTAAAGATCCTTCAGAAGAGGTGCGCAAAGAGATGGCGGCCAAGGTTCGCGCCCGCATGGAACGCGAAGAGATGGAACAGGCTGCTGAATCTGCCGCCCGGCTTGATCGAATGGATGACAAACGAAGTCTCGATGAGATCAAAGCTGAATTGATGGCGGGCGATCCTGCAGACCGACGACTCGATGAAGGCGCTCACGAAGCTTACGTCGTGCCCGAGGGTTTTCGCGGCATTCAAGAAACAGTCGTTGGACCAGGACGTTACTACGTCAACACGCTGGCTGTATCGCCAATCGTAATTCCGACAACCAACCAGACCGTAGAGTGGACGGCGGGTGAAGTCTCGAACACTTTCAATCCTTTCGAAGTGATTTCGAAAGACGGTTTCACAATGCAGTTGGAAGTGCGTGTTGTATTTCGCGTGAAACCGGAAGACGCTCCGTTCATGGTCGCGAAAATCGGCGGCATCGATCGATTGATTCAAAACGTGATGCACCCGCTGATTGACTCGATCTTCCGCAATCAGGCGTCTGAGTCATCGGCCATGGCTTACCTGCAGAACCGCCACGAAGAACAGGAGCGAGCTGAAGCTCGTGTGAGGGCGCACCTGCTGAAATATCACGTCGACGTAGTTAACGTGCTGATCTGCCACATCCATCTGCCTGAAGAACTGATGAAGACGCAGACGGAAAAAATTCTCGCTGAGCAGCGACAGAACATGTTCAATGCCCAACGCGAAGCTGAAGAGAAGCGAATCCTGCTCGAGAAGACTAAGTCGCAGGCCGATAACCAGAAAGACCTGATGGCTGCAACGGTCGGTGTGGAGATTGCCGGCAAGCGAGCCGAGCAGCGAAAGGCTGAAGCAGATGGCGAGGCCCACTACATTCTGCAAACGGGTAAAGCCGAGGCTGAGAAAGTCCGGCTGATGGGCGAGGCTCAGGGTGTGGCCTACCACGAGCAAGTCAACGCTCTTGGCGCACAAGGTGTGGCGCTGGTTGAAACACTTAAGGTAATCGGCGAGAAGGGTGTCCGAATCACGCCAGATGTGATGGCGTCAGGCGGAGGGGCAGAAAGCGGTGGAGGTATCGGGACTTTGCTGCTGCTGAATCTCTTCCGCGAGAAGCTCAGCGTGCCTACGAACGGTGAACCATCACGGTCAAAGTAGCCAGTAGGCAGTTCAGATTTCGGGGTGGGCCATCAAGCAAGATGGCCTACCCTTTTTAGATCTGAAATTGAAATGTGAGATTTGAGATTTGAGATCTGAAATTTGAGATCTGAAATTTGATCTCAAATCATCGCTCCAGGTACATCTGTGCCGCCATCTTGGTCAGCTTCCATACTTTCGACCACTCGATCCGGCCGTCAGGACTTTCTCGACCCGTCAACTTATCGAATAGCAACTGCCTGAATCGCTTGCCCTCACGCCGCAGCATGAACTCCTTGGCATAAGGCTTTGCAGTTTCGAAAAAGCTGAACTCGGGATCCGTCACGATGCCAATACCCTCGAGTGTCATGAGCGCACGCATGATGTACGTGAAGTTTGCAGGCAGCCGAAACGGGTACTCGTAAATGACTTCGGCTAAATCGTAAGTCAGCTCTTTGAAATTAACTTCGCCAAGTCTGAGGTTGAGATAGTGTTTGAACAGACCTTCAACTACCGGACGTACCGTCTCAGCATCGACACCGGGTTTCAGAAAGTTCAAGTTGATAATGTCCTGGCCCAGACCATGAACGTCGCGACCGACGACATGGAAAAACGCATCAATCATCTGCGACTGCAAACGAGGCGAAATGCGACCAACCATGCCAAAGTCAAAGAACACAAGATGGCCCGAGTCCATGACGAGCAAATTACCCGGGTGCGGATCCGCGTGGAAGAAACCGTCTTCGAGTAGCTGCTTAAGATAGGTTCGAACTAAAAGCCGATTCACCTTGACCGCTGATATGCGACGCGCCTTGAGCTGCTCGATATCGACAACTTTTGTGCCTCGGATGAACTCGAGCGTCAGCACGCGCGAGGTAGTATGCGACCAGTACACCTTCGGAACTTTGATTGGTCGCCACGTCCGGAAGTTGTAGCGAAAGCGGTCCGCGTTACGACCTTCTTTCGCATAATCCATCTCTTCAAAAATGGTCGCGTGAAACTCGCGCAGCATTCCTTCCCAATCGGCATTTTCGTTTGCGCGGGGCAGGAATCGGTTTGTGAGTTTTACCAACCGGTAAAGAATCGCAACGTCGAAGCTTATGATCTCTTCAAGGTTCGGCCGCTGGACCTTTACCGCCACTTCTTCGCCTGAATGCAAACGCGCACGATACACCTGTCCAAGCGACGCGGAAGCGACAGGTTCATGATCGATCTCCAGGTAGCATTCCTTAAGTGGACGGCCAAGTTCCGTCTCTATGCGAGCAAACGCTTCTGCGGTGGAAAATGAAGGTACTTGATCTTGAAGAGTTGAGAGTTCCTTGACGTACGCGAGTGGCAGCAGGTCGGCACGAGTACCCAATGCTTGGCCAATTTTGATAAATGTGGGACCGAGGTCAATCAAACTCTCGCGCAACCAGACCGACTGCTCGATCAACCTTGACGCTTTCTTGTTAGATCCGTCTGCGCCACGGAAGACGACATAGCGCAAGAGGCGAATCGATTTGTCGAGGAGATTTCGGATTAAGTCCAGTAACCACTCGCGGAGGAGCGCATGCCGCCCTTTCGCTCGAGCTGACTTCCGAGCATTTGCAGCTACCCGGCGATTGAAAACAGCGCGCGCGTCATAACCGTCGAGGAACAGATACAGTGACAACAGGCCAAGTACTTTGCTGACTCTCGCAGCTCGGAGCCAACCCTTTAATCCGCGTCCCTGCAAAACCCGGTCGACTGCCTCATCGTTCAACTCTCTGCCGGCGAGGGAGTTTGGCGTGTATTTAGTAATTTGATCACCCGACTTTTTGGTGGGTTGAACGGGTGACACTACGATCGCGTGACCATTCCCGGAATGAGAATCACCGTTGTTAGAAAACTTTACGAGTGCGTTAGAAGCGTCCATTCACAATCTTTCGTTACAAAAATGAGCGGGGCGTCAGCCCCGCCACCCAAATAATCTCTCAGTTTGCATCTTAGTTCAACGAGAGCATGTGCTTCGTTCCAGCGCGTTCAAAATAGTTTTCTGCGCGCTCAATATCGCGATGGATCTGCGTTTTCAATTCGTCGACCGATCCAAATCTCCTCTCGTCGCGTAACCGGTATAAAAAACGAATTCGAACAACATCACCGTACAGATCGCCCGACCAATTCATTACGAAAGTCTCAACCGAAGGTTCCGTTTCGGCGCCAAAAGTCGGCCGAACGCCGACATTCGTAACACTTCGTCGCCACATACCTTCAATTAGGGTGCCGGTCACATACACGCCGTTCTTCGGTATGACGCGATTCTGAGGATGCAGGTTGGCCGTAGGAAAACCCAGCTCGCGACCCCGTTCAGCGCCCTTTTCGACACGACCCTCAACACCATAAGGCCGGCCCAACATGCGCCGCGCCAGATTTACTTTGCCCTCTGATAAAAGCTGCCGAATGCGACTTGAGCTTACACGCTGTCCACGAAATCTGACCTCAGGAACCTCATCAGCAACGAAGCCGAGTTCACGGCTAACGCGACGTAGAAGTTCGATGTTTCCCTCGCGGTTATGTCCGAATGCAAAGCCGCGGCCCAGGTATACCTCCATTGCATGCAGACGGTCTTTTATGGTGTCACGGAGAAAGTCTTCGGCACGCATCAACGAAAACTCTTGGGTGAAACGGATTACTATCGTCTGTTGAATGCCAAGGACTCCGAGGGCTTCGACTTTTTGATCCAGAGTTTGCAGCAGCGGCGGCGACGATTCCGGGTGGAGCACAGCTCGTGGGTGAGGGTCGAATGTTATGACCGTGGGTACAGCATTGAGCGCCTTCGCACGTTCTACCACAGTGCGCATGATCAATTGATGGCCCAGGTGCAATCCATCAAAGACTCCGAGCGTTAGCACAGTCGGCCTGTGAATTCCAGCGTTATCAGTTCCGTGAAATAGTCGCATCAACCCTCGACAACAAGACCGTCATACGCCCACTTTACATGATCAGGTAGTCGAGCTGAGTCGCGTTCGTGCTTGACGTCATGTGCGATGTGGGTAAGAAAGGCGCGACGGGGTTTCAACTCTTCGATGTACGACAATGCTTTGTCGAGCCATAGATGAGTCGGATGTTCACGAAACCGCAGACAATCAATGACCAGCGCGTCGAGGCCCTGAAAGAGATTGATTGTTTGCTGCGGGATTTCGCTCAAGTCTGTGGCGTAAGCAAAGTCATTGAACCGGTAAGCCATTACCGGCAGGCGACCGTGTATGACTTCTACGGGAGTGATCAGTAGGTCTGGTCCCAAACAGAACGGTGCACCGGGGACGACAGTGTGCGCCCAAACCTGCGGTAGCCCGCCACCAAAGTGGGATGGCTCAAAGATGTATTTGAAGATTCGTCGAATGTCTACCCATGCGCGATCGTTTGCATAAACTCCCAGCGCTCCGTAGCGAAAGTTCAAGGGACGAATGTCGTCGAGACCAAAAATGTGATCGGCGTGGCAATGAGTTATCAACACGCAATCCAGCCGCTTCAGACCGAACCGCAGCGCCTGTTGACGAAAATCCGCCGAGGTATCAACGAGTACAGTTTGACCATCATGTTCGATGAGGATTGATACTCGTAACCGTTTGTCCCGGGGATCATTTGACGTGCACGTTTCACATTCGCAGCCAATGGAAGGTACACCAGTTGAAGTGCCTGTGCCGAGGAAAGTAAGTTTCATTGAAAACGACTAACGCCGGCGACCTGCTTACTGCGGCTGCCCACTGCCGACTGATGAACTATTTCCCACCAGTAATGTCGCGGCCGGTGTAGGACCTGGCGCTTTTAGCCTGTGGCGAGTTTGCCAGCGACACATACTGCATCCTCAGATCCGAAAGAAATCCCTCAAGTATTTGCTGCTCCTGGGCAGTCAGATTCCCTCTCGTCTTGTGCTGCAACATTCCCAGGACATCAATCCAATGCTTTGCCAACTCGAGATCGACGTCGCGCTGGTGCGTTACCGGATGTTCCATCATCCCCAAAGCCGACGCTGCATTCGACGCAAGGGACATCAGAAAATTTACAAAACTTGTGGGATCGCGAGCGTCTATCTCATCAACTTCGTCCGCCATCTCATCAGTGCTGGGAGGTTCCGCAGTTGCGGCCGATGCCTGACTCGCGTCGGGCCTCGCTTGAGCATCGCCGCGTGGATGGGCCGTCGTGGGTTGTGGTTCACCCCCAGGTTTCAGCGCCGCGGCTCGTGCCGCCTCTACTTCCTGCTTCTCCTCGGGACTCAGCTCACGTGGACTTCCATCCGGATTGAATAGCCGTCGATCCGTCACTTTAAAAGTAGTCTGTTCGTCACTCATGTCGTTCGCTATAAAGCCTCCGACCTAAAGAGGTATGCCTAAATATTCAGCTGTTGGTTATGTGAGCGATGGTAGCATCCAATCTGAGGCTCGGCAAACCACAAAAAATAGCCACGGGCTATCGCGGATCAGACATTCGGCCAGATAGAAAGTTACGACTCACCTCGTTACACTAGACACATGCCGGCAAACTTTAAAGATCTCCTCGCGTTGATGAAACGATTGCGTTCGCCCGAGGGATGTCCATGGGACCGCGAGCAGAACTACACAACTTTAGCTCCAATGCTCCTTGAAGAAGCCTACGAAGCATTTGAAGCAGCGGAAGAAGCGCGTTCCGGAAATCCCGTCGATTTGCGCGATGAATTAGGTGACATGCTGTTCCAAATTGTCTTTTATTCTCAAGTCGCAACCGAGCGAGGCGACTTCACGATCGACGACGTGATCGAATCGATTCATTCCAAAATGGTCCGTCGCCATCCGCATGTCTTTGGCGAAGCACAGGCAGATACCGCAGCTGAAGTCCTGCGGAACTGGGAAGCGATCAAGACAGCTGAGAAGCGCGAGAAGAAAGGAGATTCGAGCACTTCAATTCTTGATGGTGTACCTTCAAAGGCTCCCGCTTTGATGGAGGCGCATCAACTCTCAACCAAGGCTGCGCGAGTGGGTTTTGATTGGGAGAAAGTCGAAGACATCTTTGATAAGGTCGAGGAAGAAATTGAAGAGTTGCGCGCGGCAATAAAAACTCACCAGACTAGCAATGAGGAAGCTGATCACCAGCGCGTGACTCAGGAATTAGGTGACTTGATCTTCGCGGTAACCAATATCGCACGTCACCTGCACGTCGAACCCGAAGCGGCGCTAAAACTGACAAATCGAAAATTCCGCCAGCGGTTCGGCCACATTGAAGAAAAACTGCGAGAGCGTGGACAAGAATTTGAATCCACAACTCTCGCAGAAATGGAAACGCTCTGGCAGGAAGCGAAAGCTAGTCGTTAATCTGCAGTGACTGCAGAATATTGCTAAACGCCGAATTGATTGAATTGTCTCCACTCGGCTGAACAAAAACGATGTAGACGATCTCTCCGTTCCTCAATGGTGTAGTGATCAGCCTGACATTCTCAGCACGACCCGTCGCTTCATTCCGATTCGATAGCGTTGTCAATAACGAAGATCGGTTATCGACGTTTATTCTTTGCGTACCGGTTCGGCGCAGGTTTGGATTTCCCTGGGCCAGGCTGTTCAGTAATTCGTCAGTAGCGCCTGATAAGTTCCGACTCTGCGTTTGCCCCACGCCAAAGTTCACGCCATGCGTGAATCCGCTTTGGCCATAGCCTCCTTCAGGAGCAAACCAAACGGAGTTGTTCTGTGGCAGCTTCGCCCAGTTGTCGGGGACACTCACGCGAACCAGGCCCCCGAGCTCGTTGTAGTTGCGATAGCGATTCGATGGATACTCGACGCGGCCGCTCGGAGAAGATGGATAATTACCGCCTTCTGACGGATTCGTCTGGCCGCTCTGTCGAATTTGCGCCGTTGTTTGTGCAGGTCCATACCCACGCAGGCGACTTTGAATTCTCTGGAAGTCACGGTCGTCGCGATAAGCGTTCTGCACGCGAAGCATCTGCGCTTCTCTTTGGATACGCGCGTAGCGATCCGACGGACTCGGGTGATCGCTCAAGAAGCCACCACCACCGCCACCCTGACGCTCGATGGTCCTGAACATGTTCGCGAGATCCATTGGGTTGTAACCAGCATTGGCCATGATCCGGGCACCGAGAATATCCGCTTCGGTTTCGTACTCCCGACTGAACTTCAGGAAGTACACGCCAAACGGAAGCTGAGCCAGCTGGCCGACAGCCGGGCCGCCAAGAATCGAACCCGCTATTCCTGCGATACCAGACAGAAGCGAATACTTCTGCGCTTTAGTTGCCTGAGCAGTGCCGTGACGCAGTTGCACGTGGGCCAATTCGTGGGCCATCACTCCGGCCATCTCGCCTTCGTTTCTCGCAGCTTCGATCATGCCGCGGTTGACATACATTGGACCACCAGGAAGAGCGAACGCGTTTATGTCACGCGCATTGACAACTTTGAAATAGTGTTGGAACTCGGGATGCCGGTACTCAGGAGGCACCGCCGCAACTAGCCGCCGGCCGACTCGTTCGAGGTAGCCGGTGACTTCGGGGTCGCGCAGTATCGGAAGTTGACGTTCCCCTTCGGCCGCCGCTTGCCTACCCAGCTTCACATCGTCCTCAGGACTATACCTGTTGCTGTGATACTTGATTGGAGTCTGACCAAAGACCGATAGCGGCATCGCCACCATGGCCATCAGGATTAACCAGCTAACCAATCCACGTAATCTCATCATTTTTTCAAATTGGTTCTGAATCATCTTTTCGCCTCCGTCCACTTATGCGGTAGTGCGTTCGGATTTATCGGGATCATTCTTAAACGTAGCAATGCACCAAATCGCAACAACGATACACGTTACGGGGACCGATTTCCCTTCGAAACCCTGGCAGTTTGGAGGATTCCTCCTGCCAAAGAAAATGTGTAGCAATGAAGATGCCAGAAACAGGCGGGGTGATGCTATGCCTTTGTACGGGGCTCGATATGATCGTTAAACCATTGAGCGGGTTCGGATAAAGCCGCGATTCGGTGAGGTTCTCCTCTCCAGACCCGCAACATGGAGACGATTAGAAAGATAGTACTGGCCACTGAGAATATGGTGCCACCGAACGAGCTGTCGGTAAGTGCGCCGACAAGCCAAAAAAGCCTGCCGATAATGATTATGGCCAGTTGAAGCGCTAGGCCCTGGGCGGCATGAAACCGCACCGCAGACTCTTTGCGCGGAACCAGTAGCAGCCCCAGAATTGAGGCAACCACGCCAATGTAAGGGGCGTAAGGAAGTACCCTCGCCCAATTCTCCGGAAAGCCAATACCAGCCACAGCACGTGAGCTCGGGCGCATTCCTGCCATGTGTGCGTAAGGGTTCGGCGGAGGCTGATAGACGGATGGCGGGGCATACGTCGGCGGAACAAAGACCGAGGGATATTCATTGTTTGCCGGAGAGTCGTCGAAGTGACGAGTAGGAGCTTCTGAGTAGATGTTTGCTCGCGGACTTTCGCTCGCGTCGCCGACCTCACGAGTCGCGCCCTTAACCTCTTGCGTTTCACCCTTGTTACCGCCCTCACCCCAGCCTTCTTCGGTCTCTTTTACAAAATCGGGGTCAAGCGGATTGGTGTCGTATTTGCTCTTCTTCGGCTCCATCCTTGCGCGCTGGATCGTTATTGATCCCCTGCGGGTTAAATCTTACTAGTCCGTTATCGCATACTCAACTTGCTGCCATATCAGTTCACTTTCGGTGATACGAAACGCTCGCACAACAGGTTTTGAACTTCCCAGGCCGACAATTAAGTAGGTTGCAGACGGGTAGTACGCCAGTCTTACGTCGGTATCAGAGGGCTGAGGTTCACTGGCGCGGGGATGAGAGTGGTAGATAGCAATCAGCTGCTCGTCACATTCCCGCATTCGGCGCTGAGCGGCAAACAATTCTTCCGGAGCGGCTTCATAAGCAACATGCGGTCTGGAAGCGATGTTTCGGAGACGATAAATCGACGTGGCGCGCTCATCGAGAGTGCCTCCGATAAGCCCACAACACTCCGCCGGATCTGACTCGCGCGCGTGGGCAAATATTTCATCCAGGTGTTCGCGCCGAAGCTGGATCATCTTTCAATCTTTTACGATCTGCAGGTGCAATTCCTCCAATTGCTTTGGATCTATTTCTCCGGGAGCATCGATCATAAGGTCTGCTGCTGACGCTGTTTTGGGGAAAGCGATCACATCGCGCATGTTATCCGTGCCCGCAAGTACCATCATGAGGCGATCGATTCCAGGTGCGATTCCTCCGTGCGGCGGCGTCCCATATTCGAGTGCATCTAGGAAAAAACCAAAGCGGGCTCGAGCCTCTTCCGTGGTCATTCCCAGTGCTTTGAAGACGAGCCGCTGTACGTCCCGCCTGTGAATACGAATGGATCCACTGGCTAATTCGACGCCATTGATCACGGGATCGTAGGCTTTGGTCCTAATCTCCGCCAGCAGATGATGCTCGCCACTCTCGACCGCACGTTCCAGCAACCTCAGATCGTCATCAACCGGCGATGTGAATGGATGGTGCATTGAATAGTAGCGGCCGTCCTCCTCGTGATACTCAAACATGGGAAACTCAGTTACCCACAATGGAGCGTAAACGTTAGACGGAATCAATTGTTCTCGTTTTGCAGCTTCGTTGCGCAGCGCTCCGAGACTCGCGGCAACTGTTTTCTTTTTCCCAGCAACGATCAACACTGCATCTCCCTGTGCAGCGCCCGCAAGCTGAGCGACACGCGTCACGACATCTTCTCCGAGTGCCTTGAGCAAAGAAGAAGTGATGCCGTCTGCAACCTTGATCCAGGCAAGCGCCGTTGCGCCATAGCGCTTTACAAACTCCTGTAGCTCATCGAGAGTCTTTCGCGACAGACCAGCACCACCTCGAACCACTATTCCCTTCACCACTCCGCCCGTGTCCAGAACAGATTGGTAAGGAGCAAAATTGGTTCCTTCCAGCGCAGGTGATAAATCCTTCAGCTCCATGCCTTCGATTCTTAAATCGGGTTTGTCGGAACCGTACTTTTCCATCACGTGGGCATACGTGTAACGAGGGAATGGCAGCGGCAAATCTACATCGATCAGCTTGAACACACGCGCGAACAATCCCTCGATCAAGCTGTAGATCTGTTCGACCGTTGCAAAGCTCATCTCTACGTCGAGCTGAGTGAACTCCGGCTGACGATCCGCTCGCAAATCCTCATCGCGAAAGCAGTGTGCGATCTGAAAGTACTTGTCCAGCCCGGCAATCATGCAGAGCTGTTTGAACAACTGCGGCGATTGCGGTAAAGCGAAAAACTTTCCTGGCTGCACTCGCGCCGGAACGATGTAGTCGCGCGCACCTTCCGGCGTGGATTTGATCAGTATCGGAGTTTCGATTTCAGTAAACCCCTGCTCGGTCATGTAGTTCCGGATCTCGGTCAACGCACGGTGCCGAAGGCGAAGGTTCGCCTGCAATTGCGGACGTCGCAGATCTAGGTAGCGATATTTCAGACGGAGATCTTCGCTGGCGAGCGCTTCCGAGCTTTGCGAGTCGAGCTGGAAAGGCAAGGTGCGCGCATCGTTGAGAATGAGTAACTCACGAGCGTGAACTTCGACATCGCCAGTCGCAATTTTTAGATTGCGTTGACTGGCATCTCTCAACATGACTTCGCCAATGACACCGATGACATATTCACCACGCACTTCCTTCGCTTTTGCATGAGCCTCAGCAGCATCGTCAGCATTGAAAACAACCTGAGTGATGCCGTCACGATCTCGCAGATCAAAAAAAGTCAGAACACCGAAGTCACGACGGCGGGCGACCCAGCCCATAAGTGTGACGGTTTTTCCCACGTCCTCTTGCCGGAGTGAGCCGCATGAATGTGTACGTTGCAGGTTTCCGAGGTTATCTAACATAAGAAATTTCGAATTGCGGATTGCGGATTGCGCATTGTGGATTAAGTCAAATTCGAAATCCGCAATCCCAAATCCGCAATTTAAACGGGTTCAGCAATCTCAATTCTGTTTCCACCAGGGTCGCGGACGTAGAAACGTGACCAGCCTGGGGTTGGTATATCGTCAGGAAAGATTTCAACGCCCGCCTGCGCCAGGTGACTTTTCACGGCTTCGAGACCGGAAACGATAAAACAGACATGGCTGCGACTCAGCTGGCGTCCGGTAGTGTCTTCCAGAGAAAGATGAAGCTGGACGTCACCGAGCTGGTACCACGCTCCTCCGCGTCCGCGCGAGCTTTCAGGCTTCGGCACCTCCTGAAGCCCAAGTACGGAACCATAGAATGTCTTTGCATCCCTTTCGAGAGACCGTGGCACAGTTACGTTGACGTGATGTAATCGTTGAATAAGCATGGCGTGTTACTTCAATGACTCTGGGACATCAAAGCGAGTCTCCGTATTGGCCGTACCGGGCGCTGCCGCCATTCGAGCGTTGAATGTTCCCGATTTATTTCTCGGAATGCTCAACGAGTGCCAATCACTCGCTCGGAAGTGCTTCGCTAGAAATACAATTTGTCCGATGTGATATGCGTAGTGAGTCAGCTGACGATTGATGGCCTGCACGATCGTGTGTTCCTGACTTCGGATCATCACTTTACGCTCAAAATCCTCCGTCCTGAGAGACTCGAGCGTTGAAAACAAACATTGCCAGCCCTTTTCCCAATACTCAACGACCTGTTTTTTGTCCGTCCACTCAATGACAAACTCCATATCGCGATTGCGATTCGGCTTTTCGCCATCGGACGTGAGAAAGTCGGTCCAGCGCGAAAGGCTGTTGCCGGCAATATGTTTCATCATGACTGCAATGCTGTTGCCTTCTTCATCAAGCGTCTTGAAGAACTCTTCATCACTAAGCTGGTCCAACGCCTTCTCAGCGAGCTTCTTGTATGCGCGAAAACTCCCAAGCGCATCCTCAAGGTAGTGTTTGGCAAGTAGTTCGTTCATACCTCTCCTTCAATGCGCGATCGCACAGCTTCCTGCAAAGCGGATCCCGCTTGCTCGAGTTTTACAGTGCGTTGCTCGCGCGAACTTAGGTCCATGATGGAGACCTCGCCACGAGATCGTTCGTCTTCACCGATGAACGCGACGAATGGGATGCCACGTTTCTCAGCATATGCACGCTGCTCCCCAGGTTTGACATTTCCAGCGGGATACAAATCAACTTTCAGTCCGTGCGACCTCAGATTCTTCGCGAGAGACAATGACTCCTTAGCCGCAAGCTCTCTGTTTTCTTGCTCCCGTTCGTACCAGTAAAGAACCATGACATCTGCCGGCGCTGAAACAACGTGAGCAGGAAACATGTTACGCTCGCTCATTAGGACGAGTATGCGCTCCAAACCAAGTGAGAAGCCACACGCTGGTATCTCAGTGTTCTTCCCCGCAAACATTCCGATAAGCTGATCGTAGCGTCCGCCGCCGGCAAGACTCCCGGCCAAATCCGGGACAACAATCTCGAATATTGCTCCGGTGTAATATGAAAGACCGCGAGCCAGACTTGGATCGAGCTTGATTCGATTACCCAACCCAGTCAGCGCAGCATACCCGATCAGTTCGCGGAGTTCATCCAATGCCTTCCCGCCTTCATCATCCCCGATAAGCTCCACCAGGCGACCGAGGACGGCATTATTGTAGGTTGTCTCTTTCGGCTGCTCGCGCTGTTCGGCGACAATGTCCGCCGCGTCGTCCAGCGAATGCAGATCAGCGAAAAAGTTGAGAAGGGCCTCTCCATTCGAGATCACTATGCCGCGTTCGACGAACTCTTTGGCAACTCCTTCGCGGCCGATTCGATCGAACTTGTCCAGCGCCACCATTACCTCGCCATGTTGCTCGGTTGGAATACCGACCGCTTTGAGTAATGACGTCAGGACCTGCCGGTGATTTATTCGAATCACGAAATCGTTGAAGCCCAACTTCACGAGCACGTCGCTGACTGCCGCGCACAACTCAGCCTCAACAACCATCGAACGTGATCCCATGATGTCAACATCGCACTGATAGAACTCGCGAAACCTGCCGCGAGCCGGGCGATCAGCTCGCCAAACAGGTTGAATCTGATAGCGCTTGAAAAACTTCGGCAGCTTATCCCGATACTCACCGACAACTCGCGCGAGTGGGACGGTCAGATCGTAACGCAGCGCGAGATCGGCCTCGCCCGTTGATTCATGAACCCCTCGCTTCAAGATCTTGAAGATGAGCTGGTTGCCCTCTTCGCCGTATTTACCCAGAAGCGTCTCTATGTTCTCAACCGCAGGTGTCTCGAGCGGTTCGAACCCGTAACGCTCGTACACCTCCTTTATTACACCGATGACGTATTCGCGTTTGCGAACATCCTCGGGTAAAAAGTCGCGCATGCCGCGCGCAGGTTGAGTCTTTGCTGAGCCCATTACCGGAAAAACGAGAAGCCGCCGTAGATGACAAACTGGTTGAGACCGCGATTTGAACCTAATCGATCGCCGTTTGAGATGTGATGAAACCGCAGGCCCAGTGTTAGTGCGCGACGTTCAGAAGTGAACATGCGTACTCCACCACCAGCCTCACCAACAAAAGCAAACTTGCCGGCGTCGGGCAAAGGAACAGATTCATTGAAAATCAGTCCGCCACCGTTCACGTGAATGAACGGGTGCACCTTTGAGCCGTTCGCGAAGTCGAGTTGCAGACCGAGCGGTGTTAATCCCGCGCCATAAGCCGTATCACGCTGAAAGGTTGTAACGCCGCCGACCGTCGTGCTGGAGACGATATTTCCGGTAGCTATGGCAAGCGGTATTGCGTCGAGCGTGTACTGCAACGCCACGTCGTTGTTGGCGGCGAGCGTTCGCCCATAGCGAAACGCGGCTATGACGAATTTTCGATCAGCAGCTTCATCTTCATGCAGGCCACCAAAAATCGTGCTTGCCTTAAACGAAACGCCGCCCCAAAACCCAAATTCGTTGTCACCTTTTTTCAAATCATAAGGCGCCTTCGTGGTTTGGGTGGCAGGGAATGCAGGCTCGGCCCGATCCGAATTAACTGCCGAGTCCTGACCGTAAACTGAAATAATACTCACTAGAACAATACTCAAAACAACCAGCCAATCCGGAGTGGCTTCGGCATCCGTGGGGCTCCCCTGCGACAAGATAAACAAAGCAAGCATCATAACCTGAATATCTGGTCTCCAAAAGTTGGGGGTAAAGGTCGTATAGGTTCGAGAGGTCCTATTTCTGGGAATTGTTTTGGGGTGTTCCGAGGTACAGCCTGGTGTATTCAACATAGTTCTTCCAGAAGACGTTCAGGTCCTCCACCTCGTTATCGGTTAGTTCCCTTTTAACCTTGGCGGGCATACCCATAACCAGTGAACGGGGAGGAATCACCGTGCCGGGCGCAACAACAGCACCGGCCGCAACAATCGAGGAAGCACCAACTCGAGCATCATCAAGTACGATTGAACCAATACCGATCAACGCGCCGCGCTCGATGTAGCAACCGTGAAGAGTGACACTGTGACCTACAGTTACCTCGTCCTCGAGAATCGTGGGGTGCGTACCGTTCCTGACGTGAATTACAGAATTGTCCTGAACGTTGCTGCGGTTACCGATGCGGATGTAGTAAATGTCGCCCCGAACAACTGCATTGAACCAGATTGACGCCTCTTCGCCGAGGTGCACATCGCCGATGACCTGCGCACTCTCGTCAACATAGGCCGTAGCATGAATTCGAGGCTGAGTGCCTCGAAACGATCTGATCATTGCGGCAATAGTAGCATGAAGGATCAGCTTGTAGTTGACAGCGAACAGACCAGCGTGAGAGATTTCGCGGTCATGAAGGAATCCTCGACCCCGATCCGTTCCTTTCTGCTGCGACTTGTCCTATTAGCTGTCTTGAGTTTGCAGGGCTGCTCTGGCGCTCTATTCAAAGTTAAGCCGCTTGTAGATCTCCCCGCAATGCCCGAAAACTCAAGCACCGCTGAAGGTGGCGGAATAAAGTTGCGCGCAGCGCTGTTGCTGCGAGATGAAGAAAGTCAGGAACTGTTTGAGGCAAACCTGCCGATCGCGGGGATACTTCCAGTGCGAATGGAATTCGTCTACGAGAGTGGTGTGCCAATTGAAATCAAACGCGCGAGATTCCGATTGAGGGATGCTGATGGCCGCGAGTGGAAGCTGCTGTCAGCAAAGAAGGCGACCTCACAGATCATGAAAGCAAATGGCATCTTCGCCTACAACCCCAACTCGCGAAAACAATTCGAGAAGGAGTTTGGAGCTTACGAGTTGGACCATGTAACACCGCTTAATCCTGCCGAGCGTCGACGCCAGGGATTTTTATTCTTCCAATCCCCAAACAAGCAGCCGGTTGAAAGTCCTCGCGGCCTGACGCTCGTGATCGAGCGCCTTCCTCAACCGGTCGAGATCAAGCTGAATTAAGCGTGTCACAACTTGGAATAGGTCAGTCCCGTTTGACCTTGATACTTCCCACCTCGGTCCTCATACGAGACATCGCAATCTTCGTCTGATTGAAGAAACACTACCTGACCGATTCCTTCGTTGACGTAGATCCGCAATGGCAGGTCGGCGAGATTCGCGAGCTCAACAACCAAACGGCCGACCCATCCCGCCTCGAGTGGCGTTGTATTAACCAGCAGTCCAGCTCGCGCATACGTCGACTTACCCATCGCGATGCCCGTGACATTTCTCGGCATCTTGAAAGTCTCGACGGTAACGCCTAATGCATAAGAGTGAGGGGCAAGCAGGTAATAACGCGATCCGTCTTCTGCAGCACGCAATGGGGGCTCGACCAGCGACTCGTCATCAAAATTCTTTGGATCGATCTCGCGGCCATGAATAGGCGAGAAGACGCGGAAGCCATCGTCCGCAAGCCGCATGTCATAGCCGTAGCTCGACGAGCCCGCAGAGATAATCCGTCGTCCCTCATACTGCCTGACCAATTTAGGTTCGAACGGACAAATAAGTTTGTGTTCTTCGGCCATTAGCCGAATCCAGCGATCTGATTTTACTGCCATGATTCAACCAAATGAGTGGAATAGAAGAGCAAAGGTTTTGAGCGGCACAGAATACAGTCAGTGGTGGGAAGTGACAAGCCGGCACCAGGAGCGCGGGCGTCTCGCCCGCATCGAGGTTGTTATGTGTCCAGCGGGCGAGACGCCCGGGCTCCCAGTGCTCAACCTTCACCTGCGCCGGCTTTCTTGATCGTCAATGTACCTGCGCCGACAGTGAATTTGAAAAACGCGCCGCCCGATCCAGCGCGAGCTCGCATCACGGTTGGAGTCATTCCAGGCTTTTCTCTCGACACCAGAGCACCGTAACGATCCTCTATCTTACCGGCGCGCAGCACATCTGCATCGATGTCGCCATTGAAGCCCGCGGGTAACTCGAGGGTCAGCGTGCCGGCGGCGACTCGGACATCCGCACCTCCACCCCGCCAGCTTCTTACAGGAATACTCAAATTAACGTTGCCGGCTGCGACCGTAGCGGAAACAATGCCGCCCGTCAGGACCAAAGTCGCGTCACCTTCAGTTTGACTGATGCGAATAGCTCCTTCGACACCGCTTAGTTTTACGTTGCCGCGACCGCCATTTATTTCGATATCGGTACTCGCGGGAACACGAATCCGATAGTCAACCTTCCATGGCAACCCTAATAGTTTTTTGGGAAAGTCTTTTGCTGCTCGACGCATGAACGCTTTGTCGTGCGTTCCCGTGGTCAGAACACGGATATGATTCGCGTCCTCATCGAACACGAACCGGTTGAGCGCAGCAAGGCGATTCATGTCGTCCTCAGTTTCCGCCTGTTGTTCGATATCAGCTACCACTTGTACTTCTGACTGTGGCCAACCTTCTACCGTAATCGAACCAACTGGAGCTCCGATGATCGTGACTGTTCCGCCGTAACCGAAGCGGCGATTCTCACGTTGAGTAGTAGTGCGTTTTAGTAATGCGACTGGCGCTGGTGGTGTCTTGTTTTTCTGCGCCCCGAAATACGAAACATCAAAGGTGACTATAAAGAGGACTACAATAAACGGTGCGACCCATAATCTTGCCGTGAAGTTTGTCATCTGATGAAATCTATTCAGGAGAGCTGATAGTAACATGATCACCACTCAAGTAATGCAATTCACAGTTGCCTCCAAAGTAAAAAGGCAGGGTTATTAATCCCTGCCCGAGTAGATCCATCTAGTGCTGCGCTTACTTCCGCATGAAGGTAATGCTGCCACTGAAGTTAGTGACCGAAACGGAAGCGCGTCCGTCACCGACATCACCCACGAATCTTCGTCCATCACCAAGGTTCTTGAAGTTATTGTTCCAGAACTCCCCCAACGCAATCTTTCTGGTAGGAGACGAAGCAACCAGTTTGAAAGCTGAGTCACCAGGAATACGAATAACTATATCGCCCTTAGTAGATTTGAATTCGTAGGTCCCCCCGCGAGAAAACTCTCCATCAAAGAAAATATTGCCGATAGTATTTTGAGCTATCACCTGCGAAGCAGTGATACCGCTCAAAGTAATATCGCCTTCCGAGGAAACGTGTGCCCTTACGGATCCACAGCGAAGGTTGCTGACATTGATTTGACCAATCCGCGTCTCGAGGTCAACTGACGAATAAACTGGAACTTGCAGCTTGAAGTTAACGTCGCCGATGTCTGCGCGGCCGCGATTATCGCTCATCACGTCGATAATCAACCCTTGCTCCATTTGCTTTGGATAAATATGAGCGGAAGGGGATTCCATGGTCGCGGTCAGTTTGATCTCATCGCGATTCCACGATTCAACGGTGATAGTGCCCGACATGTTCTTCAATTCGATGCGAACATTTTTCCCGGCAGGATATCTTTTCGAAACCCGTTGTTGAGCGTTAGCAGCGGTGACAGCAGAGCCTAGGATGAGGACTGCGCCCAGTGAGAAAAGTGAAGCCCGTGTGAACTTAATACGGCGCACGGGTACAAATCGAGTTTTCATTTCAGCGGGGCTCTTCAAGACAGAATTTCCGGACCACGGGAGCTTATTTCCGTTGTTGTTTTCGATTTACAGATCGGCAAACTCTTTTAGCAATGCCAGCTTTTCATTCAGCGCGGCATTAAGCATTTCTTCAGATACTTCGTCGTGGGGATTCCGATCCAATTCACTCATCGAATCATTCACAGCCTGATCGATCACCTTTAGATTGCGATCGAACGTTTCGCGCATCTCCTGGCTCCAGCGAACCTTATTCATCTCGACGCGCTGGTTCCAATAGCTGATCGCCTGCTGCTGTTGCCACATGCGGTCCCGAACATTATTGGTTCGACCAGCAGCGCCCATGATCGTCGCAGGGGCAACGCTCGATGTATCAGAACGGCGTATTGCAACGATGGTACTTAACGAAACGAAAACAGCGATTGCAGCCACGATTGCTGCAAGCTGAGGCAACGAAAGCTCCCAGCTGCGACTAAACCATCCTGCTAAACCTACGCGCGGCGCTGCCACGGCAGGAGCTGCTACAACGGGCAGCTCACTCTCGATTATGTTTCGAATTCGAAGCCAGAGCGCTTGTTCGTTCGGAGGTGCCTCGTATTCCCCCTGGTGAGTGCGGCAAAACCCGACTATCGAATCGAGGTCCCGTCGTACTTCAGCACACTCCAGACACTCAGCCAGATGCTGGTTAAGAATCTGTTCGTCGTGATGGTTGAGGGATCCATCAATCAGATCGCTAACCATTTCCTGACATTTCTCGCAGTTCATTGTCTTACAACCTCTGTCGTGCCACCGGTAAAAGCCCTACTCGTCATCCGGGGCTTACGGCACAACATGCTCCGGTTTCGGTCAATTAAGGGGAGACTGCGTCAAAATTCTATTTCAAACCCTGGGGACATCCTGGCAGCTATCGGCCCGACGGAGCGTCGTCCTTGCCGGCAAGCATACCCTGAGAAGCTACTCGGTCGCATTCTGTTGCCTGAGCAAATTGCGCAATTTCATGCGCGCCTTATGCAATTGCGACTTTGAGGTGCCCACCGAGCACCCAAGCATCCGGGCTATCTCTTCGTGCTCGTGCCCTTCGATGTCATGAAGGGTAAAAACTGTCCGATAACCGGGGGGTAACTGCGCAATTGCCTTATCGAGAGCAATCCGGTCAACAACCGGCATCGAGTTCGGGTTTTCGGTGCCTTTCACGATCTGCACCGGAGTTTCACCGTCTTCCGTGGTCTGTTCCATCCGCACTCCGCGTTTGCGAAAGTGCATGAGGACCTGGTTAACGGTCAGCCTGTGCAGCCATGTTGTGAATGCGGATTCCCCGCGAAAACTGCCAATTTTTCTAAAGAGCTGGATGAAGACCTCTTGTGCAAGATCTTCTGCCTCTGAGACATTGCCGGTCATTCTCAGGCACAGCGAATAAACCCGGCGATTGTGCCTCTGATACAACTGCTCGAAGGCTCCCATGTCGCCTTGGGCAGCTTTCTGCGCCAGAGCATAATCCGTGGTTTGTTGTGTCTCAGTTTCGGCTGCGGTCACGTTTACGTCTTTTCGGGGCAAGCGACCGAGGACTGGGAATCCCAAGTGCCAGTTCGCCACGACTATCACGTGTCCGCTGTTTCAAACGAGCAGCACCCGCCTCCCGGAAACCCCATGTTCATGGGACGAGGCCTTCAGGTACCCTCAACGCGGGTGTGATGCCGCACTTTGAGCGCGTCGTTGCCTTACTCGACCCTAAAATTAGCCATTTCCCCGGCCGCAGCAACAGCTTAGCGTCTGCAGTCTCAAGTCCGCGCAACTATCAAATGAAATCGTACGAGCAACGGTCTCGGACGAGCACGAAGCGGTTGCAAACCTTGCGACGAACTGCATGTGTGCGGCTGGCCCCTTAAGATACGGTCATACGGTCCGGGTGACAAGCCTGCTCAAACGTCGTCACGTCCAATAGGTTCGGTCCAGCGAACGATAGCCTACAGCTTCGGACACATGATTCGACCCAATCTCTTTTGCGCCCTCCAGATCAGCGATGGTGCGGCTGACTTTCAGAATTCGATCGTAAGCTCGCGCAGACAAACCGAGGCGAGTCATCGCCTGTTCAAGCATCTGCTCACTATGAGAATCAATGCGACAGTGGCGGCGAATCATGCGTGGCGTCATCGCTGCATTTGAGAAGATGTTTTCGCCATCAAACCTCGCACGTTGGCGCTGTCGAGCTTTTATCGCTCGCTCACGAATTGCGGCCGAGCTTTCAGAGTCGGGAGCTGCATCTCCGGCCAACTCGCGAAACTTCACTGCCGGAACATCGATGTGAATGTCGATGCGATCCAGAAGCGGACCCGAGATTCGACCCACATAGCGTTGGATTTGCAGCGGACTGCAGCGGCATTCTCGAGTCGGGTCATTCCAAAATCCACAAGGGCACGGATTCATCGCAGCTGCCAACATGAACGATGCTGGAAATGTTAGTGACATCGCAGCGCGGCTAATCGTCACTTTTTGATCTTCAAGCGGTTGTCGCAGCACTTCAAGAACACTCCGGTCGAATTCAGGTAACTCGTCGAGAAACAGTACTCCCTGATGTGCGAGTGAGACTTCACCCGGCCGCGGGACAGCACCGCCGCCAATCAATCCTGCATCGCTGATCGTGTGGTGCGGTGATCGGAATGGACGTTCGGTAACGAGGCCGGCGCGACCAGTTAGTCCAGCCACTGAATGAATCTTCGTGAGCTCAAGCGCGGCTTCGAATTCAAGCGGTGGCAGGATTGTTGGCAGACGTTTCGCAAGCATCGTCTTGCCGGATCCCGGAGGTCCTATCAGCAAGATGTTGTGAGATCCCGCGCTCGCTATCTCGAGTGCTCGCTTGGCTGAAACCTGGCCGCGAACTTCCCTGAAATCGACGCTGTAGTGTTCTGTTCGATTCAAAATCTCATCTGGATCAACCTTCAATGGCGTTGGAGGTGAGGCAGAACGTAGAGCCGCGATCAACTCAATAGCACCTCGCAAAGTGGCGACCGGATAGACATTCACTCCTGACACGACCGCTGCTTCTTTTGCATTTTCATCCGGCAGGATCAGATGCTTGATTAAAGCCTCGCGAGCGAGAATAGCGATTGGCAACGCTCCTTTGATGGGACGAACACGACCATCAAGTGACAGCTCACCAACGCAAAGCACATGAATCAGACTGTTCTGCTCCGAAAGGTCGCCGCTCGCACCGAGAATTCCGAGCGCAATCGGCAAATCAAATGCAGCGCCCTCCTTGCGCACGTCGGCCGGAGCCAGATTGATCGTGATGCGCTGAAAAGGAAAGTAGTACGAACAGTTCGTGATTGCAGCTCGGATGCGTTCACGTGATTCACGTACAGCAGCATCAGGGAGTCCTACAATCGTTACCGACGACGGAGAATCAGACTCACCACGGACTGGTGTTAGATCGACTTCGATGTCGACGAGATCAGCGTCAATGCCATAAACGGCAGCTGAGAGAGTGCGGAAGAGCATGTGAGGCGCCCCCAATGGTGAAGATTTAGTGCAGCTCTTTTAGGGCAAATTTGTGAGAGTGTCAATACTTTAAAGGTGCCAGAAAAACTAAAGCGCGCCCGAAAGCGCGCTTTAGAATTGAAACGGCTTGAAGTAGCAGATTATCTGCGACGTGAAGGAGCAGCACCGCCGGTTACTGGAAGCTTAATCTCCTGACCGTTTTTCAGTTCGGTTTGTGCGGGGATGCCGTTCAGCCGAGCAACTTCATTGACGTCGAGATTCCGCGCCTCAGCAATCTTGGCGATTGTGTCGCCCTTGCGAGCGCGAATCTTGGACAACGAGCTCGCCACCTCTGGCTCTGATCCCGGCTTAGCACGTCGCCAGCTGGTCAAACGAACATTGCTATTGGGAACAACTAACTTGTTGGTCGACTTGAGATCAACACCGCCGTTCATCGACTGCAGTTGTGCGGCACTGAATCCGGTACGCGTCGCAACTGCCTGGAGGTCTTCACCCGGAGCAACGGAAATCACGCGAGCCGTGTCTCGTCGATCCCCTGGGATTCGCTTCAGGATCGCAGCAAGTTGTTTCGACCTACCGGCTGGGACGCGGATGTTATAGACCTCATCTCGAGGCGTGATGTCTCGCTTGAGCTCAGGATTCAAGGAGCGAATGTGATCGATGTCTGCGTCAACGGCGTCAGCGACTAACTGCAAGCTGGTAGCTGAAGAAACCTGGACGCGATCATAGGACATCGGAGCGTCAGCCTTGATTCCCTTGAACCCATACTTCTCCGGGTTCTTTGCAATCAGAATCGTCGCTAGGATGTTCGGTACGTAGTTCCGAGTCTCCTGATAGATATATGGATAGATGACCCAGAAGTTCGCCGAACCAGCGCGAGAAATTGCACGATCGATATTGCCTTCACCGGTGTTGTAAGCCGCGATGGCAAGTTCCCAATTTCCGTTGTAGCGACTAGCCAACCACTTGAGATACTGCGCAGAAGCACGAGTAGCCTGCTCAAAACTGTTGCGCTCGTCGAGCCAAGCGGATTGCCTCAAACCAAAGCGGGCTCCGGTGCTGGGAACGAATTGCCACAGACCTGACGCGGCCGCCCACGAGACGGCTCTCGGCTTCCACGCGCTTTCAACTTGTCCTAACCAGGTGATGTCAACAGGCACGCCTTCCGAAGCAAAAACTTGGCGAGCCAACTTCATGTACTGACCTGATCGACGCAGACCGGCTTCCATCGTAGGCCGACCGCGACCCTGGTAATAATTAATGTACTGTTGAATGAGTGGATTGATCGTGAAAGAAAAATTCACGTTCTGCTTTGCTTGCTCTAGAGCAATCACATCAGCGTCCGATACTCTCTCTTCATCAGGAGAGAGGACCAGCTTGCTAAGCTCATCAAGCGGTGAAGGTTCAAACTTCTGCTCGCTGAAACCGATTTGGGGTGGAGCGGGTGGTGTCTGAACGTTCTGCGCGATCAGAGATGAGTTAACCTGCGGAGCATTCTGCAGCGGTACTTCTTCGCGATAGATCCGCTCGACCAGCTCTAAGTAATACGTTTGCAGCTTTTGGCTGGCGCGAACATCCATTCCCGACTCAAGAATGGAATCCACAGCTCGATCAAACTCGTCTCGCGCTTGTTCGCGCTTATTGTCTTCGAGGTTGAGTTTGCCTTTACGGAAGTGATCCTCCGCGCGCGCGATTATGCGCGTCACCCGATCCTCTGACTGTTGGACCGCATTTGGAATGTCGCGTGCCGAAGAACCGGCTGGAAGTTGTCCGAAAGTACTCGCAGGGACGACGAAAACTGTTGATAGAACCGCGCATGCGATCAAACGAGGGAAGCTCGCTGACATTAATACTCGTTCTCCTTCAGCTGATTGTACGAACACGACGGCAACGGCTTCGGGAAGTCCGCATCCGGTATTCTCATTTGCGAGGTTATCTAATGGCTCCTCAAATAGGTGGAAACCTTAACAGGCTCTAAAAATTAGGAGCCAAAAGCCACCGGGAGGTTATCACACGATTTTTTCGAGTGTCAAACTACTCCCAACTATAAACAGAACACTAAACGGTGAGTTTTTCCCCTAACATGGACCACCGTTCACGTTCTAAAGATGCTTCACCCTCACTTCGGGTTGCGCCCGCTCCTCCTCAAGAACCACTACCGGGCTCGTAATGCAAACGCCGCAAGGCTTGGTTTCGTTGCAGAAAATTCCTCTCGGGACCTTTTCCCAAAAGCATCAAATCCGTACACATCATGTCTGATTTCTGTGACAAAACAGTCAAAACTCGGGCACGACACAACTCGCTGTTCGCATCGTCCCTCTTACCCAACGGTTTGGAATGACGATTGCCGGATAGCCTTGTGACTCTCCCCGCCCGGCTGCACTGAAGCTCGTTCATAAAATAGCGGGGATACACCGAAATAATGTCAACCGTCGTCAGAAAAAAAGCGGGCGTGCGCGAATTTCCTATGCAACATTGGGGGATCTCGCGGTCAAAAGAAAACCCTCACACTACCCTGTTCAATCGTGAGCTAAGCCTCCTGCAATTTCACCGGCGAGTCCTTGAGGAGGCTCTGGATAAACGAAACCCTCTTCTCGAGCGCTTGAAATTCCTTTCAATCTTCTCGGCCAATCTCGACGAGTTCTTCATGATCAGAGTCTCAGGGCTCAAAGAAACACTCGACGAGCAGGTTGAGGTCTTGTCACTCGACGGCATGACAGCATCGCAGCAATTGGAAGAAATAAGGAACATCTCGCTTGAGCTGGTCGAGCAACAAAGCGATTGCCTGGTCCACGATATTCTGCCGTCATTAACAGAAGCGGGCGTATCATTGGTCCCTTATGACTCTTTGAACTTCAACGAAAAGGAAAACCTGAAAGACTACTTTGTCGACAAGGTCTTTCCGGTTTTGACACCGCTCGCGGTGGATCCGAGTCATCCGTTTCCGTATATCTCGCCTTTGAGCTTGAACATCGCCTTGATGGTCGACCACCCGGATGGTCCATCACCCAAATACCTCGCGAAAGCGGAGCAGAAGACAAGATTCGTAAGAATCAAAGTGCCGACTGTCTCTCCCAGACTTGTTCGTGTGAGTTCATCGGAAGCGAAGTTTGTTCTTCTGGAGGAGCTGATCGCGGCGAACATCAAAAGTCTTTTTCCAGGTATGAATCCCGGCGCTTGTCACTTGTTTCGTGTGACACGAGATGCAGACATCGAGATTAGAGAAGAAGAAGCGGAAGACCTTTTGGCGCATATCCAGCGCGAGCTCCAACAACGGCGGTTCGGTACGCCTGTAAGGCTGGAAGTCGGGTCCGATATGCCTGAAGAAATGGTCTCGTACTTAACCGAATCATTATCCGTAACGAATGAAGACGTCTACGTCGTTGAAGGACCACTCAGCGTGCAAGACCTCATGTCTCTTTACGATCTCGATCGAAGTGACTTGAAAGACAAACCCTTCACACCGAGAGTTCCTGCATGGTTCGAGTCACGAAAATCGGTTTTCGAAACGATAAAAGAACGCGAACGTCTGGTACATCACCCGTATGACTCCTACGACTGCGTTACGGAGTTTATCAACGAAGCTGTCGAAGACCCGGACGTAGTAGCAATCAAAATGTGCCTGTACCGGACTGGTCCCGACTCGCGCATTCCACCTGCGCTAATTCGTGCGGCCGAGAACGGAAAACAGGTCACTGCACTCATCGAGCTAAAGGCACGCTTTGACGAAGCGCACAATATCGAATGGGCGCAAAAGTTGGACCAGGCTGGTGTGCATGTCGTTTATGGCATTGTTGGCTTAAAGACACACGGCAAGTTAACTCTTGTCGTGCGACAAGAGGGCGAAGAGCTAAAGCGGTATGTTCACATCGCCTCGGGAAACTACAATCCAACGACGTCCTGCACCTACACCGACGTCGGCATATTCACCGCCGATGATGACATTGGTGCTGATGCAAGCGAGCTCTTCAACTTTCTCACGGGCTGTTCGCGTCAAACGGAATATCGGAAGCTTATGGTTGCTCCCGTGAACCTTAGACAGAAGCTGTATGAGTTGTTTGATCGCGAGATAGAACACAAACGGGCAGGACGGCCCGCGGGCATCTTCGCCAAACTCAATCGACTGGAAGACAAGGCAGTCATCGACAAGCTCTACGAGGCTTCTCAGGCGGGCGTGCCAATAGATCTACTCGTACGTGGAATCTGCATGCTGAAGCCCGGTGTGAAAGGCCTTTCGGACAATATTCGGGTGCGTAATCTTGTCGGTCGATTTCTCGAACACAGTCGAGTGATGTGCTTTATCAACGGCGGGGACGAACAACATTTCATTGGCAGTGCCGACTGGATGTCGAGAAACCTGAAGCATCGCGTTGAAGTTGTTACACCCGTCTCGGATCCTGAGTCGAAACGATATCTGAAGGAAGTCCTGTTAAAGACTTATTTGCGCGACAACATTAAGGCAGCTGAGCTGCGGCCTGATGGTAGTTACGTTCGAGTCGACCGTCACGGCCAGGACGAATTTGACGCGCAGATGTACTTCGCCAGGCCGGAAGCTGCTTTCAGGCAAACGGCCGCGGAGGCGCGTCGATGAAGCTTCTTTGGGGAAACCAGACTGCTCGTCTGGTTGCTGTTTTCATAGTCGTTCTGATTGGCAGTGGATTACTGGTCTACGCTCTGTTGCGCGGAGCTTCGAATCCGCCCACTCAAACGCGTCAGGTAACTGCACCACCCGACGCGTCAACCACTCGATCTGTGCCTACCGAGCCACGTTCGCCTGGCGAAACAGCCAGGGAGGTTCCATCTACTTCGCCGAACGATAACAACCAATCCTTCATAGAACGTCTCTTCGAATCACAAAGCGCCGAAACTCTATACGCTTCCGAAGGGTGGGGTACGACGCTAGCCAGGATCACGTTACGGCTGGTACTTGCGGCTTTGCTCGGTGCTGCGCTTGCTTTCCGTCCACGCAAGAAAGCATTTGCGGTGCGAAATCCGTACGTGGCCCAAACTCAAATCCTACTGGCAATCATAGCGTCGGCTCTGATGATGATCGTTGGCGACAATGCGGCTCGTGCGTTCGGCATCTTTGCCGCAGTTTCACTCGTCAGGTTCAGAACAAACATCAGGGATCCCAAAGAAATCTCAGTACTGCTTGTTAGTCTCGGCATCGGATTAGCAACCGGGGTTGGGCGTCCAGAAATCGCCCTTATCGTGTGTCTGTTTGTTCTCGCTGTGTTGTGGATCCTGGAAAACGTCGAGGCTCGACAGGTATTCCGCACGATGGATCTAAAGATTGTGACGAAGGATATCGACGCAACCGAGCGTGTGATGGCGTCAGTTTTCCGTAAAAACAGATTCTCGTCTGAATTACGCGCGCTCAGTCACGATGGTGAGGATCGAGCCGGCACGATAATCTTTACCGTCGATGTTAGCTCGATGGTAACAACGGATAAACTAAGTGAGGAAATCTCGAACCGTGATGGCGGAAACATCATGAGCATCGAGTGGGAACAGAAGAAGAGTACTGTACCTTATCAGTAGTCCGTCATTCACCTCCATGACCATCATGCAGGACGACTCGTTACTGCCTGAGGCAGCCGTTGTGGGCGCTGACCCGTTGTGACTGGTGGTGCGGACTTCTCCTTTAAAGCCTCACGAAACACCTGTCTCATATTGTCAACAAACACAAACCGTATGTCCTTGAATGGTTCTTTTGGTACCTCATCGAGGTCGCGCCGGTTTTGTTGCGGCAGGATGATAGTTGAGACGCGGGCCCGACGCGCTGCGAGCACTTTCTCCTTTATTCCGCCGACTGGAAGCACATTGCCTCGGAGAGTGATCTCGCCCGTCATAGCGACATCTTTGCGAACCGGCCTTAACGACAGCGCTGACACCATCGCGGTTGCCAGGGTGATTCCTGCCGAAGGTCCATCTTTGGGAATCGCACCTTCAGGAATATGAATGTGGAGGTCATAGCGATTAAAATCTTCTTCGTCAATCTCCAACTCTCTCGCGCGAGATTTGGCATACGAGTAAGCCGCCTGCGCAGATTCACGCATGACATCGCCGAGCTGTCCTGTCAAGACGAGATTGCCCTTACCCTTCATCCGTAGCGCTTCAATAAAAAGCACATCGCCGCCGACTGCGGTCCATGCCAGTCCAGTAGAGACTCCGATTTGATCTTTCTTAAGAACCTCTTCAGGAATGATCTTTGGAGCGCCAAGAAACTCATGAAGATTCTTTAGCGACACTCGGATTGCGCCTTTGTGTCCTTCAGCAATCCGACGAGCGACCTTTCTACAGATGCGACCGATCTCGCGTTCTAGCTGACGCAATCCGGCTTCTTGTGTGTAGCGTTGAATGATTGCAGTCAGCGCGGTTCCGGAGAGGACTAAATCACGCGAGCTAATTCCATTTTCTTCCATCTGTTTGGGCAGGAGATGACGACGAGCGATTTCGACTTTTTCTTCTTCCGTGTACCCGGCGAGCCGTATCACCTCCATGCGATCACGTAGCGCCGGTTGAATGGTATCGAGCACATTCGCCGTCGTCATGAAGATCACGTTCGAAAGGTCGAATGTCACTCCAAGGTAGTTGTCCCGAAACGAGTTGTTCTGTTCCGGGTCAAGTACCTCCAGCAACGCCGAAGACGGATCACCGCGGAAGTCCGCTCCGACTTTATCGATTTCATCCAACATGATCAGCGGGTTGTTCGTTCCCGCCTGCTGTACAGCTTGAATTATTCGTCCGGGCATGGCGCCGACGTATGTGCGACGATGCCCACGAATCTCAGCCTCGTCGTGAACTCCGCCCAGCGATAATCTCGTAAACTTGCGATCGAGTGCTCGCGCTATCGAGCGACCCAATGAAGTCTTACCAACTCCCGGTGGTCCTACCAAACAAAGGATTGGCCCTTTTGGTTTCTCTTTGAGTTTTCGAACTGCAAGCGCCTCGATGATCCGGTCCTTCACCTTTTCCAGACCGTAGTGATCCTCGTTGAGGATCTTTTCCGCTTTCAGCAAATCAAGGTTGTCGGTTGAGGATTTGGACCATGGAAGATCCGTCATGATCTCCATCCAGTTACGCAGCGTCGCAGTTTCCGCTGCATCCGGATGCATTCGCTCGAGCTTCTTCAGTTGGCGTAAAGCTTCCTCTTCAGCCGGTTTGGGCATGTGAGCCGCTTCGATCTTTTCTCGAAACTGAGCGATCTCTTCGGCAAGCTCATTTCCCTCTCCCAACTCGCTCTGAATAGCCTTCATCTGTTGCCGCAAGTAGAACTCTCTTTGCGAGCGATCGATGTCTGCCCGAGCCTGTGTGTTTATTTCCTGCTGGACAGTGAGTACCTCGATTTCTTTGTTGAGCAAATCATTGACGCGCCTCAAGCGCGCAGTCGTGTCGGCTATGTCAAGTACTGACTGAGCGTCTTCAACCTTAAGCTCGAGATTTGAAGCCGAAAGATCTGCGAGTCGGCCTGCGTCATCAAGATTCGCAATGATCGCCATCACTTCGGGCGAGATGTTCTTGCCCAGGTTGATGGCCTTCTCCATCGAAGCCCTCACATTTCTGATTAAAGCTTCAACTTCGAGCGAGCGCTCGGGCGATAGAACCTCCTGCATCACATGCAAGCGAGATCGCAAGTATTCGCCGGTTGTGTCGACAGATTCGATTTCCGCTCGCGCAAGTCCCTGAACGAGAATGCGAATACGACCATCAGGAAGTTTCAGCATCCTCATGATCACTGCAGCCGTGCCGACTTTATAAAGGTCGTCGGCAGTCGGTTCTTCCTTGTCGAGATCCTTTTGCGAGGCAAGCAGAATCATTCGATTCTCGCCCAATGCTTCGTCAACTGCCCTGATCGATTTTTCTCGCGAGACGAACAGGGGGACGATCATAAAGGGGTAGATAACGATGTCGCGCAAGGGAAGTACGGGCAACTCGTTTGGAATCTGCAACTGCTGATCCGGTTCAGCTATTTCAATACCTTCCTGAATCTCTGCGTCTTTAATAATTGACATAATGTGACCCTGATTTAGATGTTATTTGCTAACCTCTGGGTTTTCGTCTTTGACCTCCACTTTGAACTCCGCCCCGCGTCTGTCAACGATCTTCGGGAGCCTAATCAACAATATACCGTTCGCGATTTCCGCGGTCGCCTCTCTCATACTGATGCTCCAACGGAGCGGAACGATGCGATTAAATTTTCCATAGGTTCGTTCTGAGCAGAAATATGAAATTACTCTTCGTCGAGCCACTCGCCTCTTTTTTTCGCCCCAGATGCGGATTTGTGTGTTAGTTACGCCAATATGAATTGCGTCCGCGGAAACTCCAGGGAGTTCGACCCGAACCCAAATGGCATCGGTTCCTTCGCACAAATCAACCGGCGGCGCAAACGCTCCGGACGCCAATGGACTTTCTGCCTCGGTAGCTTCCTGCAACGCCTCATACAGACGGCCCACACGGTCTCGCAGCCGTTGCAACTCCAATCGCTCAAGTCCGGTTGCTCGTGCGGTTTTAATCATTCCCATGTTCAGTACCGTGTCTTGCTGCTTAACTCTTCTTTCCACCTGAACCGGTGGAGCGAGTCTTAACCAACTGTTTTAGTTCGGTCATGAATTCCGTCACGTCTTCAAATTCTAGATAAACCGAGGCGAAACGAACATACGCAACTTTGTCGAGCTCTTTCAAGCGTCTCATTATCATCTCACCGATTTTGCTTGTTGGTCGCTCGCGCTCAGGAGATTCCTGAACATATTTTTCGACTGCGTTCACAATGGCGTCGAGTTTAGACGACGGTACGGGTCGCTTTTCACAGGCGCGTAGCAATCCGGCCATTACTTTGTTGCGGTCAAACGTTTCTCGGCGGCCATCCTTCTTGATCACCATGTACGGTATTTCGTCTATTCGCTCGTAAGACGTAAATCTACGCTCGCATCGCAGGCATTCGCGTCGCCGCCGGATCGCATCGCCTTCGCGCGATTCACGTGAGTCAACGACCTTGTCTTCCAGATAGCTACAGAATGGACATTTCATAGAGAGTGACTCCGGCAATGCCCGTACGAGTGACAATCATTCTGATGCAGCAACACATTCCACGCGGTTCTCAGAATCTATACTGTTGTCGGGCGCAACAGGGTCATCTTCCACGGCGTGTTCAACTGCTTCCGATGAAGCGGAAGAACGAAGCCGCGAAAGATTTATGTCGCCATGAATAAGATAGAAAAAGCCAAAGATTACTGCCGGACCAAAATCAACCAGATGTAGAACGATGGATATGGCGGCCGCCGTCTCACGCGCGACGCCGAGAAAAATCAATCCCGCAGCCGTCGCAGCATGAAAAGCTCCTGCGGCTCCTCCTGGCGTTGGTACAAGCGAGCCAACGAGAGACCAACCAAGGATGAATATTGTTTCAGTCAATCCGAACGGGATCCCAAAAGCACGCAGGACAAGAAGGTTCGCGAGTGTGATTGACGCCCACACCAGGACGGTCCAACCGATCGTGACAGCCAATTCCCGCGCGTCGACCAGTACGCGCAGCGCGCGCGCAAGTTGCTCCAGCATGCTTAGAATGAGTTTAGACAGCCGCTGCGGAATGAAGGACCACTGCTCGAATCTCTTTCGGAACCAGCGAACGACGCTATCCGATTTCTTCCGAAACCAGGCCAGCCCCGCAACTCCAAGAAATGACATCACCAGCAAGATCAATCCTGCGATTCGTACGCGATTGAATTCCGGGCCCGAAACCGCGGTGGTCCTGAACCATAAGAGATTGACCGCAAACAAAAGGACGACGGCCATCATGTCGTAGATACGCTCGATCATGATGGTCACGAAAGCAGAGCTTGGTCGAACGCGATGGTCTCGCATTGGAAGAACGACGGGCCGGACAACTTCTCCGGCGCGACCAATCAGGAATACAGCGCTAAAACCCATGGTTGTCGCAATAAAGAGATCACGCGGCCGGGCGGGGCCTAAAGGAGCCAGCAAGGCGCCCCAGCGATAGGCTCGCAAGAGATAAGCGAGACAGATAATGAGAGTAGCTACGGTAAGGAGACGCCAATCGGAATGGCTCACCAATTGACGTACTTCCGTCCAGTCAAGTGATCTTCCAAACCACCAGAGAAGCGCGACAGCCAATAGACAAAGGCCTGTAAACTCGATGTACTTCCTGTATGAAGACGACTTCAATCTGTTCCTGCGATAACTGTAACGGGCTTTAGAGACAAACTTGACTTGAGCGGAGCCAAAACCACAAGATATTGGGTGGCAACGAAAGGCTACTACACCTTACGAGTCAGAGCAAGAATGCCAGGCGAGCAAACTCTCAGGACTGCAAAACTGAGTAGCAGCGGCTGGCAGAAGTGGCTGTTTTTTGGCCGGAACTTTCGTTTTCGCCATGTCGTAATTGCCTCTTGACAAGGGTTTTCGACCTTGGCAGAGGTTTTGCAGGAAAAAGACAGCCGGAGAAGACAGGTGGGGGCTGCAAAAGTTTTGGCTGCCAGCGAAGGAGCCGAATTGGTCCGCAGGTGTCGCGCGGGTGATGGCGCGGCATGGGAAGAAATTGTCGAGACGTACTCGCGGCGAATCTACAACCTGGCTTACCGGTTTACCTCGAGAGCCGATGCAGCTGAAGACCTGACGCAGGAAGTTTTTATTAGGGTTTATCGTTCTTTGGATCAGTATGACGCTAAGCAAGGAGATTTGCAGAACTGGTTAATGCGGCTGGCGCGTAATTTGATTATTGACGATTACCGAAAACGCCAGCGGACGCCGCACGATAACCAGGCGGACGATCTTGCAGATCACAGTTACCATCTTCATTCCCGCACGAACTCGGTGCAAAAGGAGATGGAGCGGCGAGAGTTGGGCTCGCAAGTGCAGGCCGGAATTGACAAGTTATCGCCGGACCTGCGCACCTGCGTTATTTTGCGCGATATTGAAGAGCTCAGCTACCAGGAGATTGTCGATCTTTTGAAGATTCCAGAAGGAACAGTGAAATCACGAATCAATCGTGGCCGCATCGAGTTGGCAAAGATACTGCGGCGAATGAAAGTGGTAGCAATGAGTGAAGCGTGATTTCAAAAACCCCTTCCCATTCGAAGGGCAAATCTAAGACGGGGCGGGAAGAGAAAAAGACGAATGCTTTGTTCCGAGTTTGAAGATAACGTAAGCGATTACATCGAGGGCGCACTTGATCCTGACGCGCATCGAATGTTTGCGGAACACTCCCTGAAGTGTCCTGTCTGCCACGAAACCTTAGCCGAAGTCCGAAGCGCAATGCAGGCTTGCCGCGTTGCAGTTGTACCGCCGAGGGATCTTGAGGCGCGTATTCTGCAAAGCACAGTTCCCGAGACGGGAATGAGCTGCCGGGACTTTGAAGAGTTTCTTACTGACTATCTGGATGGATTTCTCCCCGCTCCTCTTTACCACCGGTGGGAGCGTCATGCGGCGTTATGCGATCGGTGCACCGAGCTGCCAGGCGAGGTCGTGAGATCGATCGGCGCTTGCTACAGTTACATCAGTGAAGAGAAACCTGTCCCTGCTGGTCTCAATGAAAGAATTCTTCAAGCCACGCTCGGCACAATCACTCCGCAAGAGATTCGTGCACCATGGACATCGAGACTCGCTTCAAGGTTGCGCCTGTGGCTCGATCCTATCGTCTCACCGCAACTTGCCACGGTAGCAACGATGTTGTTGATAGCCGTGCTGGTATTAACAAGTACGGTTTCAGCCGACGGTTCGATAGGCGGCGTTTACAGCGTCAGCTTGCAACTCGCCCAGCAGACTGGTGGGGTTTCAAGGAATGGTCTCAAGGAACTAGTAGGTGGGTCGAGCTCCCAGGCTCCGGAACAGAAGACTAACGGCGATCACAAGCCACAATCGAAATCGGACGGCAGGCAACAACCCGTCGGGGACAACAAGCGATAAATTCAGTTTAGGACGTAACGAGCGTGATGTACTGTGCTTACCATCAGAAAAACCCAGCGGTAGTCCAGTGCAATCAGTGCGCTCGTCCGCTTTGCCCCGCATGTGATCATCGCATTCGAGGCTTTCCGTTTTGTCAGGACTGCATCGTAGCCGGCGTTGAAATGTTGAGGCAAAGCTCGCAATCAACAGCTACAAATGTGCTTCGAAGAAAGAGCTCGCCATTCGTGGCAACGTTGCTGTCTTTCGTTCCAGGACTTGGCGCCGCCTACAACGGTCAAACTTCAAAAGCGATTGTTCACTTCGCCATCTTCGCAAGCTTTTTTCAGATGGCCGTTCTAACTCAGGGACTCCACTTCTTTGTTCTCGGGGTTTTGGGAACTTGGTTGTTTGCCGCGGTCGACGCTTGTAGAACGGCGCAACTGATGCGCGCCGGTCTCGCGCCCGATGCCGAGGAGGATGTAATAGCGCGAAGGCTATATGGTAATCCATTCGCTTGGGGTGTTACTCTAATTGCGATTGGTACGTTGTTTCTGCTCCATACCTTGTTAGGAATAACGCTGCCGGTGAAGCAGTTGCTTCCGGTGGCACTGGTTGCACTTGGAGCTTACATGTTGTTTGACTACGTTCGTCGACGGAAGTCTTCTGATCGCGTTATTCGCTTTGAGTCGCGAAGACCACCTCCCTCCGTTGTGCCAGCCGCCAGTCCGGATACCCTGGCTTTCAGAACAGGCGAGACAACTCAGTTTTCCAGGAAAGAAATAACCCGCATGCCCTTCGAGCGAAGGTCATGACGATAACGTAGAAAGCTATACATATGATGGGCATACTAAAAGCTTTTGGCAGATTGGGCGGAATCATCGCACTAATCTTCTTAATCATTGCTCTCCTGAAACAGCTCATCCTTTTGGTGGGATTCCTACTCGCGCTCGTTAAACTCGCCATCATCGTGGCTTTTGTCGCGATTCTGGTGATGATCGTGCTGGCGATTCTGCGAGATCGTTCGCGACGAAAACGCGAAGTTGACGAGATTTAGCGCGGTCATTCAACCCGTTTTTTTACTTACCTTTAACTCTGCTAACTCCTCCAGTGAACCGCAGGCTTCACAAATTCTGTGGTTGCAATGGCCTGTAGCCGTATGATAGGGTCGACTTTGTTGCAGCACCGGCCGGATTGGTTTCAACCCTGGAGGGACCTTTGGGTTTCAACCGTCCGCTGCAATTCTTCAAGCAGGTTCAAAAAACCAGACCTCGTAAATTAAGAATTGCACACGTCGCTTCTGGCAGACTGTGCCTTTTCAGTTGCGTGAAGTTTTACTGCTCTGTCGCAACGTTAGGAGCACTTTAAGATGGCCGTGGACGATCGCTTTTACGCTTTCATCATCGCGCACACATCCAGATCGCATTCCCAGATTCGGCGCATCTGTGTCGAGAAAAAATCGCTGAAGATTCTCGCCGGAATACTCATCCTTCTTGGCGGTTGTACAGCGTATGGGTTTTACGGTCTGCTGCAGCAAACCAGGCATCTCCGAATAGAAATGGAGAACCAGGAACTGCGCGCGGAGAATGAGCGGCAACAGATAGAATTGAGGGAACTAAACACGCGCATTGCAGCCATCGAAGATACGTCACGACGACTCGCTGAAAAGTCCGGAGTCGTCCAAAGCGAACCGGTATTTCCCAGTTCTGGTGGTCCTGCTTTGCCCTTAGACGCAGACGCGCTTGCAACTCTCGAAGCGAAGATGAGGCGTCTCGAAGTCCAGATGCGAGCACACGATGCTTTGTTACGCGAACGTGGGTACTCGCCAACGCTTTGGCCTGTCATCGGATCGCTTGAGAGTGGTTTTGGCGGACGCAGAAATCCGTTTGGGGGAAGTGGCTACGAATTTCATTCCGGACAAGACATCGAAGCGTCTCCGGGCGCTCCCGTTGTAGCCGGCGCCAGCGGTCGAATATCTTTTGTGGGTTGGCAAAGCGGGTATGGTCAATTAGTGATAGTGGATCACGGTGGTGGGTTGACCACAAGGTACGGGCATCTTTCGCACATCGATACTGAGTTGGGTCGTTCGGTTCTGAGAGGCGAATTGCTGGGTCGGGTCGGATCAACGGGCCGTTCAACTGGCCCGCATCTTCATTATGAGGTTCGTATCAACGATCAGCCAGTGAACCCCCTCCAGTACCTGCTGACTCAGAAATGATGCGCGAATGAGCAGCGTCCGGCTTGTTTCGTCAGGGCGTGTTTGGATGCGGCGCTAGCAGCAAAATCCCGGAAATTCATTGGAATTTGGCAGGCGAGCCCAAAGCGGACGTTAAGCCGGAGCCGTAAGCCGTTTCTGGCCTTAAGTTTGCGAGTATTTTTCATGCGGTTTCAGGCTTGACAGGTTCGGCAAAATTCGCTTAGTATGCGCCGTCGTTCCAATGCAGGGTCTCCTTTGAGTTAACCCCAGCATTCCGAATTGCAAGCTTTACAATAGATGAGCTCCAAGTTTTGCCCCCCGTAAGTGTGTGCATGATGAATTGCGCGTTGTGCGCGTTCGTCATGCATTTTTTGTAAGTGTGTGTCCCGAATAGCGCCTCTTGAAGCGCGTCCGGCTCACAAGAGAATTAACTTTTCGGCGCGAAGTAGCACGGAACTTAACTGTGGTTCAAGACAAGACAGATTGATGCCCTTGCTGCTAGTGCCCGTTTTACCGAATCGTTAGGAGGATTCGTTTGTTATGTCTAGAATAACCGGTAAGGTCAAGTGGTTTAACAACTCGAAGGGCTATGGTTTTATTGAGCAACCAGGCTCTTCCGACATCTTTGTTCACTACAGCGCCATTCAGGGCGATGGCTTCAAGACCCTTGAGGAGGGTCAGGAAGTTGAGTTCGAAGTGACGCAGGGTCCAAAAGGCCCACAGGCAGAAAAAGTGACCAAGATGTGAATGTCTCCCCGGCTTGCTTCAGCAAAGCCACTGACCGCTTCCGGTCACGGGTCCGGTAAGCGCATCAAGAATAAAGGCGACCAAACGGTCGCCTTTGTTTTTTATAGCGCGTTGAGTCTGCTTCAATCACCTTTCGCTTTAAACGTAACGTGGCCGCCGTCTACCTCCACCGAAAACTGAACTCGCTCACACCCCAGTCGCTCTTTTAGATTGTCAGCTTTGGACGCCACCAGCCGGTGGAAACGAGGGAAAGAGAGGTCACTCGTCGGTTCGCCGCAACGCTGCTTAGCTTCGATTAAAGCCTGATAGAGATCCTTTACGGTTGCTACGTCCTTGTGTGCATCCGCACAAATGAACGTCTCGCGCGTTACCTCTTCGCTCACCATCAGCCGCGCGCTCGCTCGCGCGGAGGACACGGGATCACGTCCTTCTTCGCGACCCTTCATCGTCCGGCGCCACAAATCTCTAAATGCGTTGTACCGAGTTGCGAGCGTGTTGTACCTATAGCGCTGCGCGAAAGACAAGGTGCGATCGTCTCCAAGCCTCTTTATTATGGTTTCTACACGACCCTTCGTGTCGTACGGTGGGCGCTTGGAAGCTCCGTTAAAGTAGATATCGAACTCCACTTTCAGACGCCGAATGTCGTCCTCGAGCCGAGTCAACTGCTCGTCAATAGTCGGCTGTTTCTCGGCGTCTATGAAGTGTTTCTTTACTCTTTGTTGAGTGCGAAGTAGTTTGTTGTCGGTGCGGCCGGCCAATGGAAGACTCCTTGAAGCGCTTGAGGAGCGCTTTTTTGAGTCTAGGGGCCTTCAATAGCGTGTGTCAACAATTACTTCCGAAGGCCCGGGACTCCGGATATTTGTTTCACTAAAAAACGGGTATCCTATCGAAGTTCAACCGACAATCATGGCTGAAGCTAATAGACAAGCTAATTTACGCTCCCTCCCCTCCATCGACCGCCTTCTGAAAACCGATGAGGCGATAGCTCTGAAGGAGGAGTTCGGCGTTGAGCGCGTCGCGGCGATCGCCCGCAAAGTCGCCGATGACTTGCGGCGCGAGCTTCAAATGAAGTCAAGTGATTCTGTGGAGGACGGGAGTAAACAGGGACTGCTGAACCGCGCCGTACGGCTGCTGCGAGCGGCCGCCAATCGAGAGCGACTTAGCGGCATTCGACATGTAATCAACGCCACGGGAGTCATTCTTCATACCAATCTGGGTCGGGCTCCGTTGTCGGAGCCGGCGCGCAGTGCACTTGCTGCAGCGAGCGGTTACTGCACCCTGGAGTACGACTCGACCAGTGGCATGCGAGGCAGACGTGGTGAGAACGTCGAAAGGTTGATAACTCAGATCACTGGTGCGGAAGACGCCTTAGTCGTTAACAACTGTGCTGCTGCTGCGCTGCTGGTGCTTACTGCGCTGGCCAGAGATGGAGAAACGATCGTCTCTCGTGGTGAGTTAGTAGAGATTGGAGGTGACTTTCGAGTTCCCGACGTGATGGCTAACTCGGGAACACGGATGATCGAAGTCGGCAGCACGAACCGTACACACCTCGACGACTATCGAAATGCAATCACGGAAGCGACGCGCCTCATCATGCGTGTTCACCCTTCGAATTATCGGATCGTAGGTTTTACAACCAGTCCAACGCGTATCGAGTTGGCCCAGCTTGCGCATCGAGCTGATCTGTTGCTGTATGAGGACGCCGGTTCAGGAGTTCTTTTTGATCTCAGTGAATTCGGTTTGCGCGACGAACCGATCATCAGTCAATGCATCGAGGAAGGAGCTGACATCGTTTCTTTCAGCGGTGACAAACTGTTGGGAGGTCCTCAAGCAGGGCTGCTGGTGGGCCGTCACACGCTGATTCAAAAGCTACGGAGGCATTCGCTCTATCGAGCTGTTCGGGCTGACAAGCTTTGTCTCGCCGCACTTGAGGCTACACTGGAGTCGCACCTGAGCGGCAGGGCAGCTTCAGAGATACCCGCCGTTAGGATGCTTGCAGCAACTCGAAGCGAGATCGAAGAACGAGCGAGAAATGTGGTTGAGCAAGCGGGACTCTTTGGATCAGCATCGCCTTTGCGCGCCGATCTAATAGAAGGACAATCAGCGATTGGCGGGGGCTGCGGACCTGAAACTCACCCGGAAACCACGCTCATAGCGCTTTCACATGAGCGGCTTTCAGCGGAAGATCTTGAATCGACTTTGAGAGAATCCAATCCGCCAATCATCTGCCGAATAAGCAATGACAGGGCACTAGTCGACCTGCGAACCGTACATCAGACCGAAGAAGCCGAACTAATATCCGTTCTCACCGCCCTGAAAACCGTCTGACGGACGCGGTCGGGTGTAATTGATCATCCTCTAGATTAAACATTGCCTGCCAATGTATAATGTTGGTCCGATTTGTTCGCCGGAACAGATCGTCTACTTTGAACTTCCCACCGTTAGTCCCCAAAACCTTGAGCCGCGCAGCACCTGTTACATTCTTATTTGTTTGCGTTGGATTAGCCGTCCTGGCCGGTGTGATCGGAGTAGTGTTCTGGCAGATTGACGCAGTTCCGATCCTTCAATCTGCTTTTGTGCTCGTACCGAGAAACCCCGGTGAACACCTGATAACTCCGGGTTTTTGGCTCGGATCCGCAATAATCGTCTCCTTTGCAACCGCTACTGGATTGGTCGTCAGTAGCCTTGGGGCTCGCGAGGCTTTTCCTTATCTGGCCGTGTCGTACCTCTCTCTTGCCGTCGTCTCGTTAATTGGATCTCGGTTATTTGCGATCGATATCCTATACGTCGCATCGCTTGTCAGCAGCCTCATCGCCGCTTACGCCGTTCAGAACGCCCGCCTGTGGGTGACTGATCTACAACTTTCTTATCTTCTATTGAACTCCGCCGCCGTCGCTTTTCCTGATGGTACGGGGGAAGCCAACTCACGGCTAATGAGCGGCCTGAAACTTCTCGAGACAGAACTTCCTCTAATGGAAGCCGTTGTTTTCCACTGGCAGAACGAAACATTTTCGACAGCAGCGCGATTACGCACAACCAGCAACACCGGCCAGCTCAGCGCACGAAACTCCGCTTGGCGCGAGGGCATAAAACTTTGCGAACGTGCAGCTGAGACAAGACAAATAATCACCCACATTGAAAAAGGTCCACGAGCCATCAGCGTTGCGGTCCCACTGCGTTATGAAAACTACACTGTCGGTGCGATGCTGCTGCGTCTAAACGAGGCGCTCCGAAATGAGGATCATTCTCTGTTAACCGCCGTTGGTGCCCAGATGGCGCGCAATCTCCAACGCGAGGAATTCTTCAGAACAGTCTCGAGCTCACATGCGTCAGATTATTTCTCTGCCCGCGCCGGACAGCGAAAGTTATCTGCTCTCTTTGTACTGACTGGATTGCTGACTGAAAACCGTTGTGGTGAGAACGTACTCGCCAATGTTAATGAGGGTGTCGCCATTGCGCGCCTCGACGGAACACTCGCTTTTGTGAATTCAGAACTGCGACGGCTAGCTGGGATCTCACAATCTGAAATTAACGGCCTAAATATTTTTGGACTCTTAGATCGCTTTCGCACCGACGTCTTTGATGAACCAGCGATCGCTGTTCGTCGTGTCTTGCAATCGGGAGATCCATATGAAGGAGAGCTAGCCTTCCCTGCCCGAAATCAGATCCTCGGTTTGCGCATTTCTCTTGTGCGCGATCCTCGCCAGAACAACAGTTCAGGCGAGCCCCTCGGGTTAGCTATCTACGTTCGCGACCTAACGCGGATCAAGGAGTACGAGCAATTAAAGAGCGACATGATCTCGCTCATGTCGCACGAACTGCGAACGCCACTGACGAGCATCAATGGATTTGCGGAACTCTTATCGAACGAGAAAGGCCTGCCAGATCAGGCTAAGGAGTTCGTGACGATTATCGCGAACGAGTCACAGCGCCTTTCGCGAATGATCAATACATTCCTCGCTGTGACTCAGCTGGAAAGAAAAGATAAGCAGGAAGTGTTGAAGATCCCGCTTCGCGTTGATGAAGTCGTTCGCGAAACGATCGCCAGCCTCCAACCAGTAGCGAAGAAGAAGAGAATTCGCCTCGTTGAAGAACCGGCTCAACGCCTACCTCCGGTTGCCGCCGACAAGAGCTTAATCACGCAGGCAGTAAGAAATCTCGTGAACAACGCCATCAAGTACAGTCCCGAGCGGACCACTGTAACTGTATCTACAGCTCTCGAGGCCGAAGCAGTGCGCGTGTCTGTAGAAGATCGCGGGTACGGAATTCCTCCCGAATCGATCGACAAGGTGTGGGAGAAGTTCTTTCGCGTGGTGCGCGAGGGTCAGGAGAAGGATGAAGAATCAACGGGGCTCGGACTATCTTTCGTGCGCGAAGTTGTTGAGCAACATGGAGGCCGAGTTAATCTTCGATCCGAAGTAGGCCGTGGTTCGAAATTTAGTTTTACGCTGCCCAGACTGTGACGGGCGTCTCACGAAACTCGGCGGGGAGACGCCCGTTTCAGAAAACCTCTAAGCTAACTTACACCCGGTTGATCGTGCCTCTGCACATTTGAGTTCCACAGTCACACCGTTTGCTGTCTGAGTGAAGAGTCGACTCGTAATCGATTGTGATCTCCTCACCTGGTCTAATGTCGCGGAGCGCAATGAAGAGAATGTGACCGTAGCTTACCTTCATAAATGCATTCGGCTCGCACGAATGATTTATGTAATGCGTACCGTTACCACCGCGACTACCGTCGAGGCTCCAGCGATTATTGATGGCGCAGATTCGCAATCGTCTGCGCGTCGCTCGCCTGTTGGCCTCAGCATTTGAGATCTTTTCGCCTGTGTACTCGGCAATTTTTCTGCGTCGTGAAAAAGGTTTGGTTGCAAAGCACCCTTTGCCTTGGATTGCGGATGGAGCAATCGTAAGACCCGGCGCGAGCTTCACTTTCATCTCTTCGAAGGTGTGGTGTTATTTCAAGCGAAAAGTTCGAGCAATCGAATCGGTTTGATTTCGAATTCGAGCCAGCTTGTCGCGAAGCCCCGTGAATCGCAACGCGTAGATTGTGCGATTGTCTCCCTGGAGATAGTAGATTCGGCCCAACATTGGTTTACCGGTCTTCACGAATTCGTAAGAGATCGTTACGCCGTTCAGGCGACCGCTAAACGGTTCCTGTTTACCTTCCACGAAGCCGGGGATGAATCTGAACTTCTGATCCTGATCTCGGCGAGCGAGATCAGCTGGAGTTGTTCCTGCGTCTACAATCTCTTTGCGAACCTGCAAATAGCCGTCGAGCCGATCGCCATACACAAACTCGGCGTGTTCATGCCCTTCGTCAGGCTCAGAAACTCTCTTCCACATAGCCGAAGGAAGTTCGATTTGATAATCGACTTTATCGCTGGTGTAAACCTCTTGTGCTGCGCCCGGGGACCCAAGCAAACACAGCAGGACAAAGAGAAGGAAAGCTTTCACGCGTAGCATTTTCTGGCTCCTTAATCAGACTCGAGCTTTTGGTCGATGATTGGCGTTCTGGGGCAAGTCTGCATCCGTCCGGTGCTGAGATGCCTGCCCGGCAGAACTCAGTTGCTTTCAGCCCATTTCATTGCTGCTGCGAACCTACTTTCCGCTGGATAGCGACAAGCTCCTTGATTCCTTTGTTCGCCAGCGCGAGCAACTGGGCCATCTGAATGTGCGTAAACGGCTCGCGCTCGGCAGTCCCCTGCACCTCGATAAAACGATCGTCACCCGTGCAGATGATATTCATGTCAACTTCCGCACGCGAGTCCTCGTCGTACTTAAGGTCGAGTAATGGCGTTCCATTAACTATTCCAACACTGACCGCAGCAACTTGATTCGTCACGAGGCTCGAGGAAATCTTGCCAGTCTTCAGCAGCAGCTGACTGGCAAGCGCAAACGCAACGTATGCTCCAGTTATTGCGGCTGTTCTTGTGCCACCGTCCGCTTGCAGCACGTCACAATCAATTGTTAGTGTGCGCTCGCCGAGGGCTTTCATGTCAGCAACCGCTCTCAGACTGCGACCAATGAGTCGTTGTATCTCGTGAGTGCGACCCGATGGACCACCTCGTCCGATCTCGCGTGGCGTGCGTTGCAATGTAGCCCGAGGCAACATGGCATACTCAGCCGTAACCCATCCCTGGCCGGTGTTGCGCATGAATGGTGGCACTCTATCCTCGAGCGACGCCGCACACACCACTCGAGTAAGTCCCATTTCAATTAACACTGAACCTTCTGCGTACGGTAGATAACCGGTAGTGATCTTGACCGGGCGCAATTGATCGGGCGCGCGTCCGTCAGTGCGTTCGAAGCTCATCATGCCCCCAAACCTCTACCGCTTCCAAAACCGAAGGTGCGGCACCGAGGAACCTTTCCGCGACTTTGGCAAATCTTTGCGCAGCATCTGTTACGTAAAAATGGTCCAAGTCATCACAGAGTTGTCGCTCGATTTCTTCACGAACCGATGCTTCTCGTGACAAATCTTCATGCTGTAGAAGATTCTCGACCTTATAAGCCGTCGCTTCACCCGAGTCGATCATCGTTACATCGGATCCTAACGCTCTTTGAATCACCTTTTGGAGAATGGGATAGTGAGTACAACCTAGCACAAGCGTCCGCGCATCGACCTCCGCCAAATCTGAAAGGTAGTGTTGTGCTACAGAAAAAGCAACTTCGCTGTCGGCCCAACCCTCTTCTGCAAGTGGAACAAATAAAGGACAGGCGCGCTCGATAACTTGAAGCGACGAATCTAAACGTTCGATCGCCCTCGCGTAAGCGCCGCTTTGTACTGTCGCTTCAGTTCCGATTACGGCAATAGGTTTCCCTTTAGCTGCGGCCACTGCTGAGTGAGCACCAGGTTCAATCACCCCGATTACGGGAACCGTCACCGCTTGTCTGATGGCGGGCAGCGCGAGTGCTGATGCGGTGTTACAAGCGACCACGAGAAGCTTGATCCCGTGGGTCTCGAGGAACCGGGCATTCTCGACTGCATAACGCTCAACCGTGGCAAGCGATTTCGTACCGTAAGGAACACGGGCTGTATCGCCAAGATAGACGAAACGCTCGTTTGGCAGGCGTTCATGCAGGGCGCGGTAGACTGTAAGGCCGCCTACGCCGCTATCAAAGATTCCAATGGGAAGACCGGGATTGCGGATTGCGGATTGTGGATTGCGGATTTGAGATGCCAACGAATTGGATTTCAGACTTTAGGATTGCGAACTATAGATTGGCGAGAGGCTTACTACGCCTTGAAGAGAAATCAAATCCGCAATCCGCAATTCGAAATCCGAAATATTTTTTGGTGGAGGCGCCGAGATTTGAACTCGGATCCAGAAGCCAACGCCGAAAGACTCTACATGCTTATTCGCTTCTCGTTCCTTGTGGGACTAGCCCACGAGAATTCACCGCTGACTGAGTAAGTGAAGCGACAAGACCTCAGTCAGGGCTAGTCCGATTTTGTTCTCGCCCGCTCCCACGGACCGAAGGAGCAGACCAGCTCAATTAAGTGACATCTCGATCCACGCGCTTGAGCAACTTGTGGTGAGACGCTCGGTGCTTAATTAGGCAGCGAGAGCCAATTCATTATTGGCAGTTGTGTTTCCCTACGCTTTTTAACGAGCTGCATAGAGTGAGCCCGGCATGACATCCGTCGGCCGTCAGAAACCCCTGTCGAAGCCTGTCGCCCCCGGTTGCGAGGTTGGATTATAGCAAGGCATTGTGCGAATCCCCATTAGCCACCAAATAGCCAAAAAACCTTAGGAAATCGGGCCAATCGGAGTTATATCGCGGCTACGCTATAATCCGTTCCGCTTATTCTATAAGAGCACACTGTGGGTCTCCACGTTGCCTATCATGCCGTTCACGGGCACAGTCAACGTGAGGAAGGGTTAATCAATAATGGCCACTAAAACTCCCGTGACACTGCGTTCCTTTTCCCCGATGGCAATCGTCAACGCGCCGCCTGCTGAACGACGGTCGCTTCTTCGCCGGCTCTGGTTGCCCGCAGTTTTACTGCTGTCGCTTGCTGCTGGTGGATTAACTGGAATCATCGCGGCATATGAACTCAATTATTCCCGCGCCGCCAATGAAGTCGCCGCGTTAGCCACGTATCGGCCAAGCGTCGTGACACGCGTCTACGCTGACGACGGTGAGACGGTTATTGGAGAGTTTGCGCTTGAGAAAAGAATTCCCCTGAAGTACGACGAGATCCCACAAGTGATGAAGAATGCGATCCTCGCGGTCGAGGACGCTCGTTTCTACGACCACGTCGGAATCGATCCGATCCGAATTATAGGCGCTGTCTGGAAAAACCTGACGACGGAAAAAGTTGAAGGTGGGTCGACCCTTACTCAGCAGCTAGCCAAGAATCTTTTCTTGTCCCGCGAGCAAACTCTAAAACGAAAAGTTAATGAGTGGGCACTGGCCCTTCAGATCGAACGCTACTACACCAAGAACCAGATAATGGAGCTTTACGCCAACCACATCTTTCTGGGCGCCAACGCTTACGGTGTCGAAGCCGGAGCTGAAACTTATTTCGGGAAACAAGCGAAGGACTTGACGCTCGGCGAAGCAGCGCTGCTAGCCGGTGTACCCAAAGCTCCAAGCGAATATTCACCAACTGCGAATCCCGTCAAAGCTAAAGAGCGGCGCGATCTCGTTCTCGATCTAATGGCTAAGAATGGTTTCGCATCAGAAGCAGAAGTTAACGCTGCCAAAAGCAAGCCGATTCAGCTTGCCGACACCGCTTACTACCAGTCACAACCAAAGTCTTCACCGTTTGATTTTCCCGTCGAGTTCATCCGGCAGGAGCTCGAAGACAAGTACACGACGCGAGTAGCTCAAGGCGGACTCGCCGTTTACACAACCATCAACGCCGAGGCTCAAAAGAAAGCGTACGAAGTGGTGCGAGCGGGCCTGCGACGATATGACAAGTCTCACAGTGGTTGGCGCTCGAGCTACACGATGATTCCAACAGCCGCAAACAGCAGCGTGCCAACACAGCAGGAATTAATTAATTACAAACATCCCGATTGGAATGGAAATGAGTACGACGTTGGCCGGTACTTGATGGGACTCATCATGAAGGTTGATCGCGCTCGCGACGAAGCGACCGTTCGTTTTGGCAACTTCAATGCGACACTTACTGCGGCGGACATGGGCTGGTCACATCGTCAACCAAGTTCCGAGTTCAAGGTCGGCTATCTGGCTGAGTTCACGATTAAGGAAGTTGATAAGAAGGCGAGACGTCTGAAGGTTGAGCTTTCCCAGGTGCCTGCAGTCCAGGGCGCAATGATCACGTTGAACGCAAAGACTGGCGAAATCATAACCATGGTCGGCGGTTATGACTTCTACGCGAGTAAATTCAACAACGCTGTGCAGGCTTACCGTCAGACCGGATCCTGCTTCAAGCCTTTTGTGTACACAGCCGCCGTTGAGTGGGGCATGACTCCTGACACTACGGTCAGTGGCGCACCAATCAGGATTGGCGATTGGCAACCTCATAACTACGACGGCTCTTTGGGAAATGGCGACCTCCCGATGAAGATGGCGCTCGCAAAGTCGATGAACGTTCCCGCCGTCCACCTGCTGCAGACTGTTGGTATTCAAACAGGAGCGCAGATGGTCCGGCGATTTGGTATCAAGGTTCCGATGGCGCCGTATCTTCCATCAGCGCTCGGTGCCACCGAGGTACCGTTGGACCAGATGGTCTCGGCCTATTCAGCTTTTCCGAACAAAGGCATTCGAGTCGAGCCACACATGATCCGCAAAGTGCTCGATCGTGATGGCGCGGCATTGGAAGAGTGGGAGAAAACTACCTACAAGGTGATGAATGAATACGTTGCGTTGACGATGGTTTCCATGATGCGCGGCGTAGTTGAGTTCGGCACTGCCACCGCGGCGCGTTCGCTCGGCGTTCCGCTTGCCGGAAAGACAGGCACAGTAAACGATCACACCGACGTTTGGTTCATTGGTTACACTCCGACTTATGTCACCGGAGTCTGGATGGGTTATCCAGGAAAGAAAAAGCCATTAGGCAACGACATGACGGGTGGCGTAGGAGCGCTTCCGTTCTTCATTGATTTCATGAAGGACTTTCTAAAGGACAAACCCAAGGAAGAATTTCCGAAAGCTCCGTCCATGCCGGAGGACATGCGCGAACTTTTCAGACAACGTCAACGCGAGCTAGCTGCTGAACGAGCAGAGCTAGCTGAGGAAGCAAAGGAAGAAGCCGGTGACGAGAATGCCACGCCGGCGAGCACTACTGAACCGAAGCTCGAGCAGGTGACGTTGCCACCGCCACCGAAAGCCGATGAGGCTCCAGAACCGGCACAACCAAAGGCCGAGACACCGGCACCCAAGTCGGAAGCGACACCGCCGCCGCCTACAAGACCACGCGAAGTTGATACTCAGAAGAAGAAAGGCAAGAAAGGCGACGAACCGTAGCTCGGGTTGGAGCAAGCCGAGGATATAAGAAAAAACCATTTATCATTTGTTGTTTGACACTTCCCATTTTTCATTTGCTCCGAGCCGCAGATTGGACCAGGTCTTGAAAGTTCCAATCGTCGCGACAACAAAATGAAAAATGAGAAATGTCGAACGACAAATGATAAATGGTTTTCTTTTGATCCCTATTGATCCTCAACTAACGCTTCACAGGAGCTTCCCTAACCAGTGCGGAAGCATCTTTCTCCACCACGGCCAGTCGTGATTCACGTCAGGCCCCCACAGATCCAGAGTGTGCGGGATGCCCTTCGATCTCAGTAGATCCGACAGCGCCTTACTACGATCCGGAGCTTCATACGCTCCCTGCCCTGAAAGGATCACAATCGCATCAGCCTTTTGTAGCATCGGCAGGTAATAATCGTCATTCAGGTTCGAGAGATAATCCATCGGATTATTGAAATAGACGTTATCGTCGTAGTGTCCATTCAGATACGAACGAATGTCGTAGCTACCGCTCATTGCGATTACGCCGCGGAAAAGATCCGGATGTTTGAAGTAACTGTTGGCGGCGAGAAATGCTCCGAGACTCGCGCCCGTCGTCACAGGTCGCGCATCGTCCTGCCCGGTGTCTCTGCGAATAAGCGGCAGCACTTCTTCGGTGATGTAGCGATCGTACTGAGTAAGCAACTCTGCTTTCAGATGCGCCGGCATCTGCTCGTTCAGGAGGCTGTAGCGGTTCACCGAGTTGATCGAGTAAGCACGCAGCTTCCCACTCTCGATGAAAGGTCGAATCGCATCGACGAGATGAAACCGCTCGTATTCAAGGTAATCGGCGGCGGCGGTGGGTAACATGAGCAAGGGATAGCCAGCGTGGCCATACGCAACGAGCGGCATCTCGATATTCAGGTTCTGACTAAACCAGGCTGTTGTCCTGCGTTCCATTTAAGCCTTTCAGCGCGGTTCCAGGTCCGGCGTGCCGGCGCTTCGGAAGCTGTGGCGGTGAGCCTTTCGAGCGTTTTGCGTGCGAGATATTCGCTCAAAAATGGGGCGCAGCGCAAGGATGGAAGAAATTGCGGATTGCGAATTGCGAATTGCGGATTTCGCAACGCAGCCCGATGTAGGCAGCAATTCAAACACTGCCTCGGTCGGAAAATCCGCAATCCGCAATCGACAATCCGCAATTCTGACCTCGCCTTGACGCTCTTAAGGCCTTTTGTTATAAAAACTGCCGACGCAAGCGGTGAGCTTGCGTTACTTTTTTCGCCCTTATAAGGATTCATTCCGCAGTAGCTCAATGGCAG
>JBKPAC010000117.1:0-24580 GCA_046726175.1 Acidobacteriota bacterium
AACAACACCGCGAGCGTGCCGTGCTTAAGCACAAACTTCCGCACCCTTGGGTACCAGCGCCTCAGGCGGCTGGATTTTTGGATCATGCGTGCGGCTCGTTCATGCGCCGCATAGAAATAGATCTGATCTCCGGCCGCTCCGCCGATGGTGGCAGCCAGAATCGTAAGTCGCCAATCCAAGTACCCAGCTCCGCACAACGTACCGGCCGCTATCAAGACCGCTTCTCCTTCCCAGAATGCGGCCAGAAGCACGGCGAAGTATCCATACTTGGGCAATAAACGCATCCCAAGTGACTGCTCGCTTAACAAACACACCACCACTCTCCAGGCGCTGGCTATCGGTGCGATAAGGATATTCAAGAGACCAGTTTATTGTACCCCGTTGCAGCTGGCCGCAACTGCTCTTCTCGAGACTTCGGGCTCAGTTTCCACAAAAGGGGCGAGGTCACCAGTAACCTCCCGCATAACATATAACACTCGTTCGACGTCTGAAGAACGTAGCCGTGAATAGACTGGGAGTTGTAGTGCTGCCTTGGTAGCGTCCGCGCCGGGACAGTGGGAGGCAAAAGCCCTGAACAGCCGCAAATCTGAGCAGACGTCTACGTGCATTGTCTCGAGATCTACTCCGCGGCGTACTGCCCGACGGCTGGTACGTCGAGGATCCGAAGTATAGATACAGTATTGGTAATACACGTGTTCAACGCCTGGCAGGATACGCGGCGTTTGTACAGAGCGGCAATCACACAAGCCTGCTGCATATCGCAGAGCGTGCTCGCGAGAACGCGCGTTGTATTCGTCGAGCTTCGCTAATCCCCGAATACCAACCACAGCCTGCGCGTTCGAGTAACGCTGCGCATACGTGCGCGGAAAAATGTCGAGCGGCCGGATCTTCTCCCACAAGTACTTTGAAAGATCGACGTCGCCGAACATTGAAGCCAAAACTTGAATCGGATATCCCCAAAGAGTGAACACTTTCGGACTGATGCCAATACGCGCAGCGTACGCTTTGAGAAAACGGGCGGCTACATCGCCGGTGCTCGGCAATGGTTCGAGTGCTGCAAAGTCACGCACGGTCGCGGCTAATACGTTGTTGTTCGTTAGAGCCATTCCCCCGCCGTACGTGTTTACGCCTTTGAGCATTTGAAAGCTGAAGAAAGACGCCGTCCCAAACGTACCAACCAGGCGGCCGCGATAACGCGCACCGGTAGCTTGTGCGCAATCCTCCACCACGATCAGATCGTGCTTTTCTGCTATTCGCAGGATCTCTTTCATTTCACAGGGTTGGCCGTAGAGGTGAGTCGGCACTATGACGCGCGTATGCTCAGTAATCGCCGCCTCGATGGCAGTTGAGTCGATGTTGAATGTCAATGGATCAACATCCACGAAAATGGGCTTGAAACCGGTGCGCCTGGCGATCTCCGGCACTGCCCAAAACGTCAAGGCGGGAAAAATTATTTCGCTTCCCGCAGGCAAATTCAGAGCGCGCAGAATGTAATAGAATGCCATGCGACCATACGACGCGGCGATTGCATGGTCCATGTAATGGTAAGCAGCGAATCGTTCTTCAAACTCGGACACGGCAGGTCCGGTGACCGCTTCGCCGCGGCGAAATGCGGTGACGATCTCTTTCTCCTCGCCGGGCACTGAGCGTATACCGTAACGCGCAATCGTGCGCCAGTTCATGCCGTTACCTTTCTCTCAGAAAGCCACGGGCGATCAAAATAGTCCTGCTTCTCCCACGACCACGCATCTGCTTTTTGCAGCAAAGCATGGTGCGAATACTTATGCAGCCCGAGCCAGTTAAATAGCTGGCTGGGACGCGCAATAAAGCGAGAGTATGCCATGCCCAGCATAAGCCGCGCCCGCCTCGGAGTTAACGTGGGATGATTGAAGGTGAGCGTATAGCCGTCGAATTTTTCCCAGTCGGTTTCGAATACGAGATGCTTTAGCTGCTTAAATTGAGGAGTACCGGGATACGGTGTCAGGATCTTGAAACTTGCGTAGGTAGTGTCCAGCTCGCAGGCAAACCGGATCAGCTCCTCAATACTCTCTTCAGTGTCTTGTAGAAAACCGATCACGTAAAACGCTGTGGTCTTTATTCCTAGCTCCCAACAAAGTGTCACCATCTTACGCATGTGTTCGTGAGGTATGTAGCGGCGCGCCACTCGCTTCAGCACCAGCGGGTCGGGTGACTCCACCCCGAATGAGATTTCGCACAAACCGGCGGCATGCAAGGCTTTGATAAGGTTTTCATCCAGATCATCCATCCGCGTCTCGCATTCAAATGAGAGTTTGAGCCCGCGCGCGCAAATCGCTTCGGCGATATGGATGCAACGATCGCGATCGAGCGTAAAAAGCGGATCTCGGATCTTAATGTGCAGCTGATGAAACCAGCCGCACAACTCCTCGATTTCAGCGATGACATTCTCGACGCTGCGCTGCCGAAAGCGAGCCGTAATGCGATGGGGGCAGTAGGTGCAGTGCTCAGGGCAGCTACGAGTGGTAAGCATCGGGAGAGCCCGCGTCAATCCTATGCGCCGGTGGTTGGTGTAACCAAATCGTCTGCCTTTCACCAGATCCCACCGCGGGAACGGCAACGAGTCGAGGTCGTTGATGGCGAGGCTTTCCACCAAACCGCGCAGCTCTTCTCCGGCGGCGAGCTTAATCGCTGCTGCCTCTGGCTCACCAGAGAATACAAAGTCGCCTGAGTCTATGAAGAGTTCCGGAAGGTGGGTGGCGGCGGTTCCAAAAAAACCAACTCTCATGCCGCGTGATCGGGCCGCGTTGGCCCAGGCGCATTCATTCCGGTAGTCGACCAACGAAGTCAGCACCAGCGCAAGGTCGCCTGCTATCGGTTTATGATCGTGCGTGACAACAACCTTGTGACCAGCGCGTGAGAAGATTGCGGCAAGATAGCCCACATGAATACTGGGCAGGTTCAAGAACACTCGTCTGATGTTCTTGGCAAAGCGCGTGGTAACTGAATCACCGCGAAACCGCGAGCCGTAACCACCGGCTATTGTGTCTTTACTGACTGATCCACCCTTTGCTCTCAAATCGGCGAGCACGACAACAGCCATGAACACACCCCGTTGTGCACAAGAACGGCACCGGAAAACCCTTCATCCTTAAGTGGATTGTGCAAACGGGATAGGCTACAAACCTGAAGATGAATAGAAGATAAATGGGGCGAAGTAGAGATCAGAAATGGAAATGGCACGCTGATGAACGAGCACCGCTACTTGCGACCCAGAAAACGAATGCGCCCTGTAAATGCCCTTTGTTGAGTCCCGCCGAAAGTCAGAAATTGCAGCGAGTCCACATTGTTATTCACAACGCTTGGATTCTCTCGGTTGGTCACATTGTTGAAGCCTGCGCGCAAAGCGAGGTAGTAACTAAACACGGTGAAGCGTCGCTCGAGGTGTGCATTCAGTGTGAAATAAGCGGGGAAACGGTGCGAGTTTAGAGCGCCGACCAGTTGTTGTTGTTCGTTCACCACGCTGAAGGGAAATCCGCTGCGCCAGTCAAGCGAATAAGCGAAGTCAAACTTCTTGACCAGCGGCATCCAGCCCCACGTGATGAAATGATTAGGCGCATCCCAGGGAAGCGGCCCTCCTGCCTGCCGGCCAAATACCGGATTGTCGATGTTCGGGTCAAGTACAGCGTTCGAGTTCGCTCGCGAGCGAGTGTAGGCAGCGAGCATGGCGTAGTTTCCTTTAAATGCGCGGCGCAAAGTGATCTGGAAAGCGTCATAGCGATCCTCTCGGTCGTTGAGCAATTGAAATCCGCCGTTCCCTTGAGCTAACTGGCTGAGATTGAAAAACGCGAAGACGTTGTGCCCTCGCTTCTGTAAAAACTCAGCATCGAGATAGATCTCGGCAGGGAGTTTACGTTCCAGCCCCATGCTCCAGTTTAAATAACGCGGAACTCTCAAGATGTGCTCGTTAACCTGAAACGACGTTATTAATGGCGATCCAAGCGGCGTTCTTCCGTCACTCGCGTAGAACTGATCCAGACGCTGTCCCGTGAGTGCACGAGTGACCAGATCGAGGTTTGTCGCGTCGTAGTAGAGGCCGATGCCACCCGACAGTTTCGTATTACCATCCTGCGTTAGCAGATAAGTGGTGGCCACTCGAGGAGATACCGATGTGCGACGAATAATACTGTCGCGGTCTAATCGCAGGCCTGCTTCCAGTAGTAACCGCTTTGAGATGGACCAGCGGTCTTGCGCGTACGCGCTGGATTCGAAATTATGACCATTGATCGCCTCGCCGCCAACGAAAGTGGACTGACGCGATAGAGTGCCATCCTCTCTCACAATGAGAATCGGACGGCGCTTGGCCGACTGATCGTAAGTGATTCGGTCAAGGTCCACTCCAAACTTAAACTCGTGCGTGCCGCGCCAATGAGCTAATGGCAACGTCAGACTCGCAATCCATTGCAAACGCCGGGAAGTCGCGTTCGAAATTTTGAAGAAGTTTCCGCTTGTCCCCTCGGGAGTGATCCGGTAGGGCAAACTTCCGATTGGCTGCTCGTCGTCATGAAACTGATTTACTGCAAAACCTATCTCGAGGAGTGTTCCATTGGACGCGTACAACTGATCTTTGAGCGTGACCAAATACGCGGACTCGTGGAGGTTCGTGGTGGTTTCCAGAGGGTTGAATCGCGACAGGCCGGCGCGCCCGGAGTGGAAATTGTTCGTGAGAAAACCCGCCGTAAGGATGTTTCTTTCGTTTAAGTTGAGCTGTGCCTTCAACAGGTTGTCGACGCGCCAAGAGCTATCTCGATCTTCGCCATCAGGAAGCTCCGGAACGATTGTCAGTTTATTGACGCCGCCGAATCCGTCAAAAAACCAGGCTTTCTTCTTCAGCAATGGTCCGGAAAACGTCGCGCGCGGAGTCCATTCACTGAAATTCAATCCCTTGCGGTTTTGAAACGAAGGAACGAAATTTGTCGCCGAGAAGCGATAGCGATCATCTCCCATGCCGGTCGTCAGGCTTAGAATTCCGCCGGAACCCTTGCCGTACTGAGCCGATGCGCGACTCGATTGCGTATCGATGTTCCGCAAAGCGTCCGGGCTGACTCTCATTTGTAGCAGGCCAGTTACCGGATGTCTGATATTAAAGTCGTCAAGCTGATCAAAGACCTGGTACGTGGCTGAACCTCCAAGGTGAATCTGGTCGCTGGCGTCTGCCAGCACGCCAGGAATGAGCGGCAGGGCTTTTCGGTAATCACGCGTCGAGGGATACGGCAGCGTTAGAATCTCACGGCTGGTCAGTGTCTCGCTGTCGGCGGTTCTGTCTGGATCGATGGCTGGCGGCGAGAGGAAGACATTCACTGATTCGGCAATTTCCTGCTGATGATAGATCGCCACTTCAAGACTCGACGTTTCGCTGACGCGAACATCGTCAGTGGTAGAAGCATAAAAACCTTCCTTCTCGATGTTGAGTTGATAGGCGCCGACGTTGGTAAGATTGAACTCGTGCCGCCCGGCTGCGTCGGTTTTGCCCCTGACAACTGTCTGGGTTGCCCTTTGCACGAGAGTGAGCCGCGCGTCAGATATCGCGACTCCGGTTTCATCCACGACTTTAAGGACAAGCCTGACGCTTCGCGGTGGCTCGCCCTGTCCCCACACAGCCGGCATCACAGGCTTTGCCCAGACCAACAGTGCCACCGCAATCAGCGCCAAACAGGACTTTAAGATTTCATAGCACTGCCGGCGGACTGTTCCGCCACGATTGTTCTCGGCCTTCATAACATCTCGACCGTTAATGCATAGTGACGCGCACGTCGATTATAGTGCGGCGATCACGATTTTTGTGAGTGTGGTAAAAAGAATCAGAGACGATGACTGGCAACTCTGCAATTCGCAATGCAGGACTGATTAAATCTAATCACTCAACGTAGACCGTGAAGCGGGCTGACGGGGTTATGGGTAATAATCCCGCTGCCTATCCAGAAACAATGGGGAGGGAAAATAATTCCCTCCCACTTAAAACCGATCGCCATAACGATCAGAACTCAAGCCTGGCGCCAAGGCGCAGCGAGGTAGGCACATGGAACACTCTTGGCTCGCCGAAGTCGGGATTCAGTTGGCCCGCAGTGCTCTCACGGAATTGATTGATTATGAACACGCGGCGGTCATCTGTGATGTTGAACCAATCTGCGACGAACTTGACCGAGACCTTTTCGGTAATCTTGTAAGAATAGTCTCCGTGTAGATCCGCTCGAGTGTAGAAGGATGTGCGCCCAAGCTTGCCCCGGCCTCCAACCGGAATCTCACCTGCATTTAGATAGACCGGGTGCGCAAAGAACTCGCTTTGCGGCAAGCCCGATTCCATGTGCACGTTGAGTCCGGTAGTGAAGCCGTGAAGCGCTCGACCCAACCCGAACATTCTCCGGTCCTTGCCAAATAGATAGCTTCCGAAGATGTTCGAGACGAAGCGTCGCTCGGTGTTGAGTGGCCCAACAGCAAATTGAGTGCCCAGCAGGTTAAAGTCACCGGCGGTAAAATCGAAAAGCGAGCTGATCCCTGGATCGGTCTGGCCATTATCATTGCGGAGATGGCCCTCGAAGTTTCCCGTGAGTCTGGCAAAGCGGAAGTTAGAGAAGAGTTGCCAACCCTGCGAGAAACGCCTGTTCAGCTCGACCTCTACAGCCCGGTAGAGATGTTCCGGATCCGGAAATCCATCGGGTGTGCCGTCTGGTCTCACGATGGAATTGCCGTTGGCATCGATTCCTACTCCAGAGAAACAGACGCCTCCTGGCGCAATCGAATTGCCGAACGGGTCTGTTGGCGCAGTGAAGAACACTGGCTGCGGACCAATCCCCGGTATACCGCTTGGCGCGGTTAAGCACCCGGATGGCGTATTCAAAACGAACTTCCCGGTTGGATCAAAAAGCGGCGTGAACAAGAACGGCTGGAGGTTGGTTCCCGCATCAAGGCTTTTCCTGATGTTGCCGATGAAATACACCTGGCCGATTCCCGCGTTGGCCGCTTCTGGCGACAATATCGCCGCGTCCTCGATGATCCTCCCCAGACGTCGACGGATATATCGCACGGAAAGTACCCAATTGCCCTTCAGCTGCTGTTCGACTCCAAACGTATGCTCGTCAGCGAAACCAAGCTTCGTCCCCGGCAAAATAAACTCGTTTTCGTCCTGAGCTGAAACGGTTGGTGGTCCTCCCGTTCCACCAGCCGCGGAACTTAGAAAATGTGCTGCGTCAATTACCGGGATAACCGTGCCGAACTCGTTGAGTGTTGCCCGGCGGTTTCCGCTGGCATCAATAAAGAAGGCTGGGGCAAATCGTCCCCCCGTGAAGTCTTTCTCAGACGAGAGCGAACGCTCGGCGGCATCTAGTGGTAAGAACTCGAAGAAGCGGCCAAAGTTATAGAACGCTTTTGTCTTGCCCTTGCCAAACGGGTCGACCGTCACCCCCAAACGTGGAGCCCACGCGTCTGTGAAAGTGTAAGTGTTACGCCTGCCGCTTTGTGGAAGAATGGCGCCCGTAATGCGCTCCTGCTCCCAACGCAGACCGAGCAACGCTGTGACGTACTTGTTGACACGCCAAGTATCCTCGCCGTAAGCAGCATGATACCTGGACGCCGTGTCAAAAGCTGGAACACCAAACTCGCCGCGATCCTGGCGGAGAAAAACCCTTTGGTCTCCAACACCCGGGATCGTGAGAATCGGGCAGAGCGTGCATGACGATCCAGCGGGTCTCAGAGAGAACGCAGCATTCAGCGGCTGTCCCACTGCTTGCGGGTCAATCGTTAATGTCCCGTCCGCATTAGTTGCGGGCACGGTAAACTTTTGGACCACTGCGGTCGCGGATACCCGAGTAAGACCCGCGTTGATATGTATAGCCTACGCCCAACGTATGCGTGCCGAAGAGCGTCACCTGCTTGGTTGCGTCAAGGGCAAGCCGGTTGGTTGTTCCTTGCGTCGGTTCGAAGAATCCTAACCCGATTGAGGTGAAGTTTCCGCGGCTGGGCTGGGTCCGGTCGACTATCTGGTTGAAGTCGCCAAAACCACTCTCAGTGAAGTGGTTCTTGTTCTGGCTAACTGACGCACTGATCGTCAGCGGGTTGCTGCCCCCGAGATTTCCAGTGTACCGGCCAGAGATGTTGCGCGTGCCAAAACCAAGTTTGCTTTGCGCCGTCGTGTTGTCGATGTTCAGCGTCCTGAGCGAACCCACGTTTGTCGAGGATGGGTCGCCGAAGATCGAGAACGCAATCTGGTGTTGCGAGGAAATATTGTAGTCCGCCTTGAAGGCGTAGTTCGTAGTTCTAGTCCGATTGACGTTGGTGCCGAGCAGCGTGAATAGCCCAGAATCGCGCCCTGTCCCACTGGCAATGTCCATTGCGTTGCGTTTGGCGCCTTGCACGAGGTCACGGTTGAAACTGGGGTTGAACGAGCCAAAGAAGAAGAGCTTGTCTCGGAGCCCGGGCACATAGCCCCCCAAATCAGCCCCGAAATCGTAGTGCTCCTGGTGCAAGAGATCTCCAGGTTTGTTTACCGCAAAGTCGTCCTGCTGACGGCGCGTCGCCTCTAATTGGTGCGGCTGGCCATAGCCATAGACAGCGCCGTGAAACTCGTTACTCCCCGACCGGGTGATAATGTTGACGATGCCGCCTTCCGACTGGCCATACTGTGGCTCGAACCCGGCCGTTTTGACTTGGACCTCTTTGACGAGTGAGAGGATTATGCCAGTGCCGAGCGAACCGTATGAGCGCGAGAATGTTCCGATCCCACCAAAGGCAGTGTTGGTGATGTTCACACCGTCTGCTACGTAAAGGTTATCTAGCGCAGTCCCGCCGGAAATCGAAGGGTTATCTCTGTCCGAGATGCCTCCGACACCCGTAGTCGTACCCGGTGCGAGAGTAAACAGACTCGAGACTCCGCGCGCGACGGGAACATTCTTATAGAGCTGATCGTTGAGGTTTGAACTTATAGCGGTGCTCGCCTGGTCGATATTCACATCGGCCGTCACGTTGACCTCCGCGGCAACCTCTCCTGGCTCAAGCCTGACCTGAACATTTGCCGACTTCCCGACGAACACCACGACGTCAGAGACGATGGTTTTCTTAAATCCGGATTGCTCGCCAGAGACCTTGTAGCTGCCAGGTAGCAGGCCGCTAATTTCGAAACGCCCCTGATCATTAACTACCGACGTGTGCTCGCCGGTTGGTCCGCTGACCGTAACCCTCGCGCCTGGTATCGCAGCGTCGTTCTGGTCCACGACCGTGCCAGCAATTGAGCCCGTCGTGGTAATCTCTTGAGCAAAGATTGCGGTTGCACTTAGAACTAAGCTCAGTACTAAAAATGCCATCAAAGTATTTTTCATTTTGCATATCTCCCTTGAAGCTGGATCCCGTTAAGTAACCCTCCTTCCAACTCTCAGTTAGCTACCGACTCGGGTGGGTACAAAAATTTGGATTTGATCCACCCGGTGCTCTCAAATTAGTGAGCACGACAAGAGACATGATGTACCTGGAGTAAGCTAGAAGAGCGTCGCTAGACCCTCCTCATGCTTCAGAAAAATGGATTGCGGCTTAACAAAGTACGAACCTGAAGATGAACAGAAGATAAATGGTGGGTCGAATTCCACGCATAGTGGAGACTGTAAAAACGCTGAGGAAGCTGCAGTTGCGACTGAACAATTCAAGTTGAGTAAATTTGCAGGTAGGGAAGGGGGCAGTCGGTAGTTTCAAGGTTCCCTCAATTCAAGGCGCCCCCGCTCAAGTTTCAAAGGTTTCATCATCGAATCAATCAGTCAACGCAGTTAACGGCAGCGGCTTGAGTAAGGGGATAAGGACTGGCATTCAAGGTTGAGCGGGGGCGCCTTGAATCTAGCGAACCTCGACGTTACCGACTGCCCCCTTCCCTACCTGCGAATTTACTCGGCTTGAGTTGTCCAGTCGCAACTGGGGTTATTGTTCGTTATTCACGGGGAGCGAGGCGACAAAGGTGCTGCCGGCGGAATCCGAGCGTTCGAGTTCAAGGGAGCCGAGGTGAGCTTCAGCAGTCCATCTGGCGATGGACAGACCAAGACCGGCTCCGCCTCCAACTTCGCTCGCGTCAGCGCGTGAGCGAGCTTTGTCCACTCGGTAAAAGCGCTCAAAAATATGCGCCTGCGCCTCGGGCGGTATGCCTGCACCTGTGTCTGAAACAAGAATCGCATAAGTTGTTGACCGTCGCTCCAGAACGATGCTAACGACTCCGCCGGCCGAAGTGTGTTTGATGGCATTGTCGAGGAGATTCAAGACCATCTGTCGTAACAAGCCTTCGTCGCCGTGATAACTGATTTGCGGGAATTTGCCGACCTCAATCGTTATTCCTTTACGAGTTGCGAGTACCTCGGCAGCCCGCACGGTTTCGCAAAGCAGTTTGTCAAGGGAGAACTCACTCAGCTGCAGGACTCTGCGTCCACCGTCTGCACGCGCAAGCATGAACATATCCTCGACAATATGAGTGAGCCGTCGAGCCTGCTCATCGATGATGCTGAGAGCTTCACGATACTCACCGTTGCTACGTTCCTTCTGCTCAAGCGTAACTCCGGTAGCCGTACGCATGACGGAAAGAGGAGTACGTAATTCGTGCGAAGCGTCGGCCATAAAGCGATGCTGCTGTTCGAATGCATCGTCCAGACGGGTCAGTAGTTGGTTGAAGGTGGCTGCGAGCCGGCCCAATTCATCATGTGGATTTGAAACAGGTAGCCTCCGATCCAAATTCTCTGCACTGATCCGGCGTGCTCGCTCCGTCATCTGTACCACTGGAGCAAGGCTCCGGCGGGCCAGAAACCAGCCGCCGAATCCGGCCAGAGCAAGAGTAACCAATACGACAAGAATCAGTATATTTCGGAGTAACCGCAACTGCTTCCGCACCACATCGAAAGGTTGGCTAATAACCAGGATGTAAGACCTGCTCGCCGTGTGAATACGTCCCACAGCAATCCTGTGTTGATCGACCGTGCCCTGTGGCGTACTTGGCAGTGTGTACAGTTCTGTTCCAGTCGCCGGCACGAGATCCATTGAGGGCAGTGAGGCGTGACCCGTACCATCTGCGGTTTCTTCTGCCACTAAGTTTCCATTCGCATCAAAGATGGCTGCAGCTTGTCGAGGCGCGATATGTTCGTCCAGAGCGCTTGTGGCCGCGGCTCTTTCTTCCTGTTTTTCCACATCGATCTCATGCACCAACGATAGCGTCGTCTCGTCGATTGTCGCACCAAGTTCTGTGTCAAGGCTGTTGTAAAGGATCGCAGTCACTACAGCGTATACACTGATGCTGAACGCGACCAGCACTAGCGCAAGGACCCCGACATACCACAAGGTGAGTCGTGCTCTAACGGAATCAAACATTAGGGCCCTCATCCGCGGTAAGAGCGTACCCTTCGCCACGCCTCGTATGAAAAAGCTTTACCTCGTGCCCGTCATCAATTTTTCTTCGCAGGCGCTGGACATAAACCTCTATGAGATTTGAAAAGATATCGAAGTTCTTGTCCCAGACGTGCTCGGCAATATCAGCTCGCCCGAGCACGCGGTCAGCATTACGCGCGAAATATTCGACGAGGGCGTATTCTTTAGCCGAAAGCTGAATTCTGATTTCGCCTCTCTTGACGCTCCTGGTGCGCGTGTTGATTTCAAGGTCGGCGACCCTGAGTATCTCGGATTGCAGAGCATCACCGCGGCGCAACAGTGCGCGCGTGCGTGCCAACAGTTCGCCGAAATCGAATGGTTTGATCAGATAATCGTCAGCGCCGGAGTCGAGCCCGGCGATTCGATCATCAACGGCGTCGCGTGCAGTGAGCATGAGCACCGGAGTTGATAGGTCCAAGCTACGCATTTCACGGCATACCTGCAGCCCATCTTTGTGAGGAAGCATGACGTCGAGGATGACCAAGTCATAATCGTAGACGCTGAGTTGGTAGAGGGCGCCTTCGCCGTCTGCGGCAATATCGACGGCATAAGATTGCTCCCGCAGGCCCTTTGCCAGCATGAGTGCTGCACTCGGCTCGTCTTCCACCAGGAGAATACGCATGTCTAGGTGATCTGCTTGCTGGATTATATCAAGACGACCGCCTTATTTAGTTAACTGCCAACTCTGTGGAGTGAGGATTTCTTCTAAGGACTATGCTTTCCGGATGGTGTGAAAATGGCGCGATGGCGTGCTCAAACGTGACCAGACGTAACGAACTTTGACGGCTGCGGATTCGGTAAATACTGTTACATCTTGCTTGGTCCAACTTCATCAGTGCAGCTCAACAGGTCTCACAATCTGTTGGTTCGGGGTTCGAATCCCTGCGGGGGCACCACAGACATTGCAGATTGTCGATTGCCGATTGTCAGTCCCGTTAGTGGTGGGTGAACATTTTCGCGCGAATTCCTCGATTACGTTGCCTCAACTTGCTCAAAACGCATCGTTTGACCAATATTTAGCCGTCAAATCAATGTGTGGTTGTCAAACCAGAACTGCATCCATTTCAACATGTCTCAAAAACTGAAACTGCGTGACGCCAGCGACCACCGAGGCAAACTGCGGATTGGCAACGATTGGAATGCAATCACGATTATTGCCCTCTCGCAGTCAAATCCTCTGAAGGCCATCGCTGAGTTGGTCGAAAACTCTATTGATGCCCGTGCAACAAGCGTCACTATCACTCGGGGTCGCAGCGAAGGCCGTCACTTTTTGGAAGTACGCGACAACGGGCAGGGAATTCCGCGCGATGCAAAAGGGCAACCTGACTTTCGCTACGTCGCCACACACATCTGTGACTCCGTCAAGCGCCGGCTGAAGATTGAAGGTGCTGCGGGACTCCAGGGTGAGTTTGGCATCGGTCTGCTTTCTTTCTGGACACTAGGAGAGGAACTGGCATTGACTTCGACCGGCGCCGACGATCGCGCCTGGCAGATGATTATGCGCAAAGGTGATCCGAGCTACGCTGTCAAAGCCAAACGAGCACTATTTTCCGAGCCTGGAACCCATTTGCGCATTGCGAATCTACTCGAAGGAATTCGTTCGCTGTCAGGAGAGAAGATACAGTGGTATCTCGCTGCGGAATTGCGCGACCGCATTCGACACACCGGTGTACGAATTACCGTGATCGACAAGATCGCTCGGAAGCAATACGCAGTTGAGCCTCGTCAATACGAAGGTCGGCTGCTTCATCAATTGCCTAACGTTCGCACTCCGCTTGGAGACGTTTATGTCGAGCTCTACATGAATGAACCAGTAGAGACGAACCGAGTCGCACTTTTTCGACATGGCACTCGCGTGTTTGAAGACATCTCCTTAATCGGCGATCTGGCAAAGTCGCCATGGACCTCACGCTACCTTCAGGGTCACATAGACGCGCTGTTCATAAATCTAACGCCAGGTACACGTAGCGGCATCATTCACGACGAGGCCTACGCCGCGCTCGTCAATGCGCTGGTTCCTCTCGAGCAAAAGCTAGTCGAGATTCTTGAAGCGCAGCGGCGAGCTGAAGAGGAACAGGCAAGTCGCGAACTGTTACAAACAATTCAACGCGCATTTCGCGACGCACTGCTTGCACTTCCGGCGGAAGAGTATGACTGGTTTGATATTCATTCGCGCGCTCAACGTATCCATCGTAATGGTAGAGACGTTGAGTCAATTGAAGGTGTGACACTGGGCGCTCCAGAACCTGAAGCGGGCAACAAAAAGCAGCGGCAGTTTTTTGAATATGCTGGTCCATTGTTTAGTGTCGTCGTGTCACCGGCTTCGAGTGTCGTGAGAGTTGGCGAGCAGCGATCACTGCGTGCATTGCCATATGATCGCGCACACCGCCGTGTCGAAACCGATCTCACCTTCAGCTGGCAAATTGCGGAAGGAGGAGGGGCGTTGGATAGGCATCATGATCAGGCGGTGAACTTTCTTGCGCCTGCTGAGCCCGGCTTGTCACGCGTGCTGGTAAGAGTTCTTCAAGGGGATATTGAGCGATCAGCCGAAGCATTAATAACTGTCACACACGAACTTTTGCCGCAGGTTGGGACGACGACTATCGACTCTCAAGGTTTGCCCGGCTACACGTTTGAACGAGCGCCAGGCGAATCATGGCGGTCGAAGTTCGATTCGACTCGGAACATTATTGTTGTCAACAGCGGTCACCGCGACTTCGTTTACGCCGCACGCAGTAAATCGCTCAAGCTTCGCTACCTGATTCGGCTGTATTCAAAGGAATTGGTGCTGAAGAACTTCGTCGGTTTACCAGCGGATCAGCTTTTGGAGCGAATGGTGGAGTTGTCGTTGCGGACGGAAGAGAATCTCTAAGTGGAGAACGTCGAGATCTAAGTGTCACGCGAGGATGCTCCCTCGCGCGTGCTCGCCCGGATTCCAGCGAGCCGTGCCCCGCAGTGGCAAATCATCAACCCGGCGCTCTCGCCAGACGGAGCGCTGCTCGCCATGCCGCTCACCGACGGACCGACGACGAACATCTGGACGTTGTCGACGGCGACGGGCGAGTGGCGTCAGATCACGGATTTCGGTGAGCGGCCGATCTTCATCGCGCGTCGCGTCTCGTGGTCCGCAGACGGTCGATCCATTCTCGCCGCGGTCGGCGAAGGTGACGCGGACATCGTCCTGTTCGAGATGAAATAGTCATCGCCGTGCGCGCCAGGTGGCGCTCCGCGCGCGGAACAGACATCGATGAGAAGGGTCGCGGCGTGACATATCGGTTTGGCGGATTCACGGTGAACAGCGACACGCGACAACTGCTCGCGGATGGAGGCGAAGTCCATCTGTCGCCGAAAGCGTTCGAGCTTCTGCTGATACTCATCGAGCGTCGCTCCGGCGCGCTCTCCCAAAGCCGAACTCCAGGAACCGCTGTGGCCGTCGACAATCGTCGGCGAAACCAACCTGCCAACCCTGGTTGCAGAGATCCGCCGTGCGCTGGGCGAATCGGCGCACGAGTCGACGTACGTGCGAACTGTGCACCGGTTCGGATATCGCTTCGTGACGGATGTGGCGGAGATGGAAGCGGCGCGAACCGGATCGGTGATTGAGACTCGAATGTATTTCACCAATGGCGAGCGGCAATTCCCGCTGAGCGAGGGCGCCACGCTGATTGGGCGGGGGGAGCGTTTTATAAGGACGAGCCAGTGTGGGATCCAATCCGCAATGACCCGCGCTTCACTGACTTGCTACGTCGGATGGGCATTCCACTGTAACAGAGAAAGATTAAAGAAGGTTCCGATGGCGCGAGGATGGCGCGATGGCGTGCTTAGACGTACCCGGATGTAACTGCCTTTGACGACTGCGGATTCGGTAAATACTGCTACATCTCTCTTGATCCAACTTCATTGATGCCCTTCAACAGGTCTCATAATCTGTTGGTTCGGGGTTCGAATCCCTGCGGGGGCACCAATCGACCGGCGAGTGTTCTTACATTTACGTCTTCGTGATGTTGGACCGAGAGCTGCTCAACCTCACGATGGCGCGAAGAGGGCGCGATTGGAGCGCGGGCATCCTCGCCCGCGGTGAGCGCGCAGCGCGAACGAGAGTTGTGTTTTGAGGTCGCAGGCGCCCGCTTTCTCTCAAATTTCACAACCTTGCCTAGCTTCGTCTGAGTAAACGTATTGACCGCGTGACACAGATTAGCCGGCGTCTGGTGCGTGAAAACGTTGGTCATCCTTACTGACGTGTGACCAAGAAGGTCTCGAATGTCCCACGAACGCCGTTGACTCGCAGACGCGTGGCGAAGGTGTGACGACGTGGAATCTGAGATTCACGAGCCCCGCATCTTCGCAAACATTCAGCCAGCCTGTCTTGATGGAATCGATGTTTACACCCGTGCGGGAATTGCTGAACAAAACCTCCTGTGGTCCAGCATCATGGAGCGTCATCAATTCCATTCCGGTATCGGTTCGTCTGAAGGTCTCGCTCTCGCGGCACGATAAGAGCATGAAGCGGCGACGGCCTCGCTATCTCCTCCGGTTCTGAGGACCGAACTCCCTGCTCCCTGCTCACTGAACGCGTCGGGCTATGTCGGTGGCGCACCCCGCCTGGAGCAAATTGCCGTTCAGGTCGCGAATTTCGAACGCAGTCGTGGCCGTATATTCGTTATCGTCTGGTCCGAGCACGATGCTTTTTGTGACGTCGCTAGTACCAGTCAAAACCCCGCTGGAGTTGAATAGGAAGAACCTGAAGTTGGTCGAGAAGTTCGGACCACCTTCATGCCGCCAAATTCCCTGGCCTCCGCTGCGGAAGAAGGTAGAGTTGCTCTGCTCCAGTACAGAACCGCCACTAACACTCGGTGTCGCTGGAGGAACGTATGTGATCAGACTTTGGAAGGTCCTGATAGGCACGCCCGCACAATTAGTGACTGTGACGTCCGCGCGCCATGTGCCTTCGAGTTTCCCGCCCGGCGAATCCCCTTGTGCGACGGCTCGTTCGGATCGCAACGTGTAGGCGGCGGTCAGTCCCAGCATGGTTGCCAGAACGATGTAAGAACTGGTTTTCAGAAATTTCTTTTTCATGTTGTTTTCTCCTCAGTCTCTTTATTTGGTGTGTTGTTGTCTGCCAAAGGCGGAATTGCCCGCTTTCGACATATCTCCTGCGGCGTAGGCGTCACGGCCTCGTCGGAAGGCTCCGGCACAGCCCTTCGGATGATCCAAACCTCGCGTTTTTCAATGGTCGTCACGGTCGTTTGCTTCTTTTCGCTCATGTCGCGTGTTGTAATTGCCAGCCAGGTAGGCGAGGACTAGAATGAACGAACTCGCCCAGCCCTTCTTTCGCAGGACATCAAATTCTCGCCATGGCGGCAGACGATAATTGAGGCGCAGCGAGAAAGTCGTAAGAGATATCTCGGAAAAATCTCTGAAAATTCTCCAAGGCGTTTATGTCAAAGCGCCCGCAACATTTATATGAATTCGGCCCGTACCGTTTGGACACGGCAGAGCAACTGCTCCAGCGCGATGGAGTGCCGGTGCCGCTGACGCCGAAGGCTTTTGAAACCTTGGTCGCGCTGGTCGAGCGCAGCGGGCATCTGGTCGAGAAGGACGAGTTGATGAAGGTTGTTTGGTCGGACGCTTATGTGGAAGAGTCAAACCTGACCAACAACGTGTACGCGCTGAGAAAGATGCTCGGCCAGGGTGAGAACGGGAGCAGCTATATCGAAACCGTGCCGAAGCGCGGCTATCGTTTCACCGCTCCTGTGAAGGAGTTGCCGTCTGAAGCTTTGGTGATTGAAAAGCGGACCCTGACGCGTGTCGTAACTGAAGAAACTATAGCAGACGATTCGCAGGGGCAATCAATGATCGGCGCAGGTGAAGCGCTGGCCTTTGCACATGCTCCAGCTCGCGCACATCTGAGGTCAAAGTGGCCTTGGTTGCTCGTCGCGTTGTTGACCGTCGCGTTGAGCATTGGCGGTATCTTCATCTATCGCTCACTCACCGACGCGCCCCCGCGCCAAATCCAATCGATCGCTGTCCTGCCGTTCAAAAACGAAAGCGGAAACCCCGACGTCGAGTATCTATCGGATGGCGTAACTGAATCGCTCATCAATAGCCTGTCGCAGCTTTCCAATTTATCGGTCAAAGCACGTAGTACCGTTTTCCGTTACAAAGACAAAGCGGTCGAACCGCAAACTGTCGCTGCGGAGCTATCTGTGCAGGCGATCGTGACCGGGCGGGTATTGCAACGCGGCGACGATTTCACGTTGTACCTATCGTTGGTCGATGGGCACAACGGGAATCAACTCTGGGGGCAGCGATACGCTTGCAAACTTGCAGACTTAGTCGCACTGCAAAACGAGATCGGGCGTGACGTTTCGCGGAAGTTGCGATTGCGGTTGTCAGCCGGAGACGAGCAAAAACTGGAAAAAGAGTACACGGCGAATGCTGAGGCCTACCAGCTTTACCTGCGAGGCCGATACCACGCGCTCAAACGGACACTACCAGAAACCCAAAAAGCCATTTCATATTTTCAGCAGGCAATTGCCGTTGATCCCTCTTACGCGCTCGCCTATGTCGGGCTCGCCGACGCTCACTTCTCATCGCTCGCCGCTAACCGGCCGTCAAACGAATTTTTTCCGCAAGCGCGAGCCGCGGCACAAAAGGCGATTGAAATTGACGACACTCTCGCGGCCGCCCACGCCCAACTCGGCTTCATCATCTTCTGGTACGACTGGGATTGGGGCGCATCCGAAAATAAGTTTAAGCGGGCCTTGGAGCTCGACCCGGACGGCGCGGACACTCACTTGTTCTACGCGCACCTGCTCTCTAACACCGGGCGGCACGCAGAGGCGCTCGCCGAAGCTAAACGCGCCAGAGAACTCGATCCGCTCAATCTGAGGATCAACGCGTTGGAAGCGCAGTTCCTGATTCACGCAGGGCGAACCGACGAGGCGCTGACTAGGTTGCAGGAGACCTTACAGATGGACACGAATTATTTCCTCGCTCATCTTTACTCTTCGAGCGCCTACATCGAGAAAGGGATGTATTCGGAAGCAATCAGTGAGGCGCGGCGGGCGAGAGAAATCTCCGGAGCCAGAAGCACTTACGCGGAGGCGTTCCTCGGTTACGCACTGGCGAAGTCCGGCAAAGAAGCTGAGGCGCGCTCAGTCCTGGAAGGTTTATTGAAATCCCCAGCCGAGCGTTACGTTTCACCTTACCACATCGCGCTCGTTTACAACGGCTTAGGCGAGCACGACGAGGCGTTGGCATGGCTCGAGCAATCCTATGCGCAGCGCAGCCCGGGTATAGTTTTCCTGAAGGTCGAGCCGAAGTGGAATGACCTACGCTCAGCACCCCGCTTTCAGGATTTGCTGAGGCGTGTGGGATTGCCGCTTTAGCGCTTGCGTTCACCCGCTAGGCTAATCGCTTACTCAATTCTTCTTTGCACCAAAATCGCGGGAGAGCCTTGTTTTAGTTTCGTCGTTACCAGCGGCCTAATCCAACAGCTTCGGTGTTAGGTGGAAGTCTCTGATGCCATTGAATGAAAGAGAGCAGCGCTTACTTGCTTAACCAAGGTCACTATGAGGCCTCATTCAACTCGTTAGACTGATTTTCGATGTCGTGATTATGGCGCGATGGCGGGCTCTGACGTAGCAAGATGTAACTTACTTTGACGGCTGCGGATTCGGGCGGTAAAGAAGCGTTACGACCGTAATAATCTCTTCCGATTGAATCCCAACATCACACCGGCGGCTTAAGTGTGGCCAAGCAGATCGCCTGATGTCCCATTCATGAACACCATTGGCACGCGTCGCAAACGTGTGGCGAGTAAGTCTTACTTTCCCAGCAACTGATCCAACTTCTTACTGTACTCATCAACGTTATTCTTCTGAATGACTATAGTAGAAATAAAGATTGTCTTGTTCGCGGGGATCACTGAGCGGTCGCCTTTTAGGATCTGTGCCGCTGTCTTAACGGTTTGGTAGCCGTACTCGAACGGCTGTTGCGCCACAGTGCCGAAAATCGATCCGTCCTTGATTGCTGCCAGAGTGTCACGCTCATCGTCAAAGCAAACGATCTGGATCTTGCCTAGCTTCCCTTCGGGTCGGAGGGCTTTCACTATGGCTGGACCATTGTATGACCACAAGCCAACCATACCTGCAATGTCAGGATTTTTCTTCAACGCTTCATACGCGTTGTTCCGCGCATTCACTGCGTCAGCTTCGTCAGTCATAAGGTCAATGACGACAATCTTCGACCCCTGCAACGCCTCCTTCAATCCTTCAAAGCGATCCTTTGCATTCTGCACTTCGCGTTTGCCCACGAATACCATGATCTTTCCGCCCTGCGGAAGCGCCTTCTTCATGAGTTCGCCAGCCTGACGACCAGCTGCTCGATTGTCAGCTCCGAGGTAGACCGCACGATCAGTGTCGGCGGCATCGCTGTCTTGAGTCACCACCAAGGCCCTCTTCGCCGCATTATTAATTACTGTTTTCTGAGCAACAGGATCGATCGGACTGATCGCAATAGCGTCAGCCTCCTCCGCATCGAGTGCGCGCCGAATAAGTCCATTCTGCTCTTCTGTTGTTCCGGTGTTTGTCGTTTTGAATGCAACGGTGACGTCGGGCAGTTCGGCATCAGCTTTCTCACATCCTTTACGAGCTATCTTCCAGAAGTCGGAGGTACTGTTAGTAATGAACGCGATTGTCTTTACCGCCTTTGGGGGTTTAGGAGGAGAGGCACAACTGACGACCAGACCCAAAGTAACGGCCACAGCACAAACAAAGGTACATTGAACCGATCTTTTCATGTTCGCGTCTCCTGTTGAGGAGGGGGTTCTTGTTGGCACAAACTGGAGATCTATTTCGTGTTTAAGATCTCACAAAACATCACTCCCCCTCAAACCGTCTCATAATCTGTTGGTTCGGGGTTCGAATCCCTGGGGTGGAGTGCAATGTCTTGACCATCGATCCGAATAGGGGGCATCAAGCGCGCTGGTGGCCGCGCACGGAGCGGGCATCATTCACCGGGACATCAAACCTGAAAACATAATGGTCAGACGCGACGGCTTTGATGGCTGGGGAGCAGTAGTGATCTTGCAAATGGCATAAGCTCTTTTAGAGTCAATTAGAATGGTGCACTGCGAATGTAGTCCGTGAGGGATGACCGCCAGTCTCGCATTAGTGGCAGACCAATTTCTTCCGAAACCAGACACCGCATGGGTGAATACTTAGGTCGTTGGGCAGAGTGTTGAATTTCCGATGCGCTCACTGGCTCGATCAAATTCCTCTTCGCTGTACCAGGAAGATTCAAGATTCGCGCAGCTTCCATAGCAAAATCATAGTAAGAGCAGATCCCGCTGTTTACGACGTGGTAGGTGGAGTAGCATCCATGTTCGATAATCTCATCTACTCTTGCCACGAGATCGCAGACGTAGGTTGAATTTGCCCAGACGTCTGTAATCGCCCTAAAGCCCCGCGCTGACTTTAAGGAGTGAGGTACCGTGCTAAAAAAGTTCATTTTACCAACGCCGAATACCCACGAGGTTCGAATGACGAAAGTTCGATGACAGGTGGAGGTCGCTTTGCGTTCACCGGCAAGTTTTGTCTGCCCATAGATGTTAACCGGTGTAGGAACGTCTCGGATTGTATAACTGGACTCGTCCTCACGTTTTCCATCGAAAACATAATTCGTGCTGAAGTGCAAAAACTCGGCATCGATTTCAGATGCTGCGCGGGCAAGATTTTCCGTGCCTATGGCATTGACATTGTGTGCTCGTGCCTGATCAAGCTCGCAAGCATCCAGCCCAAGCACAGCGCAATTAATTATCAAGGCAGGTCGAACACGACGAATTATTCGTGTGACTAACTCGCGATTAGTGATATCAAGGAAATCGTGTTTGAATGCGGACACTTGATGCTTATGAGACAGCTGCTTTGTTAATTCTCTCCCAACCAGCCCTCCAGAACCGGCGATCATAATTTTCATGTCGGCTAAACGTTTTTGTGTTGGCATCAACTAAAAGTGGTTAGTCAGCCATTAAGGAATCATGATCTTGCTACGGGCTGGAATCCAACTCCGTCACCCACTTGGGGATGTTCTGTGACGGCAGCGTCCGATTGTCGCGACCCACGGCCGGATTGTACTCTGCGAGCAGAGACCCGCTAATAACCTCACGGAGTTCATAGTGAACCCCCAATCCACCATGCACGGTTTCCTGTTGGAATGCGAACTGTGACCCGCCTGCCTGAAATCCCCAGTGCCAAATAGGAAGCCCGTTGCCGGTGAACGTACGCAAACTACCGTTCCTCAGGATGATTAGCTGGAGCGGAATTGGATACGACGTGCAACAGTTGGGGTATTCAGCAAGCCATCCCACCGCGCCACCATCATGCGAGATTTGAGGCTTGGCGAACCCGACTTGTTCTCTTTCCTTAGGCGGTTCAATTGTCTGACCGGCGACCGTCATAATTCGTAGCTGACCGTCCTCGTCCACAGTCGCACGGACGTACTTATCCGCTGGGAATGCTGGCAACAGCGACACCAACGAGACCATTACTAGGGAAGCCAGGGTAACCATTTCTCCCATGATAAGTTCATTGTCGCCGAATCGAGCGCGTGAGCACAGGGTAGGAACATCAGGTGCGTTCTGCGCCACGCCGCTGAAGATATTGTGGGAAGCCACGTTCTACGCTTGCGCTGAAGCTGGGCCGGTGAGCAGTCGGAATATATGTTCGCAAACTTCGCCGCAATCCGTATCTCGTCACGTCTCTCGACCAACTTCACAACAGGGACAAGGGTTGGTGGAGCAGCATTAGGCGGTGTTCCAATTCCTGGCACTCCAAAGATTCGCTGTCATGGTTAAGTGCCTTCTTGATTGAACTGTCTGGTGGTGGCAACCAAGCGGAACCCATCTTCTCTGCCAATCTCGTAACGCAGATGATCACTCAGCGAGGCGGGGATCCAACGATACTCATTAGAGGACCATTCTTCTGTGAGGATGCACAAGGAAAACCTCAGCTCAGTCGTTGGCTTAATCCGCCATATTCATACTCTCAGTGTTTGCAAGGCTTCGGTGGTCTGGACTGAGTTCAGCAGATGTCGTTCGGCCGGCATTTATGCAAAAGACTCGAGCAGTTTTCCTGCCGTTTTTTATCACACGTGCTCGCTGACGAGCATTGATGCAATTGCAAATCGTAGCATTGGGAGGAAGCAAGACTCATTCGAACGTCTTTCATAAAAATCCCGCAAACAATAGAAAGTTTAACGATTTGTACTCGCCAGTTTGGGTCTTTAAGCCGCACCTGGAAGGCGTCGTAGAGCGAATGGCATGGACATTGCGAAATACATATCCCGAATAAGTCTCGCCGTTGCTGCAGCACATCAAGATTCTCGCTTCGAGTGCGGACGCGGCTGAAATCTTAAGCAGTAAACATGACGACTTTGGTTTGGGCCCTACGGCTCAAAGGATATCTCTGTTCGGATCAGGTTGCGGTTGAATAAATCCTCGACCTACCTGTGAGGGGACTTTCGCAAATGCAAAAAACAAGACTGCCTCAACGTGCTGGAACTTCTATTGCGGCTTTCACGATATTGATGCTTGTTCTATTTATGACGCAGAGTTCGGGTGTCGCTGCAAGTGTCGGCCTGATGCCCACAGCCACACCCACACCTACGCCTGATCCAAACTCGTGCAATTCGACTGGCATTCCAAGTCGCGTGTGCGCGTTGGAAAGCGCGGTCTCGAACCTTCAAATAAGTGTTCAAGGGAACCAGGTAAATCTGCAGAATGCGATCAACGGCTTGTCCAATTCATTAAATGCGGAAGTTGTGGCCAGGCAGAACGCGGATGCCGCACTGCAGAATGCTGTCAATGCGGCCAATGCAGCTATTGCCGCCGTGAACGTGAATGTTAATGCCGAAGCAGCTGCGCGCCAGGCAGCCGATGCGACACTTACAACCAATCTCAACGCCGAAATAGCGGCAAGGCAAGCCGCCAGTACTCAACTCCAGAACGCAATCAATGCGGCCCAGAGTGCTCTGCAAGCGAACATCAACGCCGAGGCATTGGCGCGACAACAGGGAGACGCAGCGGAAGCTGCAGCTCGTCAAGCAGCCGTCAACAACCTGACGAGTATGGTCACCTCACTCGAGACGATGCTCCAAACCGAAACCGGCGCGCGTCAAGCGGCAGATATCGTTTTGCAGAACAACATCAATGCCGAAGCAGCGACTCGCGCGGCAGCCGACACAACTCTGCAGAACGACATCAATGCCGAGGCAGCAGCTCGTGCGGCAGCCGACACAACATTGCAGGGAAACATTGATGCGGAAGCAGCGGCTCGCGCGGCAGCCGACACAACTCTGCAGAACAACATCAATGCCGAAGCAGCAGCTCGTCAGGCTGGGGACGCTGCCACACTCAGCTCCGCCAATCAATACACCGATACCAGTGTTGCCAATGAGGCAGCTGCACGTCAGGCCGCCGATACAACATTGCAGGGAAACATTGATGCCGAAGCAGCGGCTCGCGCGGCAGCCGACACGACTCTGCAGAACAACATCAGCGCCGAGGCAGCAGCTCGTGCGGCAGCGGACACAACCTTACAGGGAAACATTGATGCGGAAGCAGCAGCTCGTGCGGCAGCGGACACAACATTGCAGGGAAACATTGATGCCGAAACAGCGGCTCGCGCGGCAGCCGATACAACTCTGCAGAACAACATCAATGCGGAAGCAGCAGCTCGTCAGGCTGGGGACGCTGCCACTCTTAGTTCAGCCAATCAATACACCGATACCAGTGTTGCGAATGAGGCAGCTGCACGTCAGGCGGCCGACAACACCCTGACAAATAACCTCAACAATGAGATTTCAGCGAGACAGGCGGCAGATACGACCCTGCAAAACTCGCTAAATTCTTTGACATCGAGTCTAAACGGTGAGATCACAAATCGCCAGGCGGGGGACGCAGCGACCCTCGCGAGCGCCAATATCTACACCGATAACACCATAACAACTGAAGCAACGACACGCGCATCCGCAGATACAACTCTCCAAAACAACATCAATGCGGAAGCGGCAGCTCGCGCTGCAGCAGATACCACCATAACGAACAATTTAAATGCAGAAATCGCGCGCGCAATGACAGCAGAGGCGAATCTGCAACCAG
>JBKPAC010000118.1:0-11651 GCA_046726175.1 Acidobacteriota bacterium
TGGTTGGGCAAACCTACGCCGCCGGTAAGAAATGGTTTCAGCGCTCTGAAGAGCCGCATCTTGTGTCGTTTATCGAACTCCGCCTCGATACGTTCTAGCGCGCGGGCGACCAGCGCCGTTGCCCAGCTTTGTTCGTACTGTCGCTCTTCGTCCAGCGTCATCCCGACGCATCGGGATTCGCGTGCGTAGAGCGTCTCAATTGCGTGAATTTTCTCATCCAAAAGAACGAACTCGTAATCGCCGCCGCGCTTGAGTGCTCCCTCTCGGTCCCATACGTCGGCAATGTAGTGCTTGAGCGATGCAAGCAAGAACGAACGAAATTTGCCCTTCTTCCGGTTCGTGTGCGCATAGGCCCTGCTCCGCAGCAAATAGGCGAAGAAACCTTGGACGAGATCCTGCGCGTCGGCTGGACTATAGCCGCGCCGGCGGACGAAACTGTAGAGTGGCGGCCAGTAATCGTGGCAAAGCCGGGCCAAGGCTGCGTCGGCCGTCTCGCTGCAATACGTGCAGGCAGCGACAACGCTCCAGTGGGTTGTGCCAAAGACTGCCCTGCTATCCTGGAGTGTGCCAGGAATCCCTTTCACAGACAAACAATACCCGGAACTACTCACTCATGGCAAGAGTTGCGCGCAGCGCAAAGGCGAACGGGCCATCTAACCCTACTTTTTCAGAGCAACCCGACTTCTTACGCCGGCGATTTGGAGCCCAGAGTAACACGCACCTCGTGAGGCAGCGCGTCGTCACGCAACACGACGATCTTGTCGGCAACCGCGATTCCATCCAATTCCATCAGGGTGACACCTCGGGAACAGTGGTGCGGATTCTCGACTACAATATGATAAACGGTGTTCTGGAAACGATATCGCAGACGGAAGCCAGGCCAATCTTTCGGTATGACCGGATTGATCGTGAGCGTGTCGCCGCGGCGTTGGAATCCCAGAATTTCTTCGAGCCAGACGCGATAGGTCCAAGCCGCCGCGCCGGTGTACCACGTCCAGCCACCGCGGCCGACGTGGCCCGTTAAGGAGTAAACGTCTCCCGGCATGACATACGGCTCGACCTTGTAGCGTTCGCAATCCTTCTCGTCCCGGGCACGCTCGATTGGATTCAGCATCCGCAAAAGTCGAACGGCTTTGTCGCCATCGCCTTGGCGGGCAAAAGCCATGGCCACCCAAGTGGCGGCATGCGTGTACTGGCCGCCGTTTTCTCGCACGCCGGGCGGGTAAGCCTTGATGTAGCCGATGTCGGAAGTGGTTTTGTCAAAAGGCGGAGTGAAGAGCAAGATCAGGTCGTCGGCTTCACGCACGACGTTTTCTTCAAGCGATCGCAGCGCCACCTCCACGTGATTCGAGTCGCCTGCGCCGGAAATTGCAGCCCAGGTTTGCGGGAGCGAATCGATACGGGCTTCGGCATTTTCCTTGGATCCGAAAGGCGTGCCATCGTCAACGTAACCACGGCGATACCAGGCCCCGTCCCAGGCCTGAGTCTCCACAGCCTGCGCGAGTTGGGCGATGCGGGCACGGCAGGCTTTTGCTTCATCATGGAGTTCGCGCAGGGCGAGCAATTCGGCAAAATCACTGAGCACACAAATTTGGAACCAGGCGAGCCAGACGCTCTCGCCTTTGCCCCCGAGTCCGACGCGGTTGAGGCCGTCGTTCCAATCGCCTCCTCCGATCAGCGGCAGCCCATGCGGACCTGCGGTGGCGGAGCGCGCGATCGCACGCCGGCAATGTTCAAGCAGCGTACCCTCGGTGTGGGAAAAGACCGGAATGGAAAGGCTTTCTGTCTGTTGAGCCGCGAGAGGTTTGGCTTCTAGAAACGGAAGCATCTCATCGAGGATCGCGACATCGCCAGTGGTGCGAACGTAGTGCGCGGTGACGAAGGGAAGCCACAGAAGATCGTCACTAATCCGCGTACGGACGCCAGCGCCTGACTCGGGGTGCCACCAGTGTTGGACATCACCTTCCACAAATTGTCGCGTGGCCGCGCGCAGAATGTGCCCGCGCGCAATTTTCGGCGCGGCGTGCACGAGAGCCATGACGTCCTGCAACTGGTCGCGGAATCCGTAAGCGCCGCTCGATTGATAAAGGGCTGAGCGGCCCCAGACGCGACAGCTGAGAGTCTGGTAAAGCAGCCAGCGGTTGAGCAGAAAATTCGTGGACAGCTCCGGAGTTTCCACTTCAATCGTGTCCAAGAGCCGATGCCACCAACAGCGGGTCTCCTCCAAGGCGGTTTCGACATTCGCGGGATCGCGAAAGCGGTTCACAAGACCACGTACTTTTTCTTCGTCGTCCCCCTGTCCGAGGAGAAAAGTCACCTCAGCGGTTTCTCCGGGATCAATCTCGATCAGGACCTGCAAGGCTGCACAAGGATCCAAACCAGCGCCAGTGTCCCCACTCAATCGTTCATGCTCCATCGCGGCGGGATCGTGCAGCGAGCGGTTGCGTCCGATGAACGCGGTGCGATCACCAGTAAATGAGATGGGCGCCGGCGTGGAAGCGGCAAAGACAATGTGTTCAGAGAGCTCCGGCTCGTAGGAGTTGCGGGCAAACATGCTTTTGCTTTGCAAATCCCACTTCGTGATGATGTGCATGCCGGTCTCCTCGGGATCGGATCCAAGGACAAGTGTGGCGTAAGAGGTGACCGTTAACTTCCGCCGACGCGACGAGCCGTTTCGAAGGCGCAGCCGCTGAAGACGCACCGGTAAGCCACCGGCGTCATTGACCGGCACAAAGGCGACCAATGTTTGTTCGATCGCGTGACTGTTATGTTCAAAGATTGTGTAACCCTGCCCGTGCCGGGCGCGATAGGCGTCACTCTCCCGGATCGGCTGGGGCGTGGGCGACCAAACGACACCGAGGTCATCATCGCGAATGTAAATGGCGGTCCCGGGCGGATCGGAGATCGGGTTGTTGAACCAAGGTGTCAAGCGATCGTTCTGGCTGTTGCGGCCCCAGACAAAATCGGCGCCCGACTCGGATACCAGAGCACCGAACTTCGAATTCCCCATGATGTTGACCCAGGGAAGCGGGGTTTGCTGCCCAGGTCCCAGATAGATGACGAATTCCTTTCCGTCCTCCGTAAAACCACCGAGGCCATTGAAGTATTTAAGTTCCATGAAAGGAAGTGGCGCGGAGGGCTCTTCGCGGAACTGTCGGCCGAGCGATAGCAACTTCGGTTTCACAGGAACTGGTGCGCTGGCGGCAAGTTGTTGGCGCAGGTTGCCGCGAGATGCGACCAGCACCATCCGCGCTGCGGCCTGAAGCGTGATCAGTTCTTCCTTGGAAATTTTAGTCGCCGAGCGGAGGTAAACGCCGCCTGGTTGATCTACGCCGGTCAGGTGCGCCTGCGCTTCGATGATCCTCCGCAAATTGCCAGCCAACGCTTCTTCGTAGCTGGGTGGTTCATCGTTCACCAGCACGAGATCGGCTTTCAACCCACGCAGATGCCAGAAGGTGTGCGCGGTCAAAATTTCGCGCACCACTTCGATGTCGCGGACGTGACCGATCATGACGACGACGATCGGCAGGTCGCCGGAAATACCCTGCCGCCAAAGTGCGCGCTGACCTTCCGCGCGCCGGCCGAGACGGGCCGGTGGCGGTCGCAATTGAGCCTGCGGGAAGAGGACGTGGGCTGCCAGTTGTCGGAACGTCTGAACATCTCCCGGACGTATGTGAAGCCGGCGCATTTCAAGTTGCGAATGAGTCCACGCTGTTTCGAACGCACGCGCGCACGTGTGAAACTCCGCGTAGCGTTCGACCAGTCCGATGACGGTTTCGCGCGACTCCGCCACCATCGTGACGAGCGCAAATTGAAATCTTTGGTTAGGCAAAATCGTTATCTGCCGGCGCAGGCTGAAGATCGGGTCAAGGACGGTGCCGACTCGGTTCGTTAGGCTGCGCCTTAGTGCAACGGGATTTTCCAGTGTGCGGCCTCTGCCGAGGAACCGGGCGCGGTCGGTTTCGAATTCAGCCGCGCCGGCCAAAGCGGAAGGCTCGAAGACCATCAGATGCGCGGCCCAGATCGGCTGTTCGTCAGGAGCGCGAAGCCGACGACCGGCGATGAGAGCTTCGCAATGCGGAAGCCATTCGGTTTCGATGAAGAGCTTGCTGAAAGCCGGATGCGCGCGATCCGCCCGGTGCGGCGCGAGAGCAAGTTCGAGATAAGTTGTTAGCTCCAGACGACACGATTTGCGGGAAGTATTGACCAAAGTCACACGCCGCACCTCGGCGTTGTCTTCTGCGGAAACGACAATTTCAGTAAATGTTTCGCACGGCCCGCTTTTCCGCCGGAACTCCGCTTTGTCCGGCGTGAAACTCCAAGTGTAACGGCGCTCAGGACTTCGCACCGGTTGATGGGTGTTACTCCAGATCGTGCCGTTTTCCAACTCTCGGATATAACACACGGCACCCGGCACATCGCAGGTCGTATCGGCGCGCCAGCGCGTGACGTCCAGATCCAACCAGCGCATGTAGCCGCCGCCGGAGTTCGTGACCATGACCGAGCACGCTCCATTGGAGAGCAGGTGAACGCGCGGGGATCCGATATCCGGTGTTTCGGGCACCACAGCACTTCCGCGCATCGGAATCGCCCGAGGCTGAGGTCGCTCTTCGTGCATCTCACCGCTAGTCGGCAAGATCTGTTCCGGAATGTGCTCGTGCAAGATCGGCTCGGTGGCGCGAATGCGTGGGTCGGAATGGAAGCGCCTCCGCATCGCGTTCTCATGTAAAGCATTGCCATAAGCGAGGAGCGACATCCCCTGGTGATGCGCCATGTAACAATGAATGATAATCCCAGCCGCAGCGCGGGGTTCCGCTCGTCGCGAATAGTCGATCGCCTCGTAGTAACCGTGGTCGCCTAGCAGCGTGGGATTGCCCAGCGTGGCGAGCCGCCGCAGATTTTTCATGGCGACGGCCGGTTGCACGCCGAGAGCGAGCGCGGTCGCATACGGAGCGACGACAAGATCCTGTTCCTGTCCGCGCCTCAGTGCCAGCGCCGGTACGCCGAACGCGCGGTATTGATAAACATTATGCCGGTCAAGTGCGCTAAACGCGGATTCCGAAATGCCCCACGGCACACGGTTCTGTTGAGCATAGGCAATCTGGCAGTGCACAGCGTCATGACACGCGCGATCAAGCAACGAATTCTCATGCGTCTGAGTGAACAGGAGCGGCATTAAATATTCGAACATCGTCCCACTCCAGGAAAGAAGGGGAAGCCGGCTATAGGCAGAACCAAAGGGCCGACTCAAAGCCCACCAATGCTCCACCGACACTTCCCCGCGCGCGACGGCGAGGAAGCTCGTTAGGCGCGCCTCGCTCGCGAGTAAATCGTAGAACGAAGTGTCGAGCCGCCGTTGCGCCACTTGATACCCAATCGCGAAAATCCGCCGTTCCTCATCGTAGAGAAATCGCAGCCCCATGTCGCTCTCGAGTTGCTGGCTCTGGGCGATCAATTCGTTGAGCTGCGCGAGCTGCTCGGAGGCGGCCTGGCGCGAGCGCTCCACCTCTGCCACTAGAAGATCGAACCACTGCCGAACAGGTTGAGGAAGCCCCGGTCCCTCTCGTCGCCCGTGAAAAGCGAGCAGCGGAACGAGCCCCGGGATTCCCTCGATCGCAATGTTTCGCAGCGAAAACGTCGCCGCTAGCGCCTCGCGTCGGCTCTCGTGCGTCGCTTCACCTAACGACATCAGTTGCGACGGCGACGCCATCAGAATTTCCACCGGTCGAAAATATTTATCGATGATGGCATTCCAGGCCGCGACCTGCTTGGCGACTTGTTGCGCCCAGTAATTCCGCGGATCGGTTTCGCGCCCATTGAAGAAAAGCACCAGGTCCTGCGCGATCGATTGAGCCGCGCGCAAACGCACGATAATTCCCTCCAGATTAACCGGCTCGTCCATAGTCAGCCCTACCAGGTGCAAAAACGCCGGAGGATGTTCCGCTTTGTTCATTCCCGCCGCGATCTGTCGCATCACGCCGAGCGTGTCGGCAATTCCACGCAAGGCAACTGCGTCCAGAAGCGGCCGCGTGGCTAGTTCATTGCAGCTCGCTTCGAGAGTCCAAAGGCTCGCGAGAAAATTCCCGCTATCCACTGTCGAAACGTAACGAGGCTGCAACGGCTCCAGTGTCTTCAAGTCGTACCAATTGAAGAGGTGGCCCTCGAAGCGCTCGAGGCGATTCAACGTTTCGAGTGTGCCCAGGTTGCGGCCCACCAACTCGTCAATCGTGATATACCCAAAGTCGTTGGCTGCCACGGTCGCCAGCATTGAGAGCCCGATGTTCGTCGGCGAAGTGCGCATGAAAATTTCCCGCGTTGACGTCTCCTGGACATTGTCCGGCGGCAGCCAGGAAGTTTGCGGCCCGACAAACTCATCGAAATATCTCCAGGTTCGCCGTGCGGCAGTGCGCAGGAACCGTCGATCATCCGCCGTCAAAATTCCGCCGCGCCAGCTCTTTGCGGGGCGATTGATTAGAATGACGGCCACCGGAAACAAAGCCCACAAAAGGAGGAATGGCGCCGCGGCTACCATCGCCGATGCTCCCAGCGCTGCTGTGCCGACGACAAGAAGCACGCATGCAGCCGGGATCCAAAGTCGGACGAGGATGAACTGCCGCTGTTGATTTTTTGCGCGCCGATGGGCGTCTTGTGCCGTCTCCCATTCGAGTAGCAATCGGTGCGAAAAGATTCGCCGGTAGGCGACGCGAGTGATGGCATCGAGTGCCATGCCGGCGTGATCCGGCAGAAAAATAACCGCGAACAGTGAGCAGAGCAGGCGGTCACGCGGTTCGCGCCAAAATCTCGTCCCAGGCGGCGGCGGATCGAAGAGAAGCGCGAGCAGAGAATTCAGGACTGGCCACAACATAATGCCAGCGATAATCACGCTCCATAGCATCGGCATCGGCGTGAGAAGCCAGCCCACCAGGAGAAGGCCGACGGTCGCCGGCGGCACCAAACTGCGGCGCAGATTATCAAAGATTTTCCACCGGCTGAAGGCGGAAAGCGGGTTAGTTTTAGCCCGGCCGTCGCCCACAGGCACGCGCGGCTTGAGCCAATCAATGATTTGCCAGTCGCCGCGAATCCAACGGTGCTGCCGAGTCCACCACGCGATGTAACTACTCGGAAACACGTCGAGTAGTTCGATGTCTGTCGCCAGCCCGACGCGGACGTAGCTGCCTTCCAGCAGATCATGGCTCAACAAGTGCGCCGTTGGAAATTGTCGGGACAAGAGGCGATGAAAGGTCTGCAATTCGTAAATGCCTTTACCGTGATAACTGCCTTCACCGACCAGATCCTGATAAATGTCTGAGACTGCATGGGTATATGGATCGATACCCCGCGGATCGGCAAAGATGCGTGAGAACCATGTGGCCATCGCACTCGGAAGCGTCGCGCTGACCCTCGGTTGAATGATCGTGTAACCTCGAAGGACGCGACAACCATTCGGTGAAAGCCGCGCCTGATTCAGAGGATGCGCCAGGGTTTCGATCATCCTTCGGGCAGTGCCGCGCAGCAGTTGCGTATCGGCATCCAGCGTGATGACAAACCGAATACCCTCGAGTCGAGTGCGATCGCCCACGCAGAGAAATCCGTCCAACTCAGGGGCGGATTCGCCCATGAGAAACCGATTGAGTTCCTCGAGCTTGCCGCGCTTGCGCTCCCAGCCGATCCAGCGTTGCTCACTGTCGCTCCACGACCGCCTGCGATGAAAAAGGAAGAAGCGGCCCGCTCCGTGCCGGCGATTCAGCTCCTCAATCCCGCGGGCTACGCGATCGATATACTCCTTGTCCTCTGGCATGCTCTGTCGCGGTGCGTCAGCAAAATCGGTCAGGAGCCCGAAGCGTAGATTTGTGTCCGTATTTCCGAGGTAGCGAATCTCGAGGCGGTCGAGTTCCCTTTGGATCGCGTTCGTAGTCGTCAGTAATGTCGGCACCACCACCAGCGTGCGGCAGTCATCAGGAATGCCTTCTTTTCTGAAGTACATCTTCGGCAAGACCTGCGGAGGCAGAAGTGAGGTTATGAGATAATTCACGGCCAGGACCGCGAGGTCACTCGCAGGCAGGAGAAGCAGAAGGGCGAGCAGACCGAGCGTTACTTGGGGAAGCGAACCGGCGATGAAAACCAGAGGAGCCGCCACTATGCTGAGGGCGAGCACAAGAAGACTACCAAAGTAGACGCGCGCTGCGTGCGCGCGAAACCAACGGCGCGACCGCTCTGCCAGCGGCACCCGAGCGCCCGTTGCCCGCTCGAGCGTGAGCCGCCCCGCGTCTATCAAATAATAGCCGACATGTCGCGCGAGTTTGTCCTCGGCAGCTTTCGCTAACGCCAGCGTTTGGTCGATGATTTCCTGCTCTGAACGTTTCGACCATCGGGCGATTTCTTCGACAGCGCTCCGGCAACGGTCGGCCGTTTCAAAATCCTGGCGGGCATAAATTCCGGCGGGGTCAGTGCCCAATTCTCTTTCCGCCCAGCTGACCGACTCGAAAAATTCCGGCCACGCGATTTGCGCTAAGCGGCGGCAACTATTAATCACATCGGCGAGCGCAGTCTGTTGCACGGCCTGGCGTCGATGTTCTTGCTGCATGATTTCGAGCAGAGGCGCGTGTAGAGAGCGTTCCAGCCATCTGCTAACCAGTGGGAGGGCTGCCTCTTCGTCGTAGAGATGCGCGGTAAGCTCGCTTGCAAAATGCGCGGTGGGCTCGGGATGGCGTTCCACGAGTTCTTCCATCATCTTCAGCAATCGCGGCGGGCTGTGGCGCGCCGCGGTGATGAGTCGATTGGCCCAAAAATCCGCCTCCTCGCTCTGGCTTTGCTGTTGCTCCACCTGGATCGCGAGCGCTCGCAGGCACTCGAGCAAATGTAAACGCAACATCAGCGGCAGGGCCCATAGTTCTGCGATCTCCAGTGGCGTGATCGCCTGAAAAGCGACCAGAAATTTCCGGATGATCTCCGGCTCCAATACGCCGCCGGTTTCCGATACCATTTTCGAGGCGACATGGTAAACACGCGGCAACCCTGTGTCTGGACCGTTGGCGATCAGAGGCAGCTTTCCATAATATTTTTGCGGGAGACTTCGCCGCAGATCAGTCACCTGCTCCCGAATCAAATAGGCATTATCGAGAAGCCACTCCGCCGAAAGAGTGAACGCATGCTGCATTTCGGCCGATACCGTGAGACTCGCATTCGCCCATTCCAGCGCGCCCTCTACTTCTCGCAATCGGCCCAGAAAGGATCGCCCGCGTGGCTGTGCTTTCCGGCTGACCGACATCGAGCGCGCGAGATGCGCAGCATTTTCCGACAGACGCTGGCTTGAGGGTCGTTCATCCCAGAGACGTTGAGTCGTCGATTCGACAGCAAAAAGCGGCGGCGAATGAAAAGCGAACGTCACGGGCGCCTCGGCTTCCACGTCTCGCAAAATCACCAGCACGCGCGCCGCTTCGCTGGCTTCGACCGCGGCCATCACAACCATCTCGCCCGGCAAGATCGTGCTCGCGCCCCAGGCTAGCCAAGCCTCATCAACATGTTGCTGAAGCGATCGGACGAGAACCCATCCGCTGACAGCGCCAGTTAACGCGAACGCTGCGAGCATCAGCGCCAACACGCCCGGCCGAAAATCTCCCAAAATTCCGCGCTGCCAAAAGATGAATGCCCCAATGGCCAAGCCGACCGCCGAGGCGACGGCCGCTCCTCCGATCGCCGAGACGCCATTTTCCTCGACTCGCGGCCGTCCTTCGGTCGAAGCGCGGATTGCGGCGGCGCGGCGGAATCCGGCCCGATGGAGATTCTTCAATATGGGCTGACCGGTCCCCGGGCTTTGGAAAATGCCGACCACCAAAACGTGATCGCGATTCTTCCGCCAAAGTCTCATGCCTAACCTTACAGGATATGTATCGGCTTAGGAATATCGATGCGATTGATCAACTCCGGCCACAACAGACTATTTGCGGCGCGAGCTAATGCGGTAGCACGTCAAAGTAGGGGAAACGCTGCGATGGATTGTGACGGCTGAGGACAGAAGCGGAGAACGACGGGAAAGTGGACCTTCGAGAAAAACATCATCAGTCTCACCTGATCTCATCGGCAACCCAGCAAATCGCGAACCACATGATCCGCTGGCGGTGTGGCTGACGATGTGATCAGGCTGCCGCGTTGACTGAGATCGATCTTGAAAATTCCGAGTCGGTTTTGGATCGAGGCCTTCGCCGGGTGCGGGCCCCCGAGCCCCCGCCCCTGCCGCCGTTCGCGTGGTTGAAAATCGAAATTCCGTAGCCAGATCGATAGCAGGAAGGCTGCTTCGCTTCGGTGGTTAGGCCAAAACAGGTGACTCTTAACGGCAGTTCTTACGACGCAATTACTCTTGTGCTACCGAATACGCTACGGAATTTTCGAATGTGCTGCGCGACCGGATCGAATCAGTGCCGAGACTCTTTACGAACACGTCGAAAGGTGACGAGTCGCTCGCTAATGGCGTTTCATTGGCATTATGTCGGACGCCTGCCCACCCTATTTTGCCCGGCCCACCAAGCGTTGTTGGGTGGCCACACCTTTACCCGGTTCCATTTCGCCAGATCAGATGATCGCGTCAGCACACAACTTCGCGATCCCCCCTTTGTCCGAACATCTATCGCACAAGATGACCTTAAGAGTGGGCGTCGTGCGACTGCTGCGAGGTTCTTAGTACGCGCGTGAGCGGCCTTTGGCGGGCGGCTTCGTGGTAATTTGCTCCCACTGACGTACCAGATCGGTTAGCATCCGAAACATGAAGTACGCTATTTCGGTCGTTTTTTCCCTCATGCTGTGTCTAGCTTCGGAAGTCGCGTTTTCGGAACCAACTCCCAATTATCAACACCATATACTTGCGGTCGATGAAGACGGGAGCGCGCTGTTGCCAATAGTTCAGAGAAGCTTGGTGAAAGACGGAACCTATCGATACAGCGCTAACCATAAAATGCTGGATGGGGAAGAGATTCGCGGAGCGAAGGTAAATTCTACCCTGCTCAAAGCGGTAGCCGCCGGGGAGAAACCGAAGGAACAACCTTATAACGACCGAATGGCGACGGTGCTCCAAGGGCGACAGATTCTCTACACTTATCTCGACGCGATGTTCGCGGAAATCCGTCGTAGGAGACCGAAGGAGATCGTCATCTATATCCACGGCGGTCTAAACAACATTGACGGGGCGATCGCCAAGTCCGCCGTCTTAACTGACATGTTCGATGAGGAGCATACGTCCCAATATTTCATCGGAATTTGCTGGAACTCGAACCTGATGCCTACCTACGGGCAACATTTGTTCGGCGTACGCGAGGGGCTTCACCAGGAACCCAAAGCCATTGCTACGTCTCCGGCGATGTTGATTGCTGATGTGGGCGGTGCGGCAGCCCGATTACCGATGAACCTAGCGAGTTTTCTCTGGCAGGATGCCTACACCGTGAATCCGAGAGGATTCACCCGAAGAAAGCTGGCCGATCGCCGATACAAGCAAATACGAAAATCTGCGAAGAATACAAAACTCGAGCGCCTCATTGTCGGTGACGCGAGCGACGAGCGATCTAGGGCGATGCTACTGAGCTCAGATTTTGGGAGATGGGTGATTACTTATCCGGTAAAGGTGCCCTCTACGTTGTTTCTCGACCTTCTCGGCGTGCAAC
>JBKPAC010000119.1:0-12482 GCA_046726175.1 Acidobacteriota bacterium
GAGTACACCTACAGAGCCTTCGCCAAAAGTACGTGACCGCCTTCTTGCTCAGGTGCGCGCCGAAAAAGAGAGTGGATCGAACTCGAGCGAGGAATCCGCGGCGACTCCGTCGGCGAAGGTCGTTCCGTTTGTTGACCGGCGAGCCCAAATGCGCCGCAGCTTCGGTATATTCGAAGCAATTGCGGCGACTGTCACTGTCGCGTTACTGATCTCGCTCTTTGCGCTGTGGCGCCAGAACAGATCGACGCAGGCTGAGATTTCAAGGCTGGCGGAGCAGAATCGGATTATCGAGGCCCAGCTAAAGCACGAACAGGAAATCGTTGCTTTGATGTCGAAACCCGGCGCTCGCATGACCGAGTTGGGTGGAACAAACCTCGCACCCGGAGCACGAGCCAAGATCGTGTATGACAGCAACGGTAAGGCGATGTTGATTGCAAAAGGACTGCCTGCTGCGCCGGCAGGTAAGGCCTATCAGCTGTGGTTCATTGTCGGAAATAACAAGATGCCCGGAAAAACATTCGGTACAGACAGCGCCGGCAATGGCGATCTGAATGACAATATCCCTTCAAGCGCAATGCAGGGCGCTGTGTTCGCCGTCACGTTGGAGCCAAAAGACGGGGTAGCGACTCCAACCGGCGGCGTATTCCTCGTCAGTGGTTCGTAACAATCGAATCCATTTGAGCACGATTTTTGATTTTAGATTTCTATTTTAGATTTTAGATTTACGACTAGAATCGAAAATCGACAATTGAAAATCGAAAATGGCAAAGTCTCCCACGCGGAGGACCTCAGAAAGGAAATCCATTCGTGAACACAAACTGCTCTTTATCGAAGGTGTATCTGGCTTTACTCGTCACACTGCTCTTGGCGCCGATTTGTTTTCGTCCGGCGATGGCGCAGGAGAAGAAGTCGCTGTATGACCGTTTGGGTGGCTACAACGCCGTTGCTTCTGTCGTAGACGACTTCATCGGACGTCTGGTCGGCGACGAGCGTTTCACGAAATTCTTCGTCGGGCACAGCACCGATTCGCTGAAGAAAATTCGACAGCACATCGTCAATCAATTCTGCGAAGCTACGGGTGGACCTTGTGCTTACACCGGCCGCGATATGAAGACTACACACGCTGGACTGAAGATTACCGAGGCCGACTGGGACGCTGCAGCGAAGCATCTCGGAGCGTCGCTGGACAAGTTCAAGGTAGCTAAACAGGAAAAGGATGAGGTGCTCGCGTTCGTCACCACGCTGAAGAAGGACATTGTCGAGAAGTAGAAATCCACAGATTACGCAGATTACACAGATTAGGCGTCTTATCGGCTGAGGCTCGAGTTTACCTGGTTCGAGTTTACGAGGCTCGAGTAATCGTCTTAGCTGATTTGGCGCTCAATCTGTGTAATCTGCGTAATCTGTGGATTTGTTCGGAAAGCCCGCTGTTCTGGACGTCTCGGGTCAGATCGGGAATAATATGCGCTTTTGGTGCGACGTGCCGCTCTCGCTGAGGCAATGAGATCGCGTTTTTAAGGTTTATTTGCCCGGTCAGCGACCACCCAGGGCGCCTATCTCGCCGGTTAGCTAACGAATAGAAAGGAATATCTTTAACGTGTATCTAATGCTGATTCTTGTCATCAGCCTGTCGCTTTGTCTGACAGCATATCTGAAGAATCCCATCAAAAAGCATGCTTTCGCTCTGAAGCGTCTCGGTCTGCTTCTAGGTTCCGGTTTGTGCTTGTTCGCGATGGGAGCCTCACCCGTGATGGCTCAGTCACATGGCGGCGGCGAGGCTAGCTTGAAGTTGCCGGATCTCTCCGACGTGACGTTCTTCGGCAACGTGAATGGCCACAATCTGTTGCTTGGCGGAATCGTCATTTGTCTACTCGGACTGGGGTTCGGACTGGCCATTTACTTGAACCTCAAGAAGCTGCCGGTTCATCGCGCAATGCGCGAAATCTCAGAGCTGATCTATGAGACTTGCAAGACCTACCTCATCACCCAGGGCAAGTTCATCCTGATCCTTGAGGCGTTCATTGCGGCGATCATCATTCTCTACTTCGGTGTGCTGAGAGGCGCTGAGTTTGGACCCGCACGTGTGGTCATCATTCTCGCTTTCAGCCTGGTAGGAATTGCCGGTAGCTACGGCGTTGCATGGTTTGGAATTCGCGTAAACACATTCGCCAATTCGCGCACTGCTTTTGCCAGCCTCGAGGGCAAGCCTTTTCCACTTTACGCAATCCCACTGAAGGCAGGAATGAGTATTGGCATGATGCTGATCAGCGTCGAGCTTTTGATCATGCTCTGCATTCTTCTGTTTATTCCTGGTGAATACGCCGGTCCCTGCTTTATCGGTTTCGCTATCGGTGAATCATTGGGCGCAGCAGCGCTGAGAATCGCCGGTGGTATCTTCACGAAAATTGCCGACATTGGTTCAGACCTGATGAAGATCGTCTTCAAGATTAAGGAGGACGATGCGCGAAATCCGGGTGTGATTGCCGACTGCACGGGTGACAATGCGGGCGACTCGGTCGGACCAAGCGCTGACGGTTTTGAAACTTACGGTGTCACCGGAGTCGCGCTCATTACGTTTATTCTGCTCGCCGTCACCAGTCCAACCGTGCAAGTACAACTGCTCGTTTGGATCTTCGTGATGCGTGTCATGATGATCATAGCGAGCGCTGTTTCGTATTTCGTCAACGAAGCTATCGCCAAGGCCCGATATGGCAACGCTTCGCAGATGAACTTTGAAGCGCCGCTGACATCGCTGGTCTGGATCACGTCAATCGTGTCCGTTGTTCTCACCTTTGTCGTGTCGAAACTGACGATACCCGTTCTGGGTGGCGACGACACGCTGTGGTGGAAACTGGCGGCGATCATTTCCTGCGGAACACTCGCCGGGGCCATCATTCCTGAGCTGGTTAAGGTATTCACTTCGACTGAATCGCGACACGTTTCGGAAATTGTGACGTCGTCGAAAGAGGGTGGACCGTCGCTAAATATTCTGTCCGGGTTGGTTGCGGGAAATTTCTCCGCCTACTGGCTCGGGCTCGCGATGGTTGCCTTGATGTCGATCGGCTACTACCTCAGCACGATGGGGCTCGATCCATTGATGGTTGCGGCGCCGGTGTTTGCCTTTGGTTTGGTAGCGTTTGGGTTTCTCGGCATGGGACCGGTGACCATAGCTGTCGACTCTTACGGTCCGGTTACAGACAACGCCCAATCCGTTTATGAACTGTCTCTCATCGAACAAGTTCCCAATATTGTTGAAGAAGTAAAGAATGAGTTCGGTAAAGAGGTCAACTTTGAACGCGCTAAACATCTTCTGGAAGAGAACGACGGCGCCGGCAATACGTTCAAAGCCACAGCCAAACCGGTGTTGATAGGAACTGCCGTCGTAGGTGCGACGACAATGATCTTCTCGATCATGATGGCGTTAACTAACGGGCTGACTACAAACACACAGAGCCTGTCATTGCTCCACGCCCCGTTTGTGCTCGGATTGATCACCGGAGGCGCTATTATCTACTGGTTCACTGGTGCATCGATTCAGGCGGTTACCACCGGAGCCTATCGCGCGGTGGAGTTCATCAAAGCGAACATCCGGCTGGAAGGCGTCGAGAAGGCTTCGGTTGAAGACAGCAAGAAAGTGGTGCAAATCTGTACCCAGTACGCTCAGAAGGGTATGTTCAATATCTTCCTGACCGTCTTCTTCTCGACTCTCGCTTTCGCGTTCGTCGAGCCGTTCTTCTTCATTGGTTACCTGATCTCCATCGCTGTTTTCGGACTGTATCAGGCGATATTCATGGCCAATGCCGGCGGCGCCTGGGACAACGCGAAGAAGGTTGTTGAGGTTGAGCTGAAGGCGAAAGGAACTGCGCTACACGACGCTACGGTCGTTGGCGACACGGTGGGCGACCCCTTCAAGGACACCTCATCCGTGGCATTGAATCCGGTGATCAAGTTTACGACTCTATTCGGCTTGCTCGCAGTTGAGCTGGCGGTGAGCTTGAGCAACCGGAGCAATGGTGACATGACTCTTACTCACGTGCTCGCAGCTTTGTTCTTCGCGATTTCACTGTTTTTCGTTTGGCGCTCGTTCCATGGAATGCGCATCGGGACCCACGCCATGGAAAAAGCAGACTCGCTCGCAATGAAACAAGTCGCGGGCGACTAAGCTATCCTTCGCAACACGGCGCACATGTCACAGTGCGCCGTGTTGTTAACTTCAGTCACTGACCATCATGCATTCATTTGCGAAAACCGAAACACTGATTGGAACTGCCCTGGCCCCACTTGACTGGACGCGTTCCGTCAGTCTCGTCTTCGTCTTCAGTCTCTTAAATGCACTTGCCGCACAGGTCGCCATCCCGATTGGTCCAGTACCGATTACCGGTCAGACCTTCGCGGTGACATTGACGGGTGCGTTGCTCGGCTCACGTCTCGGAGCAGCAGCATTGATCGTGTACCTGATTGAAGGCGCTTGCGGTCTTCCTTTTTTCGCGAATGGCAGCGCAGGGTTTCCTGTTCTGCTAGGGCCGACTGGCGGATATCTCGTTGCATTTCCCGCAGCTGCTTTCATTACAGGCGCGTTTGCGGAAAACGGCTGGGATAAGAGTTTTTGGAGAGCTTCTACAGCGATGGCAGTCGGTTCGTTAGTCATCCTCCTGATTGGGTGGGTATGGCTGACGCAATTCATGCCCGCAGACGTAGCTTTCCGTGCAGGAGTTTCACCCTTCATTATCGGCGACATCGTCAAAATCGTACTCGCCGCCGCAGTGCTCCCCTCCGGATGGTACTTGCTAAAACGTCGAGCCTCGGGGAAATGAAGTACACGCTGAAAGTTCGTTCTCACTCCCGCGAAGAGTTGGTCGAGTTCACCGACGAGGTCCAACAGAAATTAACGGAGTCCAAGGCTTGCGAGGGTGTGGTTATACTTTACACACAGCACACAACGGCCGGACTTACGGTAAATGAAAACGCTGATCCGGATGTGCCGCGGGACATGCTCCACGCCCTCCGCACCTTGATTCCGCAGCACGGCATGGGCTTTCGCCACGGCGAAGAAAACTCAGACGCGCACATCAAAGCCAGTCTCACGGGGCCATCGGTGACAATCCCTTTTGCAGATGGAAAACTGTCGCTTGGCCGCTGGCAGGGAATCTTCCTGTGCGAATTCGATGGCGGACGCGAACGAAAAGTGATCATGACGGTGCTAGAGTCTGCGTAAACCCGTTCGAGGTTCCCCGTCTCGATGAAGACCAGCCCCGATGTCTACGACGAATTCGCCAATCGGTACGAATCGGTAATGCAGCCTCTTGAGCGTTGGTTCCTCACACGACTGCGACAACGAGCATTCGAGTATCTTCCCAGCAGCGGAACAATTCTGGAACTCGGAGCGGGAACGGGTTTGAACTTTCGCTTCTATTCCGGCAGTGTCTCCGTTGCGGCAACCGAACCAAGTACGGAAATGATCAAGATCGCCGCTCAGAAGCAACGGCCTCCCGGGATGAGACTAGTCCAAGGCCGAGCAGAGCAGTTGCCTTTCCGCGATCACTCGTTCGACGCAGCCGTAGCTACGCTTGTCATGTGCTCGGTCGAATCTGTTGCCAACGCATTTGTTGAGCTACGCCGCATCGTCAGACCAGGTGGTACTGTGATACTCCTGGACCACGTGCGGCCTGACGGTATACTCGGACCAGTGTTTGATCTTCTGAACTCCGTGACCTCGAGGCTGTTCGCCGACCACTTCAACCGCCGCACTGCGGAAGCGGCGCGCGCGGCAGGACTCGAAGTGACTACGCGAGAGAAACACCTGCGTGGAATCATCAACCTACTCGTCTGCCGGGTTTGACGGGGAAGAAAATTGCCTACTCTTCTCCAAGCTTCTTCAATATCTGGGCAAACTTTTCTACATCCGCATGCGTGCGTTCCAGCGAACGTCGGCTATCGAGGTAAGCCGTCCACACTGGAGTCTGTGTCAGAGCTTTCGTCGTGTCTTCATCCAACGTCTGGGCCATGACGGCCACCAGGTCGCTGACTACACGCGTGTGCTCCAGCAGTGATTGGATAATCGAATAGGCCAGTCTCGCCTGCTCCGGACTGAGATCTGATCTATCTGTTACTTCTCGTTCGTGAGTTGTCATTGCTCATTTGACTGGGACGTGCTCTTCTCTGGCACAAATGGAAGATCGGTGACAAATCCGCGGTGTCGCTTATCACCAGATACCGCCTCTACCTGAGTGCCCGGAGCGAGGTAGTCGTACTTCACATAACCAAGCGCTATCGTGCAATTCAAAGCGGGAGAGAATGCTACGGACGTAACGCGACCGATCTCTTTTTTATCCTGCGAAACTATTGTTGCGCCGCGATCGATCGGCGCGTCGTCCTCAAACCTTATACCGGTGAGTTTCTTGGCGACGTGGCCGCGATACTTTATACGCGCGATGATTTCCTGGCCGACGTAGCAGCCCTTTGTAAAGCTCACCGCAGCGTCGAGATTCGTTTCGGAAACTACATTTGAAGCATCCATGTCAATCCCGTAACGCGCCACACCGGCCTCGACACGCAAAACTTCGAGAGCATCAAAGCCAACCGGAGTAGCGCCGGCTTGTCTCAAAGCGCGCCAGAACTCTACCGCGAGCGCACTTGGGACAAAGATGTCGAAGCCATCTTCCGCTGTATAATTCGACCTGATCACCGCAAGCTTATTACCCTTCCAATCGACTTGCTGGGTCTGGTGTTGACCGAGATCTGCAGCCTCGCCACCGAGCGTCTCGGTCACGACTGTCTCGGCCTGTGTGCCCTGGACAGAAATCACTGTCATATCAGACGTGTGATCTGCAACGCGAAAATCACCGGCGAGCGTGAAGCGCTTAAGCGTGGTTAACACTGCTTCAAAGGTTGCGCCCTCAGTGTCGATGAGAAAAGTGGGGACGCCATCGCTATCATTCAGCCTGACAACGCGAACACTCGCGATCAATCGTCCCTGCACATTAGGAAAGACGGCCGGCATCCAGTGGTTCTCTGCCAGGGTCTTCATGTCGTTTGTGATTAACCCGTTGAGGAACTGAATTGCCTCAGAGCCTGACACAGAAAGAAGTCCGCGGCACGAAAAGTCGACGAGTCCCGCCCCTCGAGTTCTGACCGCGTTGTATTCCACTCGCGTATCGCCAAATGAACTCGGAACAGGGCACCCGTCACCCTCTGTCATGATCGCGCCGTGAGCCCGATGCTCTTCCTCAAGCGGAGACGTTCGTAGTGAGATCTCTTTTGTCCTTTCACTCATCGTTGACAACCGTCCAATGAAGCTCGTTGTACAGCCTGCATCACTACGCCGTAGTCTTTCAGTTGTTCTGTCTCCCGACGATGGGAAGCGAGCACTTGCGGGCTGGGATGATAAATCGGTACAAGCAAACGTCCGTCCCAGTCGTAAATCCTCGCAGCATCATGTTTCAGAGTGAGTTCATGATAGTGAACGCGCTTCAACGCCTCAAGCGCAACCGACCCAAGCGTGACAACAACTGACGGGTCGATGATCTGAATCACTCGGGCCAGAAATTCTGAACAATTCTTCAATTCGCGAACAGTGGGTCGGCGGTTAGCGCCTGATTCAGCGCGAGGATTACACAGTGCGGCGCTGGTGATGAAGATTTGTTGACGCGTCAAACCGGCAGCACCAAGAAACCGATCGAAGTTCTTGCCCGACTGGTCTCCTGAAAACGGAATGCGTGTGCGGTCAGCTCCCTTCCTTCCCGGAGCTTCGCCAATAAACAGGATGCGTGCGGTAAGTGGTCCATTGAGTTCACTCAAAACTGCTGTGCGTTCGCACATCGCTGGACACCGAGTGCAATCCGCCGCCTCAGAAATCAACTCTGCAAATCGATTCTGTATTTCGGCGATCACAGGCATGGTTAGATTTCACCACACAAGACTAAAGACCCCAAACAGAGACACTAATCAAGCTTCAGTAATTCACAGGTCAGGAAGGGCGGTTTCCCCCGCTTCTCCTAACAATCCTGGCCAACTCCTAATACTGAAGCGGGGGTAAACCACCCTTCCTGACCTGTGAATTGCTGTGGCTTGTCCAGTGTCCATCGGATGGTACAATCCTCAACCAAAAAAATCTTTCGAGGGTCACATGACTGAACAAATCGCACTGGAACGCTTTACAAAAGAAGTCTTCGACTTGCTTGACGAAACATTCGATGAACATCACGGGAGGTTTTTGGACAAGGGAACCTCTCTATTTGAAACGCTGAACAGCATCTCGGCAGCGCAAGCATCGCGACGTGCCGGCGCAGAGTGTGCAACGATTGCGGCGCACGTTGAGCATGTTCGCTTCTACCTGGACGTGCTTAATGACATCATGAGAACGGAGAAGCTTGTTCGTGTGGATTGGCGAAATATCTGGCAAACTGTCGGCGAAGTAACACCTGATGAATGGGAAGCGCAGAAACAGCGACTGCGAGAAAGCTACAAGCGCGTTCTCGACACAATCAGAAATTATGACCGTTGGCAAAACGACTACGGCATTGCAGGCTCGCTGTCAGTTGTCGCACACACCGCATATCACCTGGGCGCAATTCGTCAGGCGTGGTGTGCAATTAGATCGAACTGAGCATGTCTTGACGTGGGATGTGGCGGAGGCCCATATGACATTGCTGATGGCGATATTCGTCTTATTTCGTGGAACCGCATCTGTTTCGTTTACATTTTTCTCACGCGGCCTTTGTTCGTGTCATTTCGTGGATCGTGTTTTGCCGCTAGCCATCGTCAATCAAAGAAGAACGATCCACGAAAAAACACGAAATAAGGAACTGCTCAGGATAGAAGTCGAACGACGGCGATCCACGAAATTGAGCGAAACACCTCTAGACAGAGTGAGTATCGACAGCCACCCTCGTAGTTCAACCAATGTCGTACCTTAACAAGATCACATCTGCGTTTACCGTCCCCGCATTGTTTCTGACAACTGTGCTCGTAATTGATAGCATCGGCAGCGGAATCCTCGCGGCCAAAGGCGTAGAGACGGGAGCATTGGACTTGCTTGCCCGCGTGGCACTTCTGTGGGCATTCGTCTGGTGGCTAAAACTCGACAGCAAACGGCACGGGATAGGTCAGGTTTACTGTCTGGGACTCTTGGGAACTACGGGTGGGGTTGTTTTATTTCCGTATCATCTGGTCAAGACGCGAGGTCTCATTGGACTGTTGCTCATTGTTTTGTTGCTTGCGATTGTGATCACGTGCCAGGGCTTGACGGTGATCACGTATCTGGTCTTCGGTGGACCACTCGAACTCCCGGGACAACCCTAGACTTTTTGTAATTAAGAGTGGCAGAATCCCACGCCGCAGCTTTCAAACCTACTTCGACGGAGGTTGGCGCTTATCATTACCATGACAAGCGCAAGTAAAAAGATGCATAAACGAATTCATAGCATAACTTTCATTATTCTGGCCTGCCTGACCGCAGCCACAATCATAAGTTGCAAACGCGAGGCTCACACTGAAGCCTTCACTCCGGAGATTCAACCGCTTCCGCAGCCGCTCGCCGGCTACGAAGCGATGCCGATTCCGCCCGACAATCCTCTTACTCCTGAGAAAGTCGCGCTAGGCCGGCAACTCTTTTTTGACGAACGTCTCAGTGGTGACGGATCTCGCTCGTGTTACTCGTGTCACGTTTGTGAACACGGTCTAACTGATGGCTTGCCGAAATCTATCGGCGCCTTTAACAAGCAGCTGCCGCGTAGTAGTCCGACGCTTTGGAACATCGGTTATAACAAAGAGTTTTACTGGGACGGTCGCAGCAAGACACTCGAAGATCAGGCGATGGCTGCATGGACCAAAGCAAACATGGGAGCAAAGGCAGACGAGATTGTTGCCAAACTAAACGCGCTCGAGGGTTACGATTCGCAGTTCCACAAAGTCTTCAACAGCGATGCTACGCCGGATTTAGTCGTCAAAGCCCTGGCGGCATATGAACGCACCATCATCGCTGGAGACACGAAGTGGGATCGCTTTCGTGCCGGCGATCAATCCGCTTTGAACGAGAGCGAGAAGCGAGGATGGAACATCTTCCAGGCAATTAAGTGCAACAACTGCCACGACGGAATCCTTTTTATGGATCAGCAGTATCACAACGTGGGCATCGGCATGGACCAGAAGGAGCCGGACGTCGGTCGATTCACCGTGACGAAGAAACCTGAAGATACGGGAGCTTTCAAGACGCCCACTCTTCGTGACATCGCCAAATCAGCGCCTTACTTCCACGATGGCAGCGCGCCGACTCTCGAAGCTGCTGTCGATACGATGCTGGCCGGTGGTAAGCCGAATCAGTACCTGGACAAGAAGAATCTCGAGCCACACAAGCTGGATGCAACTCAGCGAGAGGATCTCCTGAACTTTCTACGCGCCTTGAACGTCGACTGCAAGCTGAGCAAGCCGGCGTTACCACAGAAGTAGAGAGCAGGAAAATTTAGCCGCGGATTAACGCGGATAAGAGAGATCAGAGAATACAGCAGGAGCATAACAGTCCTTTCTCCTTCTTTTGATCTGTCTGATCCGCGTTAGTCCGCGGCTAAATTTTTCTCTGATACTCGATCCCTACGCGGTAACGCTTTTTACGCCCGCTGGTTTCCTCAGCCGCTTCTCAACCGCGTCCCAATTGATGTTCGAGAAGAACGCTTCGATGTATTTCGGTCGATCGGCCGGTTTGTAATCCAGCAGGTACGCGTGCTCCCAAACGTCCATGACCAGAATCGGATCAAAACCCGCTACGTTTCCGGTTTCGTGCAATGTGATCCAATGATTCGACAAACGGCCGTTTGCCGGATTCTGATAGCAGATCGCCCAACCTACACCACGCATCTTGCCGATGCCGACAAAATCCGCCTTCCAGATGTCGTAGCTGCCAAACGTAGATTCTGCTGCCTTGTAAAACTGCAGGTTGCGGTCCGGGTCCCCTGATCCACCTCCACGTTTGAGATTGTCAAAGTAATATTCGTGAAGGACCATGCCGTTGTATTCGAAACCCAGCCTCCGCGTGAACTCGGAGTAAGCCGGCATCTCTTCCTGATCGACGTTTCCGTCCTTTATGAACTCCGCGATCCTCTCAGTCAGCTTGTTAGTTTCTTTTACGTAACCTTCGTAGAGCTTGAAATGCATCTCAAGCGTTTGATCTGAAATGCCCTTCAACGAGCTTAGATCAAACTGCCGTGCCTTGTAAGCGCCCATAGTACTCATGAATGAAAATACCTCCCGAGTACGTTTTGCTCGCAAAGTATGGCGAATGATTTATGAAGCAGAGGAATTAGTATGGCGGGAATAAAGAAGAGCCACAGATGAACGCGGATAGAACAGATCGGAAGAAATAGTTCGTGAAATCTTGGAACGTTTGATCCGTCTTATCCGCGTTAATCCGCGGCTAAATTTTTCGCTCGACGTCCTTACTTCCCGAATGCAACCCAGTCGCCATGTGATGTGCCCATGAATAGCAGCATTGGCAACGAGAGCCAGGCGTTGGTACGCGACGCAATGAAAGCTTGTCGAGCGAGTTCCGGTGGCGCAGCGGGACCTGTGCCGGCTGTCGCAGCAATGATTCGCTTGTTGTTGGGCCAGATAATTCCCCACACGTTCAGCATCATCAATATGCCGTACGCCCCGCCAATGCCAATCGAATACGACTTGTTGCTGGCGTAGCTGTTTCCACCAGCGGTAAGTTCAGACGTGAAGAATCTGATGAGGCCATACGTGACTATGGCCACGAGAATAAACATGACAAGCGCAAAGACGCGGCCGTCTTTTATAACCGCCGGAACTTTCTTAATGATCAGAAACTCAACGATGAACAAAACTATCGGATAAGTTAACCACGCTATTAATACCCACCACACGTTCACGCTGCCACCGCCCAGCGAGTTGGCGTTGTTAACGTCCGTCTTGAGAATGTACATGGCGAAATAAGCAAGTCCTGCAAGGACAGTCACCACGGCACCCCAGCGGAACCACCAGAGAGCGCGGCCCAACAATTCGGGATTCACCTTCTTCTTGGTATCAGCGTCCATCACTTTCTGAACTGGAACGTTGACGAGGTTGAAGAAATAGAGCAGTCCAATCCAGGTAATCCCGGCAGCAAAGTGAAACCAGCGAAAAATTATTCGCAATAACGCGTCGCCGTTTGGCGCGTGAAATACCTCCTGCAGGAAAGCCAGACTGACGGGGAGATGGACAGTTGACTCAATCAGCATATGACCTCCGTGAGATTAACTGGGCCAGACACTCGTATGACAAACTGCATGGTGCAACAGTGGATCGCCGGCCCCGATTGTGGTTTGGTATTACGCGCGAAGATTACACCCAGATGAGACCGGATGCAATTGAGGTGTCTTTGGAGTGCGGTGGCAAGCGAATCGACACCGCGTTGGTCTCGGTGGTCGTACCGCAGCGAAATCGGTGTCGCGCTTGCCTTGCCACCGCACTCCATAGATAGTGGCGATATT
>JBKPAC010000120.1:0-7940 GCA_046726175.1 Acidobacteriota bacterium
GTGCAAACAGACCCACCACTCATTCGTAATAGAGCTTGCCTGGATCTTTCGTTTGCCCGATCCTTGTCGAACGCGTAACAGTACCTCACCCGATATGATCAGAAGACGGTAAATCTGAAGGTCATAAGATCTGACTTATACTCTGATCGTCGATCGATGCCGAGGGCAATCATCTACTCATGGATCCTTTGTATGAATTAAAAGAAGTGCTGGCAGACAATCACGTTGCTCAACTAGTCGATGATGACATCTATTCTGTGCTACGTGATGCTTCACACGCTCACCATTATGACCGCAGAGCAACCATTTATGATTTGGTCGTTAACAGCCGTTTGTACAACTCCTTCATGTGGGGCAGTTCTCCGCGCGATTATGTCGCCTTTGCACGTCAAGCCATCACGTCATCACATAGTGGAAAGTTCCTGGATGCCGGCTGCGGTTCACTGCTCTTCACAGCATCGATTTATCTGGAAACCGATCTGCAAATCGTCGCGTTCGATCAATCGTTGGCTATGCTGCGACGCGCACGGAACCGTTTGTTGAATGCAGCAGGCCGCGTGCCTAAACACATCATCCTGTTGCAAGCTGACTTGAGCGATTTGCCCTTCCGGCCGGCGAGCTTCCGCACAATTCTTTGTCTTAACGTGTTGCATCAGTTTGCAGAGGCGAGAGCGTTGGTGCAGAACCTTGAACGGTTGCTTGCTGACGAAGGTCAACTGTTTCTGACAAGTCTGATATCGAATAACCGATTCATCGGCGATCGTTACCTGAGCGCGCTCTATTGGATGGGGGAGTTTGTCCGGCCACGGACCAGCTCTGAGTTGCGGAGTATATTGAACGAGGCTTTACAACGTGAGGTGACGTACGCCGAAAAAGGGAACATGGCGTTTTGTAATGCGTAAGGGTCTTGACTGCGAAAAAGGGCGAGCGTATCAGCGCTCGCCCTTAGTTTACAGGTCCCGACCAGCTCGATTGATTACCTCCCGCACTCAGCATTGCTGCGAGTAATGACCGTGCCGAAGCGGCGTTGATACTCCGCCGAGGTCAGAAACGCGCAGACCATGCTGCGATAATTGTTCGGCGCGACTTGATCGAGCACATTCAGCCAGAACGCGTAACCACCGGGATCTGGATCGCGTTGCAAGTAGCCAAAATACTCCATCGTCACAAAAGCCGAATTGTAAACCGCGCGCGTGAACGCCGCGTTGTCGCTCACCTCGCGTAGCACAAGACTACGACTTTCGCTCATCGTCGCAGCGGAGTTGTAGCGATTGAGCAGATTGCCGCGTTCCGCGCTCAGGTCAACACCCGCACCACTCAGTGTCCGAAGGAGTGCATCGACGAACGTGTCTGCCGTAGTACTCGTTGCGTAGCGCGCCACAAATTCAGGCCGCTCGACAAACGCAGCGACGAGGGCTGCCTTGTCATGATCGAGATTAGGCCCGGCGATCACCTGCCGGCGATCGGCCTGGAATTCGGCAAAGCTGACTTGCCGACCCAGCGCACCTCGATAGAGGCGATAAACGAACGAGCCAGTTTGTTGAAACTCTGGTGAGTCAAAGAACGCTGCAGAGACATCGATGCGTCGTTGCCGCAGACAACTGGCATCGCCGCCACATTGACGGAGTTGATCGCTCCAGTACTCGAACCCACCCTGGTCAGGATCCCGACCAAGGAAGTCGAGATACTGCTGACGCGCGAAATACTCACTGGTGTCGATCACGTTGGCGGTGGGAATGGCATCAGGAACCGCGGTAAACATTGCATCGGTCTTGTTGCCATTCAACGAGAAAGAACGATTGGCCGGACTGAACTGGAAGTTCGCGAGTGCCGGCGTCACCGTGTAGAAGTTTTCAGTGTCGACGTTATCAAAACGATAATTCCCCAGACTGTCAGTGATAGTCGTCCTCGACTGCGCGCCACTCAGGAAAACCGGCACACCACCCAGAGCCGAACCATCCGGCAGTGTCACTGTGCCGCTGATTCTTGCCGGCGCCGCTGTCGGAGTGATAACGACTTTAAATGCGCCGCGTCCATGTGTGAATGCGAAGACAGTCGTGCTAGGCCCAATCGTGTTAACGGCCAAAGTCTCCGTAACGACGTTAGGGAAGCCAGTCTCCTTGAACCAGTTCAAGCCCCCATCAATGGAAACGAAAACTCCCAAATCAGTACCAACATAGAGACGCTGCGGATTGTTAGGAATGACGGCGATGCAATGTACCGGAATATCAGGAATCGTATTCGCTCCCGTTCCGTCAAGTAGTGACCAGGTAGCGCCACCATCGATGCTCTTGAACACGTGACCGGCATTGGTGCCGTTGGCGTTCGGCAGACCGTTGAAGTTTGAGATCGTGGCCCAAACGTTGTTCACGTTGGTCGGATCGTACTCGACCCACGAGATCGTGCCGTTGCCGTTGCCGCGTGGCGTGAAGGATTGTAGCCACGTCGTCACGAGCGGACTTGCGGCGTCTGCGGTTGTTGCCACTGTCGTACGGCGAAGCTGCCCCGAAGCGGCGCCGTCTATGACAATGTCCGAATTACCCGTCGCGATCGCGATCGCAGTGATCGAGGTGCCGGTCTGCTGCGTGTTGCTCGTACGCGTCCAATTGCCCGCAGAATTGTCGGTGCGCCACATGAATCGGCCGCCCAGCCACAGTCGCGCATTGTTGTTAGGATCCATCCTAAACACGCTGATAAATGGGAAGACATCGCCCGAGATACCCGTTATCGCGGAGTTGAAGCTCGCGCCGCCGTTCGTCGACTTCCTAAAGGAGAGCGCTGTGTTCTCGGCGTATAGGATGTTCGTGTTCGTCGGATCTACCGCGACGTAACCACCGTCACCGCCATTAATCATCTCCCAGGCGTTCTGCCCCGCAGCGTCGGTGCCGCGGTTTGTGCCGTTGTCCTGAGTGCCGCCGAAGTACGTTGTGCCATTTGGGTAGGGCAGACCGTGATAGAACTGGGTGACCGCATAGCTGTTGTTGAGCGGCCCCCAAATGACAGGATTCGGGAACGTAGGAGTGCCATTGCCGCAAATCGGGCTTGTTGCCGTGACGGTGCCGCCCGAAGGCGTTGTGCCGTTGACGTAGCCGACATTGCCGTTCCTGGCATTGTCGGTCTTGAAGATGCCTCCATCGTTACCAACCCACATTGTCTGGTTGGTATCGCCGTTGTAACTTGGGTGGAAGACTATGACGTGGTTGTCTGCGTGGACGAACTGCGGGTCTCCGTTGTTCGGCGGTGTGCCGTTGACCTGGAACCACCAGTACGCGGCCACGCCCCAATTGACGCCGGCGTTGTTCGACCGCCACATGTCTATTCCGCCAGCCCAGACGATGTCCGGGTTGAACGGGTCGACTGCGATAACGTTGTCGTACCATCCCTGGTTGAGGAAATTGTTTGTCCCGCCAAAGCCGCATTCCACCAGAACTGCGTTGACGGGATTCGAGAGCAGCAACGTGTCCTGCTTGTTGGCGCTGTCGTTGCGAACCTGCGTCGTCCAGGAGCCTGCATCTCCATTCGATGTCGAACGGAAGACCGCGAGAAGGCCGTCCAGATAGTTGTTGCCGTTGACTGGCGCGGCGCTAAGGCTCGCGGACATCGCGTAGATGACGCTTTGGTTCGACGGCGCTATCGCGAGCGATGTGCGCTCCATGTTCGCTTCGGTATAGACGTCAACCCAAGTGCCCGCGCCACCTGCGTCCGTGTTGCGCCAGATGTGCGACTGCGCGAAGGTGCCTAGAGCGGCGAACACGTAGTCGGTCGGCTGGTCCGTGCGGATCGCTAAGTCCATCGCACCGTTCCCGCCGTTCGCCGCGTTCGAGACAAGAACCTGCGTCCAAGTCGTACCTCCGTCGAGCGAACGCCAGACGCCACCAGTGACGCCAGTTCCAAGTACACGTCCAGTAGCGGCATACACGTGCTGCGAGTTGGCACCATTGCCTACAACGATGTCGTTAACAAAGAAGAAGTCGGAGTTGTTCGTGCTGGCGAGGCGCGTCCAATTGGCGCCTGCATTCGTAGTCTTGAATATGCCCGCGCCACGCACGCGATCGCCGTTGAAGTAACCCTCGCCCGTGCCCGCGTAGATGACGCTGGAATTGCCGGGCTCGAAAGCCATCGAGTTAACGGCGATGTTCGCCATGAAGTCGTCGAGCGCCGACCAGGATCCGCCACCATCTGTGGTCTTCCAGACGCCGCCGGCAACACCGGCCGTGTACATAATTTTTGGGTCATTCGGATCAACCAACAGCGCTCTCGTGCGGCCACCGACGTTTCCCGGCCCTAGAGGATCCCAAACAAACTGCGCTTCGGTGCTAACACCACCGTTCTTCTGAGCTTCAATCGACGGCATGCGCGCATTCCTTGGCGTCGAAAACTGCTCCATACGGTTAATGTGATTGAGTGCTGTGAAGTAACGTTCCACAGGCACTTCGGTGGCGCCCTTGGGCACACGCCTTTGCACGTACCTGCGCATTGCTTCCGCAGGTTCATCGAAACGTGCCCCAGGTCGTCGCTTCTCCTGTTTCAGGCGGATTTCTTTTCCGTTGCGCCTTAAAACGACTGTTGATTCTGATTCGGTTTCCGGGACGTCGGATCCCTCGGTTCGCTTACTGGCGATGCTCTGGCGGCGTTGCGGTTCGGCAGACGCGACGGCTACGGATTGCTTCTTTGTGCTTTCAAGTGCTGAGGATCGAGTCTCTTCGCCAGGCACAGTCGCACCGGAGGTTTCAACGGATATCGTTTGCTTCAGATCAGGTTTTTGAATCGGACGTCGGAAGATGAGGATTGAAGCAACGATGAAAACCGCAATGAGCAAAAACAGGAAGGACTTTATTTTGATACTCATTTCGAACTCCTAAAGTGTGGAACGGATACCAAACACGTCCAATCCCTTGTCGGGCTGGATCATTTGAGGTGGTTTACGACTCGCCTAACCGGAAGGTCGGCATATCGCGATTAACAAAGCGCTGATGAAGTGCGATCTAGTTGCTTCGTAAGACTGACGTTTTTAGCCTGAACGGAATGTTCAGGGCTGGGTATTTCGGGCGGAACTCTAGTATCACGCGGTATCAATGTCAATGAAAAGAAATGATCCTGAGGAAGGCCTGTCCGACGTTCGATTCCTGGGCCGGGCCATCAGATACCTACTAGATTCAATTCAATTTTGGTATAGCCATGTTCCTTGGCCCAGAGGTCAAGCGGCGCACCATAAATCTCATCGACCAATGGCACTGCCTTCCCGAGGCGAGTGAGGTCTATTCCCTTGATGTAGTGCTTACAGGAATCGCACGCTTCGATCCGGATGTGATCGAACTCGGGTGAATGAAAGTAACCCAGTTTTGCGGGACGCTCTTCACTACAGTTGGCACAGGCCACGCGTCGGAATTCCCACGATGAAAGACACGTGGCACAAAGCAGGTCACGGTTGCCGCTTTCGCTGGTGCTCTCTTTGGCTTGAAGAAAGCTGACTTGCGGCTGGCCCCCACAAAAAGGACACGTCCGTTCGTCGCCTACATGCTCTCTTCCCAGGGGAATGGTTCCCGTTTCCGCTAGCCAATGCACGTAAGGTTGAAGGAGCGACTTGGCGAAGAACTGCGCGTCTGAAGGACTGCGCCAATAGTCCAATAGTTTTCGGGCGAGAAGGTCCGACTCGCCAGCAAGAAGGACTTGCGCTTCCGATGCGAGCGACGTCGGACCATGAATCGCAACACTCTCAAGTAACCCAACCATCCATTGCTGGATAAGTGGCAGATCCCTCTCCAACTCACCGGAAGGCAACCAGTCCTTGCGAGCACGAAGAGATTCGTAGATCTCTTTTTGCGCACGAAGGAGTTGAGCATAAAACGTCAGTAACTCTTTTGATCCGCTCGACTCTGATGAGAGGTAGTCTGCTCTCTCAATTTGTTTGTTCCAAAAGGCAGACATATCGCGAAACAGAATCGTGGTCTCCTCAACTCACCGTCTCTAGCTGTTAAGGGATCGTCACGTCTAACGTTTGCTGTGGCCCCAGCGGATTGTGATCATTCCCCGCGAGCATCACGACAATTTTGTGGTTGCCTGGAGTTAAGCCGTGGAAACTCAGTTTCGTCGTCGTTGTCGCGATTATTGGTCCATTATCCACTTGGTAATGGAGATGGCCGTGACCTGTTCTTGGCTTTTCCATTACCGCAGCCGGATCAATCAACTTGATGCCCGCAACCGTCACCGAAACAGTCGCAGCTTTTGCTGAGCCTTCTTTTCCGGATCAACTAACGTGGCAGTCAGTGATGGCGAGCCCTTCTTACTACTTCCCTGGGATTTCGTACCAGGGCCGTACTGCGCCTGCACCGACACAACAAATGTAATCATCAGGACAACCAACAGTGGACCCAATGCTGGTCTGTGAAGATTCATGTAATTCATGTGTTCTTAGAACCTCCGAATTCGCAACCGAATTAATAAGTGTGCGCTGTGGTACGTGTTTTTGCAGCTAACACAGTTCGATGCTCTTCACGTATCGCCAACGCAGTTCGTTACTGGTTTAGGGGCGAAACTATTTGAGTAAACAAGAAGGATATTTGGGAGCGGAGGAAATTGTGCTTAGGATAGCCTCCGAGATGCCAGGCCGTAAAGTCCGCGTTCGGTTCGACTCACGTCTCAATCTCGAAGAGGCCCGGCTCATTGCGCGCGGCTAAGCACATTAATCTCCCGTCTCCAAAGTAATTCCAAGTAATTCCTCGAACTGCGCTCCTCGTACTTTTGACAGTAACAATCCTCTTAATTGCATTCGATACTGAAGTAGAGCCCACAAATACCCCGAACTCTGAAGAAAACCAGCAAGCGATCAAAAGGCTTGTACGTACGAGCAAATATTAAACCAAATCAGGAACTGACTAGCCGTTGACGCGGTTCGTGCCTGATTGATTTTTTGTGAAAGGTCGAGGTGCGGCATGTCCACAAAAGAAAATGAGAAATTTCATGACGAATTTAGCTCGAATGAAAGACCCAGTGAAGTTGTTCATGAAGATCCCCTAGCCGATACCAGCTACGTGATGTCGGAGGCGATCCCATCCGGTGTGGATCGCCGTACGTTCGTGATGCGAGGTGCTGTTGTTGCTGCAGCCGCGGTAATCACCGGTCGCAGCATTTCCGCGCAGGAGAAAACTGCACGGTCTACGGCACCGGCCCCGGCGCCGCCACTCGACCCGAACCTGAACGTTGTACAGAAAGGCAAAGGCCCAGTGATGACCACGATAGACGAGTTCTATAAGGTAGGGCCTGGTCCATCGAGCTCGCATACGATCGGTCCGATGCGCATAACCTATGATTTTTATCAAAGGGCAACGAAACTTCCCGCGGACAAGCTCGCCAAGGCAACGGCGTTAAAGGTCCATCTGTTTGGCAGCCTTAGCGCTACTGGCAAGGGGCACGGCACGGAACGGGCCGCACTAGCAGGACTAGTAGGAAAAGAGCCGGCAACTGTAGACCCGTTGTTTCTCGACAGCCTGCGAGATAAGCCCGATCAGACTTTCCCGGTCAAGCTCGGCGACAAGACGATCAACGTCAGCCTGAAGGACATCATTTACGACGCGACCAAGGGCGACTTCAAGCACCCGAATACGATGACTTGCAAACTTTTGGCCGGAGATGAGGTGCTGCTTGAGCAGGAATACTACTCAGTGGGTGGCGGATTCATTGAGTGGAAAGGCTATACCCCGCCGAAGAAGAACCCCCCGAAGTACCCTTTCTCGACGATGAAAGAGCTTCGCGCTCACGCTGACAACAACAAAATCTCGATCGCAAAGGTAATGCTTGCTAACGAGATGTCGATCGCGGGCAGGACGGAACAGGAGGTTTATGCCTTCATCGACAAGATCATTAACGCAATGGTCGCGACGGTAAAGTCGGGGCTTTCGATGTCGGAGGATGACGTGCTGCCCGGCCCGATCAAGCTGCAC
>JBKPAC010000121.1:0-5573 GCA_046726175.1 Acidobacteriota bacterium
GCCATCATCGAGCGCAACGGAACTAAGGTCGCTTTCGTCTGCCGCGCCTCGGTGTGCGATCCGATCACGGCGGCGGCCACAGAAGACAGGGGCGGTATTGCGTATTATCCCGTCCAGACTTTCTACGAGCCCCGTCTTCGGGTTCACCATGTGCCAGGCTCTCCACCGATCATTCACACTGTTCCTGATCGCGGCGCGCACCGTGCGGCTCTGGAAGAGGATATTCGTAAAGCGCGAAAAGAAGCGGACGTAGTGATTGTGTCGTGGCACTGGGGCGTGTCACCGACTACGGGGGGAACCGGCGAGCTTACGGAATACCAGACGGAGATGGGCCATTTCGCTATCGACGCCGGCGCAGACATGGTGGCCGGCCATCATTCTCACGTTCTCCAGGCGATTGAGGTCTACAAAGGCAAGCCCATACTCTACTCTTTGGGGAATTTTGTCCACGACCTTCACTACCAGAAGCGCCCCAACCACATGCTCCTGGCTATGCTGGTGCGCTGCCATATCCAAGATGGCAAACTCCAGCGTCTCTCCTTCGTCCCTGGACTGTACAAGGGGAACGGCCCTCCTGACTTCTTTCAACCGTCCCAGGCTCCGGAGATCGTCAAGGACATACAGAAAATCTCCGCCCGCTTTGGCACACGATTCGAGGCGAGCAAAGACGACGTGGCGGTGACTTTGGGAGAAGCGAGCTAACAAAATCGGGAAAGAGAAATCGTAAACTGTGCATTCATGGTGACCCAATACAACCTGTAGGCAGCGGAGCCGATGTTGGTAACGCCTTTGACGACGAGGATCGCATGTTAACGGCAAATGCAAAAACGGATGTCATCGATGCGGACGCGCATGTGGTGGAGAGCGAGCGCGTATGGGATTATCTCGAGGCCGGCGAAGAAAAATATCGCCCTACGCTAGTGGCCGAGCCGGACAATCCCGAGCGCCAGCATTGGGTTCTCGACGACGAGGATCTCGGCCCCAAGTTTCCCTCGCCCAACGAGAAGCAATCTGAAGAGCATGTCAAAAGATTCGGCCGGGAAGTGGGGACTCCGGTGCAAGCCCGGGAACTCAGCGATGTGACCAAACGGCTGAGACACATGGACGCCCTGGGGATCGATGTGCAAGTGCTCTACAACTCGCTCTGGCTCCGGCCTCTCACGCGCCGCCCGGAAGTGGAGATCGCGCTCTGTTGGAGCTGGAACCGCTGGCTGGCGGATGTCTGGAAACTAGGCGAGAACCGCTTGCGCTGGACCTGTGTCGTTCCGGCGTTGACGCCGACCGAAGCCGCCCCGCAAATTCGCTTCGCCAAGGAACATGGCGCCGTCGGCGTCTGCGTGCGCCCCTTCGAAAGGGGTAAGCTGATGACAGACCCATTTTATTATCCAATCTATGACGAGGCGCAGCGACTCGACATTCCGGTGACCGTGCACATTGCCAACGGGAACCCCGATCTGTTCAATTTGCTGAACAACGAGTCCGGCGGCGGTTTCTCGACATTTCGAGTCCCGACAGTCACCGCATGCTACGCGCTGATCATGAGCGAGATACCACGGGTCTTCGCGAAGCTGCGCTGGGGTTTCATCGAGACATCGAGCCAGTGGGTGCCCTGGGTCGTTCACGAAGCCGTGCGGCGCTCCTTGGGAGGCGAACACCCGGTCTCGATGAGCTGCTTCCGCGACTACGGGATCTATGTTTCAACTCAGACGGATGACGACTTTTCTTATGTTATCTCTTACGCGGGCGAGGAAAATCTCGTTATCGGTACCGACTACGGCCATGGGGATACCTCGAGCGAGCTCAACGCGATTTCCCGGTTCAAAGCGATGGAGGGCCTCAATCCGCAGGTCAAACGGAAAATTCTTTCCGACAATCCCAGACGATTCTATGGGATTTGAAGCATCATCGTTTGCCCAATAGACATTATTTTTTTTTGAGCGGCCGAATCAGGCTTTTAGATCCGCTATTTACGATCCTCTCGCTTCAGCCGCTTCGGCGTAGGGTGGAGACAGCAATGTCGCCGAGATTTTCTTGCTAATCAGTGCTTTATAGGCGTTCTCCGTGACTTGTGTGGAAAGAAACGTTACCTGGGAGGGATCTATGCCATTGCCTCGCATGATGGCGAAGTTGCGGCCCCGAGAGTGGTGGAAAAATCGAGTTCGCCAGCCACGAGGGCTGCGCAGCGATCTGGACGCTCCTAATCAACCACCGTTGGGCAAGCGATTGCACCGGCATTAGGCACGGTATTTTTTTCTTCTTGAACCAATTCTTCTAATCGACTTTGCAAAATTCGCCATTGACCGCCGACCTTCAATCCAGGAATCTGCCCGGTCTGGATCATGCGATGCAGAGTTCGTTTCGAAATCTTGAGTATGCTCGCAGCCTCTCTCAGGGTCAGAAGTTTGATCGAAGTATCCGTATTTTCCACGAGGCTCATCGTTTTATTTCTCCTTTTATTTTCTCCACTGTAATGACTCCCTCATTAGCTAGGCGCGATGAAAGGAGCAGTAAACATGCCATGGCATGAGCCGCGACTTACGGGAGCTTCTGGAGAACCGACGGTCAGGAAAGGACAGAGAAATTGAACCAGGGCAGAGAATTTTTACCAGAGGGGTGCGACACCGCCCCCGAAGAGTTTAACTTCAATGAAGCGATATTAATTGATCACCTTGTCCGCCCGTGTGAGCACGTTCTGCGGAATCGTGAGACCGATCTGCTTGGCCGGAGTTCTGCGGTTGTTCGTGGTACGAGGATGAGTGATGATCAACCCGTCGCACGGAGAAGAAACCACAACACGGCAATAGCGGCGATCGCGATGAAAACCCAAATCATGTTCCGGATTATAACATAAATTTTCGCAGAAGGTGCTCAATGAAACGAGATAGGAGCCCGAAGTAGGAAAGCAACGGATGGAGATTAAGACCGGTTCGTTGGAGGGTGCTGAACTAAACTCTTGTAACTTTCCGAACATCGGCGGCAGTCAGACTTGGGCCGGGAGCCTCCAGCGCTATTCGTTCCATTGCGTTGCGTAGCTCACGCACGTTGCCGGGCCACGAATGGGCGAGCAGGGCCTCCACAAAGTCAGAAGCCCAGGGCATGATCGGCCGCTGATATTTTTCGCCGAATGACTCCAGGTAATAACGAGCCAATAGCGGAATATCATCGCCCCGTTCCCGGAGCGGTGGAAGCGCCAAATGAAAGCGATTCAAGTGGTAAAAAAGATCCCGTGTGAGTTTTCCTTCTTTGACGGCGCTAGCGGGCAGGCGATTCGTGGCAGCGACGACGCGGACTGCTACGGGAATACTCGCAATGGCTCCGACCCGACGCACCTGTCTTTCTTCCAGGACTCGCAGAAACTTTGCCTGAATCTCCGTCGCCATCTCGGTGATCTCGTCGACGAAAAGCGTCCCGCCGTCAGCTTGCTCGAAGCAGCCCCGGTGCCGCTCTAAAGCATTCGTGAATGCCCCCTTTTCATAACCGAAGAGTTCGTTCTCCATCAACGTAGGTGCCATAGCAGCACAATTCAGCGCCAAAAAAGTTCCCGCACGCCTTGGAGAAAGATCATGAAGAGTGCGCGCCACAAGCTCTTTGCCAGTGCCGTTTTCACCACTCACCAGGACAGCGGCATCCGTAGGGGCTATTTGGCTCAGTCGTTGGTAAACCTGGCGCATGGTTGCCGATTTGCCGATGAGTTCACCATAGGAGCCCAAAGGCGACTCCAACTTCTGACGCAGCACGTTCGCCTCACGCGCGAACCCTACTTGATTCAGTCCTTTCTCGAGTACGGCACGCAACTTTGCCGACTCCAACGGTTTCGGCAAATAGTCATAGGCGCCGAGTTTCATGGCTTGCACGGCGGTTTCGATTGTCGCTTGGCCTGTTAACATTATGATCGCTACTTGGTGCACGCGTTCACGTAACGCTTTGATAAACTCAAGCCCGGTCATCCCAGGCATCAAGAGGTCGCTTACAATCGCGTGAGGCAGATCCTGGTTGCACGTTTGCAGCGCAGTCTGACCGTCGGACACCGCCAACGCATGATAGCCCCAGCTTTCCAGCAACGCAGTCAAACCATCGCGCGTAGCGGCATCATCATCTACTACTAGAACGTTCGGACAGGGTCGAGCCATAATCAGTTACCTCCGGAGGCAGCGTGTATCTCCTTGTGTGACTGTTTTAGGGTCCAACCAGCAACGCCAATGCCAAGTTATTTCGTCAGACGTTTGGTAACTTCATGGTTCTTTGAAGTAATGTTACCAACACTTCATCCCACTTTCTCAGTCGCGTCAAACACACTTCCGTGGCGGTAAAAATTTCTCGTCGCCGAGTAACACTTTGGTATTTCGAGCATCCCAGTGATCCGCCAAACTTCCACCAAACACCCAGACCGTGCCATGGCACATTTGCTGCTTCTAGGCTTCGTTCGCTGGGCAATCAGCGTCATTACTGTGGCAGAAAATTAAAAAAACGATCTTCACTAAAATCACCAACAACAACCTCGGGTACAAAGAGGTTAAAAGCCTCTTTGTACCCGAGCTGAAGTGTTGAGAAAACAAAGGAGAGAGTATGAACATTTCAAGGATGATTCCGGCAATTGTAGTCACTTTCGCATTGGGAGTGACAGCGTATCCTGCTATGGCCAAGCAGGAAGGTAAGGGCAAAGATAAGAGTACGGAAAAGAGTGCAACAAAAGAGAATTCCGGTCGCCAAGCCGGCGAGTTACCTTCTGGTCTCCAAAAATACACAGAGAAAAAAGGTCAGCTTCCATCCGGGCTGCAAAAGAAGAAGGATGAAGACGGGCACTTGACGAAGGGCCTTGAGAAGGGTGGCAAAAAGCTGAAGTCCAGCGCAACAAAATAAACCTTTCAAGAAGATTCATCGGGGCGGTGAGCGGTGGCGCTCATTTATTCGCCGACTGTAAGATCCGCCCCACTCTTTTTCACAATCTCAAAGCTATTGCGCAGTGCCGAGCTACCGCGCGTTAGAAACGCGAAGCGGCACTTAGACAGGTCGCCATCCACCGTGTTAGCGCATCTTTCGGGAACTCAAAGCTCTTAACTGGCCCGAGTCTGTCCTAACTGCTCCGTTGTTTGGGAAACTGCGTTATGGACCGCAGGTCCATGGCCCAGTCGAGCGCGGACCGGCACCACCCTTGTGACTTTGGCCGCAGCTCGGCTCGCTGGCGCGCCGTACCCACACGGATATTGAACACCTGAGGATCGGTTACGTCTGCTGCGTAAATCGCCGTGCCGCACTCGGGACAGAATGCTTGGGCGCGCTTGTTTCCGCTTTCGGCAGTCTTTACGTAAATCTTTGGTTCTGCGCCACGTAAGCTGAACGCCTCTTTTGCTGCAGGAACACTGACGCGAAAGGCGGAACCCGATAAGGTCTGGCAATCCGTGCAATGACATATCCCGACCTTGTCCGGATCGACTTCCGCGACGTAGGTGATGTAGCCGCAGTGACATCCGCCATCGATCTTCATAACAGTCTCCTCCTAATCTTGTTATTTTGTGTCACCAGTTATCTTGATCCTCAAGATCATTTCTTTTTCAGCTCAGGCATCTCAAAGC
>JBKPAC010000122.1:0-7802 GCA_046726175.1 Acidobacteriota bacterium
GACTAAATCAGGCCACAGTCGAAGCATTCCAATGAATGCTATCGCGAGAAGGGAATTACTCGGTTTGCACCGCGAAATCGGCCACACCGAGTAAGTCTTTTCAACCATAAGACTAAGAAGCCACGAACCGATCTCAAGAACGGATTGGCACTGCTTGTGTTATTGCAGGTCGACGACGTTCGGTTTCATGATCTGCGACACAGCCGCGACCAGGCTCGCCGACGCCGGCACTAACACTCGAGAGATCATGGCGATTCTCGGCCATCGATGCATTCAAACATCCGCGCGTTACACTCACGCCACTGACGAGGGTTTACGACGCGCAATGGAAGCGCTTGCGCAACGGCAAACGCGTACCGACACAAAAGTCCCCACAATAGCAAAACAGCGGCAGGTGCCTGCCGCCTAAGTTATTGATTTTATTGGTAGCGGGGGGCGGGATCGAACCGCCGACCTTGGGGTTATGAATCCCACGCTCTAACCAGCTGAGCTACCCCGCCATGCCTTGATTATTAACTATTTACAGCGACCATCAAAGTGCCGGAATCCTCACTTGTGACGGTATTGTGACGGCGCTGATTTTTTAGCATCACTGCTTCACCTGCGCCAAGCGGCAAGTTACGAACATAAACGCTGACTTGGTCGAGATGTTGGCATGGCCCATGAGCTTAGCGATGTCGTAAGCGTTGAATCCTGCCTCGCCTAACCTCGTGCCGTAAGTGGCCCGAAGATCGTGCCAGACTAAGCGCTCGATTTCCGCGTCCTCGCAAGCACCGGTGAACGCTTTTTGATGTCATCGAATGGCCGGCCGGTCTTTGGGCGTTCCATCAGTATCCATCGCATCATTGGTTACAAACCGATTAGATGTTGATGGTTTGGGACAGCCCGGTGCTTGATAGGAAGCGATTACCCCCCTTGATTACCGAGAGGAACAATGTATATTTATCTCGGTAACCGAGGAAGAACAGTGAGTAAGCCAACAGACCTTGTCCAGGGAACCCTGGACCTTCTGATATTGAAGATGCTCGCCCTGGAGCCGCTTCACGGCTGGGCGATCGGTCAACGCCTAAAACAGGTTTCTGGCGACACACTGCAGGTCAGTGATGGCTCACTGTACCCAGCTCTTCACAAGCTTGAACAGGAGGGCTGGATCAAGGCCGAGTGGAAGCCAAGCGAAAACAACCGACGCGCGAAGTTTTATACGTTGACACGTCCTGGCCGGAAACACCTAGAGCGGGAGGCTGCCAACTGGAATCGTTTATCAACGGCCATCTCCCTGGTCGTGCAGCTAAAAGAGACCTGAGCGATGCACTTGGAACACTGGTTTTACACCGTGCCGTTGCGGGTTCGGTCACTGTTTCGCCGCGCTCAAGTCGAAGCCGAGCTTGATGAGGAACTCCGCTACCACCTTGAGCGACAGATGGAGGTGAATATAGCCGCCGGCATGTCGGCAGAAGAGGCGCGCTACGCTGCGTTACGCGCGATGCACGGGTTGGACCAACGAAAGGAAGAGTGTCGAGACATGCGAAGAGTGAGGTTCATTGAAGACCTGTGGCAGGATTTTCGATTCAGTTTGCGGATGTTGGTAAAGCGGCCGGTCTTCACTGCCATTGCGCTCGTGACGCTCGCGCTCGGGATCGGAGCGAACACGGCGATCTTCACCGTTGTTAATGCGGTTCTTTTGCGTCCGTTGCCTTACCCCGGAGCGGAAATGCTGATGGAGGTGGGACGCGCTTTCCCAGGCAGCGACGTTCAAGCTCTCAGCGAGCCGAAGTTCGTCTGCCTGCGCGACAATAACCAATCATTTGGTGCGATAACTGCCACTCAGGAGATGGGTTCGAACACTTATCTGGGCGACGAAAGCCAAACCGAATATATCCGGGGCTTGATCGTATCGGCTGATTTCTTTCGCGTCCTCGGCGTGCTTCCCGCCAAGGGACGCACCTTCACGAAAGACGAAGACAGCCCGACCGGTGAACGGGTGGTGATTCTGAGCGACAGATTGTGGCGTCATCGCTTCGGTTCAGAGACAGGAATAATTGGCAAGACCATCACGCTTAACGGCAACGCCTATGCAGTCGTCGGGATCATGCCTCCAGGTTTTGAATACTTCGGGGCTCAGGACGTCTTCGTGCCGATGCGCGTCAACCCAGCCAGTAAGAACGAAGGGCACAACTGGACTGTAATCGGCCGCTTGAAGCAAGGCCTAACAGCAGATCAGGCGCGTTCGGAACTGAGTCTGCTGTTTGAAAAGTTCCGCGCTAGTTACCCGAAACAGGTGCAAGAGAACGAAACCTTTGGAGCGCGAAACTGGCGGGTGAATATGACGAGCAGCGTGCGAGAGTTGCTGTGGATTCTACTCGGCGCAGTCAGCTTTGTGTTGTTCATCGCCTGCGCGAACGTCGCCAACTTGCAATTGACTCGAGCGGCGGCGCGGCAGAAAGAAATGGCGATTCGGATGGCGATGGGTGGCGGTAGTTGGCGCTTGATTCGTCAACTGCTCACCGAAGGCTTGGTCCTTGCGCTAATGGGCGGCTTCGGCGGACTTCTGTTGGCTATCTGGGGCTTGAATGCAATGCGGACGCTGCTGCCTGAAGGCATGATTCCGCGCGCTGACGAAATCAGTTTGGATTGGCGTGTTTTATCCTTTTGTTTGGCGGCCAGCCTTCTGACCGGCATCGTCTTCGGTCTTGCGCCGGCGTGGGACATGTTGCGCCTTGATGTGAATGGCGCGCTCAAAGAAGGCGCGAGCAAGATTGGCGCAGGCAGGGCGCGCGGACGTTTGCGTAGCATGTTGGTCGTTGTCGAAGTCGCCCTGGCCCTAGCGCTGACGGTCGGCGCAGGCTTGTTGCTCAGGACCTTTGCCAATTTGCGCAGCGTCGAGCCCGGCTTTGAGGCGCGAAATCTGCTGAGCTTTGAGATTTCGCCTCGAAGAAACAACTATGACACGGTGGCAAAGATAAATGATCTCTACTCGCGCGGGCTCGAAAGATTTCGCGGTCTGTCCGGTGTCGAAGCCGCAGCTGTAACCAACAAGTTACCACTGGATAGGTGGCTCAACATGCCTTACCGGTTAGCCGGACAGAGCGAGTGGACTGGCTCGGCGGAGTACCGCCTGATTTCATCCGACTACTTCCGGGTGATGAAAATGGCCGTGCGCCAGGGCAGACAGTTCAATGAGAACGACACGATCGGCGCTGAAGCCGTGGTCATTGTCAATGAAGCGTTTGCGCGCCGGAACTTCGCCAACGTTGAACCGCTCGGACAGCAACTGTACGTCGGCTTTGATCCGGCGATGCGTCGCGTCATCGGCGTGGTCAACGAGACGAAGCAGAGAAGTCTCGGCGAAGCTTCGCCCGCCACGGTTTTTATCCCGCTGACGCAGGCACCCGAAGGGATGAGCGGGGTATTGCGGCAATCCAGCTTTGTCCTACGCACGACTGGCGATCCATTACTGCTCAGCGATGCAGTTAGAAGGGAGATGCGCCAGCTCGATCCTGGCTTGCCGGTTAGAAATCTTCGCTCGATGGAACAGTTAGTCGGCCGCTCAGTTGCGCCGCAGCGGTTCAATCTGTCTCTGCTAACCTTTTTCTCGGCGTTGGGCCTGTTACTGGCAGCCGTTGGAATTTACGGTGTGATGGCTTACAGCGTATCGCAGCGCACACATGAGATTGGTCTGCGGATGGCGCTCGGCGCGCAAGCGCGTGACGTGCTGAAGCTGGTCGTGAAGAAGGGCATGGCTTTGGCGCTGGTTGGTGTTGCGATTGGGTTAATTGCGTCGATTGCTTTGACTCGGTTGTTGAAGAACCTCCTTTTTGGTGTGAGTGCAACCGACCCGGCCACTCTTGCAGGCGTAGCACTGCTGCTGACTGTCGTGGCATTGCTGGCCACCTACATTCCAGCGCGGAGGGCGACGAAAGTTGATCCACTGATTGCACTTCGCTACGAATAGCGATGCGCATTCTGAAACACTCAGATCTCGTGCTTGCAGATTCGGCTCGCGACGTCAACTCAGTCTACGATCAGGGGTATCCAAACGGATCAGATCAAAGAAAAGTGACTTGGCCAAGGATGCGCAGATTCCGCTTTCAAAGGGCGCATCAGAGCTCTTGAAGGGCAAGGTCAAATCTCCAAAGAAAACAAACTCCTGGATTCTGAAGCGAACAGCTGAACAGTGAGTCACCTAACCGACAAGGTAGAAGGCACATTGTTCATGTCCTCTGCCGCTCATTTCCAATACGGCGATCTCTAATAGATGAGGCCTGCCTCCAATGGATGGAGAGTGAATCTTGATCAGAATTTATGAAAGACGTCAGCAAAGCGATTGCGTTGGCGACAATATCAGTCCTTCCGGTCTTTACCCAAAATATACGAATCCAAGAAAAAAACGCACCGTGATCCCAAAAGCATCACAATTACAGTCATGTGTCTGGCTGTTAGCGTCCATTGCTTTCTTTTCTGCGGCCTTCGCACAAATTCCAGTAACGCTTAACCGTTCGACCGCTCTAGAAGAAATGTTGAAGCCGGGCGATTCTCACCAATACGCCTTGCACCTTGAGCGCGGCGAGTCCGCAGAAGTAGTTGTGCATCAACAGGGAGTTGATGTCGTCGTCGATGTTAGAAATCCTGCGGGTAAATTGTTGGATTCTATCGACAGTCCAACTGGACGCAGTGGAGATGAAATAGTCGAAATCATAGCCAAAGAAAGCGGAACATACGTCATCACTGTGCGTCCCTTCGACGGCAACGAACCGGCTGGCAGTTATCGTCTAGAAGTCACAGCGTTGCGCGGAAGCCGCGAAACGGCGGAGTTACTTCGGATTCGGCGTGAGGCTCGCAATGCTGCGGGCCAATGGCTGCGTCCGCGCAGTGTGGCGATTCCTCGCTCTGGCATCTTTCCAACCAATATCACGATTCCTCTGTTAGACGAACTCGCGCGTCGCGTTCGAGTTTTAGGACTCGGCGAAGCGACGCATGGTAGCCGCGAATTCGGCGACCTACGGTTTTCGCTAACACGGTACTTAATTGCGCGACATGGATTCAGGGTTGTTGCCTTAGAAGCTAGTGCAAGCAATCTCAGTCAAGTAACTTCATACATCAACGGCGAGAGTGAATTGACGCCCGCCATAGCGCGTCTGATTGAATCCAAGATCTGGGTAGGTACAAGAACGCGACGCGAAATGATTGAGTGGATTCACCGGTGGAATAACGAACATCCGAAGGATCGCGTGCAAGTGATCGGTGTTGATGCCAACGAGAATCCTGATGCGCGACAGACGTTGCGGTCTTTTCTCAGTGGCGCGTATGGAGAGGGGTTGCTGAAGCGCTGGACAGCTGCCGAACGCGAATTGGCTGCCGCTGATGAGCAGACGGCGGTGTTTGGCGATTCGGGAGTTGACGCGGCGACCAGACAGTTGCTTTTGGAAATCGTTGCGATGATGACGTTGGATGCGCCGATTCTAAAAGGCCGATTGGGTGCGCCCGCGTTTAACTCGGCGTGGGAAGCGGCACAAACTCTCACCGAGTTTGCGGATTTCAACTCGGGCGCGAATGCTGCCATCAATCATTCGAGAGATTGGTACATGGCAGCGAGAGTACTGCGCGCATTACAAGAGAACGGCGCATCCGCGAAAGTCGTGTACTGGGCGCACAATGCCCATGTGGTGCATCCGCCCGACTCGGACAGGACTACCGGCGCATTGTTGCGTAAGACGCTTGGATGTGAATACGCCGCGCTCGCGGTTACTTTTGGCGAAGGTGCTTTTGTGGCTCAAATTCCGAACGATTTGGAAGATCGTTTGGCAGTATCCACGCTGCCGCCAGCAGCGGACGAATCTATTGAATCAGTTCTGAGGGAGTTAAATTCGGATAGCACACTTACGAGTTGGGCTTGCGTTGCACCAACAAGCAGCAGTGATTTTCGAGCCGTTCCTGAGTGGCTAAGAAGAGCACATCCGATGCACTGGATTGGCGGATTGTATAAGCCGGGCGGCTTACCTTCTGCGGCTTATCGTAACGTCAATCTCTTGCAGGATTTTGACGGGATAATCTTTCTGCCACGCGTGAACGCAGAGGATATTCGGGCTGATCGTCCACGAATTCCAGCACGCAAACGCTAGCTAGGTGTTCGTGAAAAGAATCGAAGCAATCTACGAGCGTGGGATTATCCGGTCCCGTAGAGCCACTTAAGTTGCGCGAATACAAAGGAAGAGTTGATGGGGAAAATCTGGCAGGACTCCCAGTTGAAGAAAGTAATCTTACCGTTAGCATTTCAAAAATCAGAAAGCTGCTTGGAGATGGGAAGGAGCGACAGAAGTATATCGCCACACTACCACGTCGCAGTTGTGACGGGAATTCAGATAAATGCACGCGCAGGCGGTATAGATTCATGAATAATCATCAAGAACCACTAAAAACTGCGGTGGCTGCAACCTGTTTTAGTCAATAGAGTTAAAAATTTCCGTGGGTTCGGATTATGAATCCCCGCTCTAACCAGCTGAGCTACCCCGCCATGAGGGCGACTAAATTAACATATAGCTCGCGCAACAGTAAGCTGGACACACGTTGACTACCTTCTCCGCTGGCTCTGGAATCTTCACTGTATTCGAAATCTAAAGAAAACAGCAGTTTGCTGTTCATTCTCAGATTCCACCGACACCCCAGCATAAGACGCCTAGAGAAAACCTTATGTATACGATGCCAATGATGTTCCCCTTGGATCTCGACGGAAAATTACACGCAATTCAGGACGAGAACGGCAACACAATCGGTACCGGAAGCCGGCAGGTCTGCGAAGTTCTGCTGCAGCTGATCTCGAAACCCAAGGCAACTGCAACGGAAGCTTCGGCGTTTCCGATTGGCCCCAAAGGGGGAACTGATTACTTATAGTCGTGGATCAATCACGATTCGCGATCGCCAAGGACTAGAAGCTGCATCATGCGAATGTTATAGAATCGTCAAGCGGCAAATTGCAGTGTGCTCCTCGAATCGTCTCAATTCTCACAAACCTCACGCCTCCGGCTAGTAGCCCAAGAGAAAACATACCGCATTAATTTTTATGCTCTGCATGGAAGCCAAGGCATGCGAGTGGTTACGGGACCGTCCTTCGACTGAGGCTCAGAATCAACAATATGAGGGCTGCAAACAATACGAACGAAGCTCAGAAAACCTTGACCTATGAAAATCTGCGTCTCGTAAGTCAACGATCGGAAATCCAACATATCTTCTTTGGTCAACACTGTATCCAAGCACAAAGAATGCGCTCGGACCTCGAACGCGTAGCGCGACGACCTTTCAACATTCTGATTACCGGCGAAACCGGAACGGGCAAGACGCAAATGGCCAGGCAGATACACCGGATGTCAGTACGCAGTAACAAACCATTTGTTGAACTAAACTGCGCGAATCTGCCGGAACATCTGGTTGAAGCGGAATTGTTTGGTCACCGAAAAGGTGCCTTAACAGGAGCTGACTACGATCGCAAAGGACTGTTCAAGAAGCTGAGGGCGGCATTCTTTTTCTTGACGAGATTGGTGATATCCCGCTGATCATTCAAAACCGGCTGCTTAGAGCCATAGAAGAAAAACAGATCAAGCGACTTTCTACCAATCACTATCAGTCCTTTGATGTACATCATCGCTGCAACATCGCAAAAGCTGTCGCAAGATTAGTTGCGAAGGCGAGGCGATCTATAGCTGCAAGCAGCAGCAGGCTTACCTGGCGAAACTGAACTAACGCGGCGTCAGAGAAAGAGCACGACAGCTACCAAGAGCTGCACCCAATCAGTTTAAGAATGCGGGTCG
>JBKPAC010000123.1:0-68799 GCA_046726175.1 Acidobacteriota bacterium
CACCGTATCCGCTCCGAGCACCAATCTTCCTGTGACCTTTTGAGCGACTGCTGAGGCCTTTGAGTGCGCCAAGCGTCTGACGTACGTGACAGCGTCCTCTTCCGGGTATCGCGTTTCATCTATTCCAGCTGCGACGGATTCAAAGGGCCAACCCACAGCGGTTAATAGTTCGGCTCTCCGCGGGCTTCGCGACGCTAGTATTAATCCATCTTCTGAAAGGATCTGTTTAAGCAAAACTTTCCTACGTCGAAGTTACCTTGTTGAACATGAGCGCCTTTGCTCGCTTATCCGTGGAAACGAAGTGGAGGAGGCGGCGGTGGTTGAGAAACTGGTGACTGCTTACGAAGTAACCACCAATAATAATATAGAGGATAGAATATGAATGCGTTTAGGAACGCGCAAATCAAGAATCCATACTCAACGTGATATTCAGTGACTTGTATACTGTAACCCTGAAATTCGGTGGCGTATCTGGCTAATAAGTATCCGGTTGCGACGAACAGACTGAGCGGCAGTGTGAGCAAGAAACTAGGTAGTCCAGCCCAGCTTGATTCCATGTGGCTAATTTCGAAGTAAACGATCACCAACATTAACACCCAGTAGCAAAGAACTATGCGCATCCATGATTTTGCTCCCCGCATCTTCATAACGGCACGATTACCAACGCACAAATTGCTCGCTAATTGCGGTCTAGTAAAACTTTCCTCGTCCTTGGTGCTGCGATCTATTCTCCGCTACACTGGCAACAAATTGCGAACGCGAATTTAGGATTGTCGGATTATGAGCTTCTCGATAGCGGTCGGGTCTCGCACCGACAACGCTCCGCACTCGAAAGGACCCACCTGGTACCGCGAGGTGGTACTGACCGTATGACACAGCAATTTGAGTAACAAGAGATGGAACAACTGATCAAAGCATTACCAGCAATAGTGGCAGCAGGTGCGGAGTCGCCCGAGGTGCTTGAGGCGGCGGCCATTGCTGCGTGGAAGCACGTCGCCGGAGACCTTTTAAGTAAACAGACCGTTGCGATCGGCCTGAACAAGAGAACGCTCGTTGTCGCTGTCTCGGACGCGGTCTGGAAAAAGCAACTGGACGCGATGTCGTCTCAATTGCTGTTCCGTCTTAATTCCATCCTGGGTACTCCGGTTGTAAGTCGAATTGAGTTTCGTGTCGATACAAGCCTTGTAGTTCAGGGTCTCGTTCAGCCACGGGTCGAACAAGATCTAAACGATACGGACATTTCGCTGGAAGTGTGGTCAGCAGCGAACACGATCGAAGACAAACAACTGCGCAAGAAGTTTTTGAGGGCTGCAACGGCGAGCCTTCGAAGAACGGAACAGGAATCCTGAGAAGCCTATGCCCATCACTAAAGCTGACATCGAAAAAGTCGCTCAATTGGCCCATCTGGAAATCGGCGAGGAAGAACTGAATGTGTTTGGACCTCAAATCGCCGACATAGTGACGTACGTCGAGCAGCTCAACCAGCTCGACACTCAGAACGTCAGGCCCGCGATCGGCGGATTGACTCCTGAAGGTGAACGCACCGACTCGTCACGTGCCGATGAAACCGTGCCTTCGCTGGGCCAGAAAGTCGCGCTGGAAGAAGCTCCTGACGCCAGTGCCGGATACTTTCGCGTTCCCAAAGTTTTATAGCTTGAGTTAATACCACCAAGATCGAATGGACAATATTTCGGATTTAAAAGATCGGATCACTCGGGGCGAGGCGACCGCGGTTTCAGTAGTTGAATCTGCAGTGGCAGCGGCGGAAAACCTCAACGAGACACTCAACGCGTTCCTGGAGATTGATCGAGCAGGCGCTTTGAAACGCGCAGCTGCAATCGATGACAGTGTGCGATCGAAGAACGATCCCGGTGCGCTCGCGGGAGTGCCGATTGCGATCAAAGACAATATCTGCGTCCACGGTCTGCAAGCTTCTTGTGGTTCGCGCATTCTTGGCGACTATCACCCGCCTTACAACGCCACGGTGATCGAGAGGCTGCTCAATGCCGGAGCGATCGTTATCGGAAAGACGAACTGTGATGAGTTTGCAATGGGCTCGTCGAATGAGAACTCAGCCTTTGGACCGGTAAGAAATCCGTGGGACACGTCTCGAGTACCTGGAGGCTCTTCGGGTGGTTCGGCTGCCGCGGTCGCCGCCCGGATTGTCCCCGTAGCGCTCGGATCAGATACGGGTGGTTCAGTCCGGCAACCAGCCTCGCTCTGCGGTGTGTTTGGTCTAAAACCGACGTATGGCAGAAACTCGCGTTATGGATTGGTGGCCTTCGCTTCTTCATTGGACCAGGTGGGAGTTTTTGGCCGCAACGTTGCTGATGTCGCTACTGTGCTCGGCGTCGTTGCCGGTCGCGATCAACAGGACTCGACTACCGCTGATGTTGCTGTCCCCGATTATCGAGCTGCTCTAAATGGAAACGTTCAAGGTCTACGTATCGGTTTTCCTGCTGCGCTGTTTACGAAGGGACTTGACGCTGAGGTGGCCGCCGTGGTCAGGAGCAGTGTGGATGTGTACCGCGAGCTCGGTGCTGAGATCGTTGAGGTGGATCTCCCGCATGCGCAGTACGCGATTGCCGTCTACTACATTATTGCGACAGCTGAAGCATCAGCGAATCTCGCTCGGTTCGATGGTGTTCGCTACGGCTTTCGCGCCGAAGACGCTCCGGAACTGCGTCAGATGTATCGCAAGACTCGAGAAGAAGGTTTTGGTCCGGAGGTGAAGCGACGGATCATGCTGGGAACGTATGTGCTGTCTGCGGGTTATTACGATGCCTACTATCGAAAGGCGCAGCAAGTGCGGACGTTGATCAAAACAGATTTTCTGAAAGCATTTGAGAAGTGTGATGCCATCATAACGCCTACGTCACCGACGCCGGCTTTTGCACTTGGAGAGAAAGTGGACGATCCGCTGGCGATGTACTTGAACGACATCTACACGGTAACAGCGAATCTCGCAGGCGTGCCCGGACTCAACGTACCCTGTGGTTTGTCATCGAATCGCCTTCCGATCGGGCTGCAGTTGCTTGGACCCTATTGGTCCGAGGCCACGCTCTTGAACCTCGCCTATGCCTTTGAACAGGTAAGACCGTTCACAGATCAGCCCCCGGTATCCGCGAGGAAGAATTAGCCACGGATTTACACGATTAGACAGATAAAAAGAAAAAGCTGAGCAATTAGGCGAACGTTTCGCGCAGTCCGGTCAACGTGATCGTTAGGCCGCAGGAGGGATCCCCATGAGGCGCACGTGGACGATCATTGGAGTTGGCGATGTGCCTGGAAGCTTCAAGTGGTACCAGAAGCTACTTGGCCTGCCGGAGACAGCTCCCGCCCATGACTACTTCGGTCAAATCCTCGACTCGGATGGAACGGTCTTGCTCTGCCTTCACAAGTGGGGTGACCATGAGCATCCCTCCTTGATGAGTCCCGATCGCGCGCAGCCTGGCAACGGTCTGCTCTTGTTTTTCCGTGTCGATGATTTCGACATGGCGCTGCCAAGAGCGCGCGCTCTCGTCGCTCGGCTCGAGGAGGAGCCCCACGTGAACCCGAACACTGGAACTATGGAGTTCTCACTGCGAGATCCGGACGGGTATTACGTCACGATCAGTGCGCTCTCTGCTGTCTAACAACTCGTTGGTACGAGGGGAGTGTCTGGACGCCGAAGTTCCCGGCACTCCGGGCCGCTTCTACTTCAGCAAAGACACAGACGGAATTCGCACTCATCACGTTCATGTTTGCGCTGTTGGTCACCCGAAGTTGACCGACAAGCTGGCGTTTCGCGACTACTTGCGCGCGCATCGGGATCAGGCTATTGCCTATGGGAATCTCAAACAGCGTCTTGCGCTCGATCACCGTTACGATAATGTCGGGTACATGCGTGGAAAGGACGAGTTCATAAAGTCCATCTTGAGTGAGGCGCGCAGATGGTCAGCGACGCTTGATCCGTCGGAGCTGCGCGATGACGGCTAGCATGCTGTTGCAGCCGACCGCTGAAAGCGCAGCGGCTGATCGACAAACCGTTGGCGTATCCTAATTCAGCAAGAGCGAGGATGACAGATTATGAAATCTGTTTCTTCACGATAAACCAGAAAAGGAGAAGCTGATCTACCTGACTAGCCTTGATCTGTTTATGTCCGTGGAAATCTGTGGCTGAACTTCTGGCTTGGTGCCGTTTGTTCTTTTGTCGGGGATCAGGTCGCCGGTGAAGATTTCGACGACGTTTTTGGCGGTGCCGATAACTGGGGTGATGTCGAGCCCAACATGAATGGCGCCCGGGATCAGGCCCTTTCTACGAATCTCGTAAGCAGCCAGACTAACGGCAAAAAGCGACCCTACGATTGGAATCGGTTTAATCAATCGCTTTGCGAGGCCCCATCCGCCTGCCCTGATAATCCTTCTTTTGAGTGTCGCCGTCATTCCTGACTCCCTCACAAATTGTCCCCATTAAGTATCCCGTCAGGCGAATTTCGTTGTCCAGCTAGACAAAAACAGGCCACGGATTAACGCTGATAAGACGGATCAAGACCTGGCACAATTGAGAGCTTCCCTTGTCTTTTTATCTGTGTCATCGGTGTTAATCTGTGGCTCCTTTCTTTCTGTGTTAGCATGACGCGCATTAGAAGACCGATGTCGCTTAACTCGATTCGCCTGCTCCTGGCGTTACTCTGCCTTTCGTTACTGTTCGTCTCCTGTAATCGCGCCGGCAAAAACCAGCAGCGGCTTCTCATCTATACGCCGCATGGGCAGGATTTGCTCCGCGACTTTGTAAATCGCTACAAACAACATAATCCCGAGACTGAAATTCAGTTTCTGGATATGGGTTCGCAGGAAGTGCTTACCCGCCTCAGAGCCGAGCGGAATCGGCCGCAGGCAGATCTATGGTGGGGTGCGGCGCAGACTAGTTTTCAAACTGCAGGTGAAGAAAACCTGCTTGCTCCCTATCGGCCGACATGGGCAGCCAACATTCCGGAATCTGCTCGCGACGCAAACGACCTCTGGTACGGCACTTACGAGACACCCGAGGTGATTGCCTACAACAGTGAGAAGGTACGTCCCGAAGATGCGCCGCGTGACTGGGACGACGTTCTGGATCCTAAGTGGCGTGACAAAGTCCTGATTCGTAACCCCAATCCGTCCGACACGATGCGCGCGATCTTCGGAGCCATGATCTGGCGCTTCTATAAGGACAGTGGCTCGCCCGATCAGGGTTATGAATGGCTTCGTCGGCTCGATGCGAACGTTCACGAGTACACAGTCGATGGCACATTGCTGATGCAAAAGCTGGCGCGACAGGAAGGATTGGTGACGCTCTGGGATTTGCCTGATGTTCGGATTTATCAGGAGAAGAAACTTCCAATAGCTTATGTGATGCCGGCCAGCGGCACTCCGGTAATTACAGATGCGATTGCTATCGTTCGAGGAGCTCCAAACGAAAATGAGGCGCGAAAGTTCTACGAGTTTGTCACGACACCCGAGAGTTTGGTCCATGCTGCGAACAATTACTATCGGATACCTGTTCGATCCGACATTGATCGTGGTCAGTTGCCGGAATGGATGAGACAACCATTGAACCGAATGCCGCTAGATTGGAACGTGCTACGAAAGCAAAGTGGCGAATGGCTGCGCTACTGGGACACAAACATCCGCGGCCATGGCAGGTGAAAGTTGGACCAGCGCTGCTAGACGATCCGATCCATTTGGCATTGATCATTTGACGTTTATCATTTGTTATTTAGCACATGGCCTTGCTGACGCTTGAGAATATTTCGAAGACGTTTGAACGCACGCGAGCAGTTACTGATGTGTCGTTTGAGGTTGAGCGCGGAGAGTTCTTTGGACTGCTTGGTCCATCTGGCTGTGGAAAGACAACTACGCTGCGGATGATCGCAGGGATCGAAAAACCTGATTCAGGAATGATCCGGTTCGAGCAAACTGAAATCACGAATCAGCCAGCGGAGAGACGCGGATTCGGAATGGTATTTCAGAACTACGCGCTCTTCCCTCACCTGAATGTCTTCGAGAACGTCGCATTCGGTCTCCGTGCGAGACACAAACAAACGAAGGAAATCTCCGAGAGCGTTTCCCGGGCACTCACACTCGTGCAACTTGAGGGCTATGAGCAAAGACGCGTTGATGAACTTTCGGGCGGGCAGCAACAGCGCGTCGCGATCGCACGAGCTATCGCTATTGAGCCCGCATTGCTGCTCTTTGATGAACCACTGTCGAATCTGGACGTGGCATTGCGAGAAGAAACACGTGGCGAGCTGCGGGATCTTGTCTCGCGGCTTGGATTGACTGCCGTCTACGTCACGCACGACCAGGAAGAAGCGTTTGCCCTCTGTGATCGAATCGCCGTAATGTTCCGCGGCCGGATCATGCAAATCGACAAGCCAAGGGATCTTTACGAGCATCCCGCTCAGGTCTCAGTAGCTCGATTTCTCGGCCGCAATAACTTGATTGAAGTTATGCGTCTTAGCTCGAGTAAGGCCTCCAGCGCCGAATTCAAATCGCTGAAAGGCGGACACACGCTGAGGGTTCCGTTGCAACGAGACGAACTGTTACCGCTAAACAAACCGTGCGTGCTTGCCATTCGGCCGGAGCACGTCATCGTTAACGGGCCATCCGCAGGCGGAGAGAACTCGTTGCGAGCAACCCTTCGAGAGGTGAACTTTGCCGGGGCTACTTCGAGTCTCAAGTTGGATGCAAACGGTCTTGTAATTGAAGCGCTCGTTCTACAGCCTGATGGACTGTTACCAGGCAATGACTATGACGTCATCCTACCTGCTTCGAAGCTGTCGCTGCTCAGAAATGACTAAGGACTCATCATTCATTTTGATCGGCTGCTGTCATAATGTTCGTGTTGTTTCGTGGCGCTTGTTTTCGTGGATATGTTTTTGCCCTCACCCGTCAACACTGAGCAAGAAACAAAAACCGATCCACGAAAAGAAGTGCCACGAAACAACACAAACATGACTAGAGGGCTGAATCACAACGTTGCCTTTGATGATTATTAAAAGGGTTCCATCGCGGTACCTTCTCTTGCTCATCACTGCGGTTGTCCTCCTGTACGGAGTCATATATCCCAACCTTCACATTGTTCTTGCCTCCTTGCAGCACGAGGGAAACTGGTCGCTCGCGAATTACGAGCATGCCCTATCACAAGGCGTTGTCATAAGGGCAATTCTGAATAGCGTTGGACTGTCGTTGGCAACTGTAATCTTGTGCGCAGCTGTTGGGGTCCCTCTTGCGTTTGTTTTCGAGCGCTACTCATTTCCCGGAAGACGACTGTTTGCCGCGATGGCTGCTTTGCCTTTGGTGCTACCGCCGCTGGTCGGCACGGTGGCATTTATCTTTCTTTGTGGTGAGTCGGGAATTCTGGCGCGAGGAATTCAGCGGCTGCTAGCTCTCGAGAGGCCTCCCTGGTCGTTGCAAGGTTGGCCTGCGCTATTGCTGTTTCACACTTACACGATGTTTCCGTTCTTCTATGTCTTATCAGGTGCAGGGTTACGACGGATTGACGCCGGGCTCGCCGACGCTGCGCGCGGTTTAGGCGCATCAACAACTCGAGTTCTGTTCCGGGTGCTACTTCCTCAGCTCACTCCGTCATTGGTTGCGGCGGCGCTGCTGACGTTCATGACGTCGATGGCCTCGTTTAGCGCGCCTCTTTTGTTCGGCGGAAGCGTTCGAGTGCTGACGCTCGATATTTACACTGCACGGCAGCGCGGTGACATCTCATTGGCAATAACAGAAACCGTTATCCTCGCAGTCATCTCTCTTTGCGCGCTGCTGTTCTTTCAACGGTACGAAGGCACTCGTAAATTCGTTGCTGCAGCCATGAAGGGTGCTCCTCAACGAAGAAGGCCGATCACAAGCGGGCGAGCTCGAGTTCTCGCAATCCTCTGTGGGCTCGTGTTTTCAACCGTACTCGCGTTGCCGGTTTTCACGCTTGTCCTTGTGAGCCTCGCTCGCGAGGGTCAGTGGACTACACAAACGTTGCCTCCGGCTTACACGCTCTCAAACTACGTCAGGCTTTTTACCGAACCATCTTCAGCCGAGGTGTTTCTCAACAGCCTTGCGATGTCAGCAATCGCAGCCGTAAGCGCCTTGGTGTGGAGCTTTTGTGTTGCCACCCTCGTGACGAAAGGCAAACCGCGGCGCTGGAAGCGCGTACTGTCGATGCTTGTGCTGGTTCCCTGGGCGCTGCCTGGTACAGTCGTCGCCGTGGGAATTGCCGAGGCGTACGGCCAACCAGGCAGCCTGCTGGGATCGTTTGTACTGGTCGGAACTTTTTGGATCCTGCCGGTGATCTACTTTCTTCGTTTCATGCCACTGGTGGTACGAGCACTTCAGGCGAGCATGGAGCAACTCGATCCGGCGCTGGAACAAGCAGCGGAAACCCTTGGAGCGGGATGGTGGCAGAGATTCATCAAAGTCAGCCTGCCGTTGGTGTTGCCTGGCGCTGTTGCGGGTACCTTGCTGGCATTTGTAATTGCGTTAGGCGAATATGTTGCATCAGTTTTGGTGTTTGTGCCGACCAACCGGCCGATTTCGGTTGCGATCGCGTCGGAACTGCGCGATTTCAATCTCGGAACAGCAGCGGCTTATGGTGTGGTACTAATTGTCATCATCGCAATAACGATGGTGGTCGCATCAATATTGGAACGATCACGAACGTAAAGAGCCCAGACGAATTCAAATGACGCGGCACTCAGGATTTTATCGAATTGCCCTTACTCTTCTTGTAGCAATCACGCTGGCTGTTCCTTTACCTGCACAGGAACAATCTCGAACCCAGAATCAGCAAGCAAACAAGTCTTCATTCGATCGCGCGGAGCTTCATCAGGCGTTACTCGATCTCACCAGCACGTGGACGGTGATGTGTGTCGCCGCTCATCCCGACGACGAAGATGGAACGACGCTGACGATGTTGCGTCGAAAATATGGTATCCACACGGTGAGTCTCTTTTCTACCTACGGTGAAGGTGGTCAGAATGCAGTCGGTCCGGATCTCTACGAAAAGCTAGGCGTCATTCGAGCTCACGAAACCATGGCGGCGGCTGCCATCCAAGGGTCAGAACCATACTTTCTTGGTCTGCGTGATTTTGGTTTTTCAAAGTCTGCTGAGGAAACATTTCGCGTCTGGGGCGAAAAGGAAGCGCTTCGGCGGATGGTGATGAAGCTCCGGGAGCTTCGTCCTGACGTGATAATCACGAACCACAACACAACAACAGGCCATGGGCATCATCAGGCAACTGCGCGTTTGTTGTTGCAGGCTTTTGACGAAGCTGCAAATCCAAACAGTTTTCCCGAACAGCTGAAGGAGCTGACGGTCTGGCAGCCGCAGCGACTGTTCGTTCGCTTCGGATCCGAGAACAATGCCGAGACAAAAGCACTCGACGAAGCGGCAGAGAAAGCCGGCAAGGTGGTCACAGTGAATCCAAACGAAACAGATCCGATCCGCGGCACCAGTTTCGCGGAACAGGCGTTGACAGCCTTGCAGCAGCACGCAACGCAAGGACCTTGGCCAAAAAGCATCGCCGACCGGCTTCGTAGTCAAAACAGAACCGAACTGCCAAGAATCAGGTACCGACTGGCGAAGGAGGTTTCTTCCGCTCCCGGTTTACCTGCTGATTCAAGAAGCTTTGTAGAAGGACTTCGATTGCCGGTGACGATCGGATCAAGGCTGGCCCCTCCCTCAGTAAACGCTCAGTCAATAACCGATTTCACCGATCGTCCTGAAGAGGCGCTGGTAGCTCTCGTTAACGTAAAGAGAGCCGGAAGGTTTTCGGCTCCGGAAGAGATTGTGCGCAGTGATCAGCAGCGTTTCCGCTTAATGGAGGGCAGACTGGATCGAGCGATCGCCGTCGCGAGCAGCACTTCATTATCGTTGTCTATTAACGACACCATGCTTGTGCCGACAGTTGAGTCTCAGTTTTCCGCGACAATCGCAAATTCAGGTGATGAAGATATCGAGGTCAAGCGGATGACGTTTGCAGATTGGGGCGTCGATCGGCCGCTCAATATCGCGGAGAAGTTACCACCTGGAACTGAAGCGTCCGTCGCTATCAAATCTACAACTCCGCAGTCCGCCGCCGTGACGGTCCCCGCTTCGAAGCACCTTTACGACAATCGCTTCTTGGGTCAGCCGCTTTCGGTTACCGCGGAACTTCAAATTGGCGGTGTTTCTTTTTCAATAACATCGGAGAGAAGGATTCCCGTCGCACCGATTGTCGAGATCAAGAATCTTTCGCTCTCGCCGGTCCTTTGGAGTCGAAGGCCGCGAGCAGAGCACCCCACTGTGAACGTCACATTAACAAACAATCTGCCCACTGAGTTTCGTGGCGCAATCGTGGTAGACAACGATAGATACTTTCGAAACTCGGTTAAGGAAATTGCCTTAGCACCAGGCGAAACGCGCGAGTTCGCGGTTCGGGACACTGGCGAAACTGGCAAATCCCCGAATGGTGTAACTAAAACTGGAACCTCGGCTCATCCGCCAAAAACAGAACGGGTAGACATTGGGGTTTGGCAATCTGGACAGAACATGCCGTTAAGCGCCGCGAGTGTCGAACCGATCTATGTTGATGCTCGCGTGATTCCTGGCGTAGTTGGATATGTCGCAAGCTTCGATGACACTCTCAAAAGTGCTCTGGCAGCTCTTGGACTCAACGCGGAAGAGCTGAAAGCGGAAAACGTTAAGAACACGGATCTCAGCAAGTTCGACACCATTGTGATCGACAACCGCGGGTATCAAGCGCATCCGGAGCTCATCGAATCGAATCATCGTCTGCTGGATTACGTAAACAACGGCGGAACGCTCATTGTCTTCTATCACAAGACAAACGAGTGGAATCCCGATGAGAAAAAGGCACGTCCTCAACTCGCTCCCTACCCGATCATTCTTGGAGATGAACGCGTTACGGAAGAAGATGCGCCGGTGAGGTTTCTAAGGCCGAATCATCCTCTGTTGAATTATCCGAACCGAATCACGTTGGCTGACTTTAAAGGTTGGGTCCAGGAACGAGGACTGTACTATCCGGAGGAATGGGACAAACAGTACGTGACCTTGTTATCGACAAGCGACAAAGGCGAACCACCGTTACCGGGTGGACTGTTGGTGGCGCGTTACGGCAAAGGAAACTACATCTACACCAGTATGGTCTGGTATCGACAGCTGCAGGCAGGCATACCCGGGGGTTATCGCTTTTTTGCCAATCTGGTTAGTTATGGAAGACGGCAGCGGCGGAATTAGGAAAGCTGTTTCCGGTGGGACACGGAAAGGATTGGGGAACCTATGAAATGGCTTCCGCTTCCTGTTCACAGGAAGTTTCACCTTCCAACTTAGTGCGAGCGCGCTCCAGGAAAGTCCGGATCATCTCACCGACGCGTTTCTGCATCTCGGCGCTGATCTTTCCTTCACCGAGCAGGACTGCAAACCGGTGTAGATCCTTGGCAGTCTGCCGTCGCAGCTCAACTTGCTGCGCAATTCGAATCAGCACCTTCTGACCCCGCTCTTCAAACGCCGCAGCATAACGGAGGTAGTTCTTCATCTCGGATCGTGCTGGCGACCATTCGAGACGATTTGGTTGGTCCTCCGTCTTCTCAACTGCGAAACTCGCATGCACTGGACCAATGACAGGCACGTCCGCGCGGACGATCCAACGCATGATGCCGTCGGCTTCCTTGCGAATCGCTTCAATGCCTGGCATCAGGTCAACGAAGTTTCGCAGCTCTCCGAAAAACTCCCGAGCGCGTTCCATAGTGACCCGCAGCTCCATTTGTTCTGTGTACGAGGCTTTAATACGAAACATTTGAGCTCCACTAAACGAGGTTTCTGCCAAATTGAAGGGTACCTGGCTCTCCGCTTGTTCACCTCTACCCCTGCTGATAAGTTACACGAAGCGATTTGTCACGTAAACATTCAATTTGCTGGCTTCCGAAAATTAATGTGAAGGTCACAGGAAGGTAAGGAACCTTTAACGCGTGAAGGCTGACAAATGTCCAAATTGCCATGAAGGACGCTTGCGGCGTTGGGACGAGCTCAACGATGAAGAGCAAGAGGTCGTACGGCACCTACCTGCTTCCGCGAATTACACGGCGGTAGAAAGAGCGGCACGCCACAGGTGGTGTCCAAGATGCTGGTTCGAAGCAACGGGTGAGACTGAGTCACGCGTGTGACTTTACTGGTCCATCTACAGGCGGTCCTACTCCAGAATTCGCTCGTACGCTGCTCGAATCTCCTTCATTCGCTCAACCAGCGTTTCGTTCAACTGCGCGGCTGAAACAAACCCCAGCTTGTTTGCGATGTCTCGAGCTGCGGGATGATCCGCCGCGGGAAGCCTGGTGGAACGACCTACGATCAAGCGTAAGTGATGATCCACAGACCTCAGCAATGCATACCCATCGCTTAAGGCCGCTGCATCGCTGGCATTAATCGACGCCAAAGCCTCTAGCCGTTCGATTGTGGCGCGCGTCGACCGGTCCTCACCTTCGTCAGGAACATCAGAGCGTAGCTGCAGGTAGCGCGTGGCAAAGTAAACGTCCAGCATGCCGCCTGGGCCATACTTGATGTCGATACCCCCGTGCGTTCCGCGGTGACTCTTCTCACGCTCGAGGCGAATCCTCACGTGACGAGTCTCTTGTTTGAGCTCATCGGGATCTGCTTTGCGGGCGATTTCGTGAACCAAGTGCCTCGAGTGAGTTTCAACTCTTCGGGCAAGCTCAAGATCACCAGCAATCGCTCGCAGCTTTACGTAAGCAAGCCATTCCCAGATCGCCGATTGATCTTTTACGTAGTCGAGAAACATGTCTGAGCCGACAATCAACGGTCCATTTTGTCCGTGCGGACGTAATCGCAGATCGACGCGATAGAGATAGCCTTCACGGGTGATACTCGACAGTGCTGAGATCATCAGCTCAACAAGACGACTGTAAGCTTCTTCCCTCGTCAACGTCGCGAGCGGCGAAGGCACCAGCGAATCGTACGTGATGATAAGGTCGAGGTCCGATCCATAGTCCACACCGCCACTCCCGAGGCGACCTAGACCGAGAAACGCTAGACGTGGCCCGCCGTCGATGCGACCGTAACGCCGGCCCAGCTCGCGCCGCGCGATAAAATATGCTGCATTGATACTGGCGATCGCTAATTCCGTTTGCAGTCTATTCGACTCAAATACGGAGATCTCGCCGGCCGAATCTCGAACCCCAATCTCAAGCAGTAGCTTCGACCAGGTTCGACGTAAAGAGGACAGCTCGTCTGAGAAGGTTTTCTCCGAATCGATGCTCGCGCGCAGAATCGCGCGGTAATCTCTTCGTGTGGATGTCTCCGGTTTAAGTGTGAGCGAGGCTATCAACGATGGATTTGCGGCAATCATCTCGCCAAAGAATTCGGACGAACCACAAAGGTGCATCAATGACACCAGATTCTCTTCGGAAATGTGGTCCGTCTTTGCCGACTTGTCGAGTGACGAAGCAATCCTTGCCGCAATGGTTAACGAACGGTGGGGATTCAACGAGTCTCGTGCGGCAGCGCTAAGGGTCTTCGCCAGCTTCCCGACGTTAGCCGGCTCTCCATTCATGTTCGACTGCAAATGCGAAGCGAAAACAGTCGCGGCAGCTAGTGTCGCCTTCATCTCGAGATCTACAGGTTCGGTTCGTGAGGATTGCGACGGCTGAGCAGTCACTGTGATTTGGGTGCTCCGGCCTGCATCCACGAAGACGCGAGTGTAGGCTCGCGAAACGTTTTCGGTGTGAAAGCTGAGTGCCGCTTCGAATTCCTTGAGCGCGTTATCGGCTGAAAAGCCCATTCTTTTTGCGGCGAGCATGCGAGCAGTAAAAGTTTCCGGAAGGATGTGGGTTTGGAGTCCGTGCTCCATCTGCAGACGGTGTTCCAACGTGCGAAGGAAGGTGTAAGCCGCCGACAGGTCGGTCCGCTCCTGTTCGGTGATGAACCCTCTATCGGCAAGCCGGCCGAGACTGACCAGAGTATGAGGTACACGCAGCCATTCGTCTTTTCCGCCGTGAGCCAGCTGCAGTGCCTGAGCGATAAACTCGATTTCTCGAATTCCGCCTCGGCTCAGCTTCACATTGAAACCTGCGCGCCGTTCCGTTTGCCGGTCTATTTTTTGTTTCGCAAGGCGCACGCTGGCCAAAGCTTCGCTTACCGAAACATCCGATCGAAAGACGTAAGGTTTGACGGCGTTTGCGAATTGAGAAAACAGCGAAACCGAACCAGCCGAAGCTCGCGAACGAATCAGCGCTTGCAGTTCCCATTGTTGAGCAGTTTGGCGGTAGTACCTGACCGCCTCGTCCATGGAACACGCGAGCGCTCCGTCACGTCCGTGGGGACGGAGCCGAAGATCTACGCGGTAGGCTGCGCCTTCCCCAGTCGGCTGGCCCGAGAGCTTGACGATGGCCTCGGCCAACTTCACGAAATACTCCCGGTTTGTAACTGCGCCCCGGTCGCCTGTTCCTGAAGTAGTTCCTTCATCGGAATAGATGAATACGAGGTCAATATCCGACGCATAGTTCAACTCAGACGAGCCGAGCTTGCCCAGCGCGATTACGCAAAAGTCGGCATTTGCGGTCCGGCCACGCTCGTCCGTGCGCCGCGGGAAACCGAATCGATTGTCGAGACTCTGCCGAGCGAGATTGAATGAATAGTCCAGGATCGCATCAGCGAGATTAGATAACTCTTCTGTCGTTTCTACGAGAGCGTGAATTCGACGAATGTCATAAAGGTAGATCCGCAGCAGCTCCCGTCGTCGGAAACGCGCCAGCATGACCTGGTCACCAAGAGACGAGTTGGTCAACGCAAAGCGTGCCAATGACTCTTTAAGTTCTTCGCTCGTTCTGATTCGAGGATTGGCTCGCTCGCGAGCAAGCCAAGAGAGGTAGTCCGGGTTCTGTTCAATCGTCGTCGCCAGCAGCGGACTCCACGCGGCAAGTGCAAGCGCGTCAGCGAACAAGGCAGGATCGCGTTTCAGTTTTTGAAAATCGCGCGGATGATCCTCGGCGAGCCGTTGCAAGAAGGTCTTGGCGCCATTCTCGTCGGGCAAATCGCGCATCAGCGATTCAGCTTTGTCATCGATAAGATGCACGAAACATATCTTACGCGGCTGGTAATGAGGTTAGCCAGACAGGAATCACGTGTCATGAAGTCAGTGGCCCGTCGTATTCCAAGACTGAACTGTCGAGGTTCGTGTTGTTTCGTGGGTCAGAAGTTCCGCCAGTTTTCTAAATTCGCCGATTGTTCGTGTTGTTTCGTGGGTGCACCTAGTCGAGACCGTCCACGAAATAACACCAACATCCCGCAACAAGAGAACACCGGAGGCATGCTATAGATCCACGAAATAACACGAATGGAAAATGGTCCGAAAGCTTACTTCCGGACCATTTTGTTGTTTGTGCAAGTCACAATTAGATGTCGTAGTAGAGTGAGAACTCGAGGGGATGTGGTCGCATCCTCAACGGAGTAATCTCTCGATCGCGTTTGTAGGTAATCCAACGCTCGATCAACTGCGGACTGAACACATCACCCTTCAACAGGAAATCATGATCTGCTTCGAGTGCCTTTAAGGAATCATCCAATGAACCCGGCAAAGTTGGAACATCTTTGAGCTCTTCCGGTGAAAGATCGTAGATGTCTTTTTCCAGCGGCTCGCCCGGATCGATCCGATTCTGAACGCCGTCCAGTCCCGCCAGCAACATCGCCGAGAAAGCAAGGTACGCATTGCACGACGGATCGGGTGGCCGGAATTCCAACCGCTTCAGTTTGGGATTCGTCGAGAACATCGGGATGCGGATCGCTGCCGACCGGTTGCGAGCCGAGTAAGCCAAATTTACAGGAGCTTCGAAGCCCGGAACGAGTCGCTTGTAACTGTTCGTCGTAGGCGCTGCGAATGCCACCACCGCGGCCGCATGTTTCAGTAGTCCTCCGATGTAGTACTTGGCCATTTCCGAGAGTCCCGCGTAACCGTCGCCAGCAAACAACGGCTTCTCGCCTTTCCAAAGCGACTGGTGACAGTGCATTCCTGATCCGTTGTCGCCGAAAAGAGGCTTCGGCATAAACGTAGCACTCTTGCCGTATTCGTAAGCAGTATTGCGAACAACGTATTTGAAGATCTGGAGATTGTCGGCGGTTCCCAGCAGCGTGGCATAGCGAAAGTCGATTTCGCATTGACCTGCCGTGGCCACTTCATGGTGATGGCATTCGACGTTGATACCACAGTTCGCGAGTGTCAACGAGATCTCGGAACGCAGGTCGCTCAGCGAGTCGGTCGGTGGGACAGGAACGTAGCCTTCTTTTGGACGGATCCTGAAGCCAAGGTTCGAACCGGAAAACTCGTCAGCGTTGCGGCCACTGTTCCAATGCGCTTCGTCTGAATCTATTGCGTAAGCGGCAGAGTGCTGCTCGTTATGAAATTTTACTGAGTCAAATACGAAGAATTCGGCTTCGGGTCCGAAATAGGCCGTATCGGCAAGTCCTGTAAACTTCAGGTAGCTTTCAGCGCGAAGAGCTACGGATCGGGGGTCAAATGCGTAACCTTCTTTGGTGATGGGATCAACGGCATTTCCGATCATGCAGAGTGTCGGACTTTCCGAAAATGGTTCCATCCAGAAACGAGTTGGATCTGGAACAAGCAACATGTCTGATTCATGAATCGCGGCCCAGCCACGAATCGACGATGCGTCGAATCCGAATCCGTCCTCAAAAGTGTCTTCGCCCAGTTCGCCTATGGGGAATGTTAAGTGTTGCCAGGAGCCGGGTAGATCAGTAAAGCGAACAGAAACAAACTTTGCTCCCTGGTCGGCGGCATACTTCAAGACAGTCTTAGGGTTCATGTGATCTCCTGAAAGATTGGAGGGTTAGGGTACTCTTCGCGCCTGGCTGATTAATGGTGCGAAGACTTTGTGGAAGCTTAGCTGCGCAGCGGAATAAAACGAATGTCATAGACCCGGCGGCGCGTAAAAAAGTTGGATTATAGGGAAGACTCGCATGATGTCAAGGCTACGAAACGTTCAATCACAAGTCGGTTTTGGAAAGCTCACGACGTAGCACGCCGCGCTCATCGGCCTTCTAACACGTCGTCTCGCCTGTCGAAAAGGGTCGCGCGTTGATCCGGAATTTGGGCTGTTCGTTGACCCACAGCCCGGGAGTTTGCCCGCTAAACTCTTCCACTTTAGTAACTTAGGACACATCTCTAAGGCTTTTGAAACAAAAAAGTTATAGACCGACCTCCTGTTTTCTGTTACATTGCGCGACTAAAGCGTTCCACCCAAAAACAAACTCCGCCACTCGGTCCGGACTATGTACAACCGAAGTTTGAACACTGGAATCAATGTGAGATTAGTTTTGCACGCAAGGCAGGAGACCGCGCATTGACCACTGCAATCGAGCAGACGCTCGAAACCTATGGCATCGAGAATTGGGGTGCAGGCTACTTTGACGTAAACCGCAAGGGAAACTTAATTGTACGCCCAACCGAGGGGGATCCCCGCTCGGCAGACCTGAAAGAGATCATCGACGACCTGGCAAAGCGAGGCATTACCGCGCCTGTACTGCTCCGCTTTCCGCAGCTTGTGACCGCCCAAATCCGAAAACTCCAACGGGCCTTTAGCAGATCGATTCGAGAGTTCGAGTACCAGGGTTCGCATATGTGCGTTTACCCGATGAAGGTCAACCAACAGCGAGCCGTGGTTGAGGAGTATCTGCGCGAAGGATCCAGATACGATTTTGGTCTTGAAGCGGGCTCGAAGGCTGAACTCTATGCTGCGCTAGCGCTCGAACAGTCACCCGACAGTTTACTGGTGCTCAATGGATTCAAAGACGAGGAGTTCATTGACCTCGCCTTTGCCGGTGCACGCTGTGGTAAGCGAGTCGTGATCGTGATTGAAAAGCTTAATGAGCTTGACCATGTACTGGCTGCTGCCGATCGCCATGAAGGCGCCCTGCCGGTTTTAGGCATGCGCGTAAAGCTTTACTCCAAAGGCTCAGGCCGATGGGAAAAGTCCGGCGGTGAAGCCGCAAAGTTCGGGCTTACCACAACAGAGCTTTTGGAAGTTGTAAGGCGGCTCGAAGAAGCCGGGCGAATTGATATGCTCAGGCTGCTTCACTTTCACATTGGTTCACAACTCACCGACATTAAGCGCATCAAGAACGCGATGAAAGAAGCGGCTCGCGTCTACGCCAAGGTCTACCAGATGAATGTGCCCGTAGACCTGCTCGATGTCGGCGGTGGAATGGCAGTCGACTACGACGGCTCGAAAACAGCTTTCGATTCTTCCGCAAATTACACGGCACAGGAATTCTCCAACGACGTCATCTACACAATCAAGCAGGTATGTGACGACGAAAACGTGCCGCACCCAACCATCATCCAGGAATCCGGCCGATTTCTGGCTGCGTACCACGCAATCCTTGTTACGAATGTTCAGGATGAAATCGAGACTGTCGTCGAAGACATCACCCCAATCGAGATTGACGATGACGATCCTCAGGTAGTTATCGAGCTCGGCGACTTGCGAGAATCAATTTCGGTAAAGAACTATCGCGAGTACTATCACGACGCTCTGGAGCATCGTGAGGAACTCTTCACGCTATTCAACCTCGGTCTGATCTCGCTGGAGGATCGAGCGAAGGGGGAAGTGCTCTTCTGGGATGTTTGCGAGCGCGCCGACAAGTACGCACAACAAGCGAAGTACGTTTCCGAAGAATTCGGCGAACTCCGTAAGCTGCTTTGCGCCAAGTACCTTACGAATTTTTCAGTCTTTCGCTCAGTACCGGATCACTGGGCGCTTGACCAGCTTTTCCCCATAGTACCGATCCACGGTCTGAATAGACCACCCACGGAATATGCCACGCTTTGCGATATCACCTGCGACTCAGACGGCATTGTCGATAAGTTTGTAGATCTCCACGATGTGAAGCAGGTTCTCGAGCTTCATCCGCTCGAGCGTGGCGAGACTTACTACCTCGCTTTCATGTTGGTGGGAGCGTATCAGGAGGTGATGGGTAACAATCACAATTTGTTCGGATCCCCCCACGAAGCGCATATCTATATCGACGAAGAGGGTTACCTCATAAAAAAAGTAATTCGCGGAACTACGGTGGGCGAGGCCGCGGAGCGCGCGCGGTATGAACGTAGCTTGTTACACGATGGTTTTCGCCGCTTGATCAATCGCCGCGTAAAGGATGGCGAACTCAGCGAGGCGGAAGGCGCAGAGCTGGCCCAGTTCTACGAGTCTAGCTACGACGCTTACACATATCTTTCCGTCGATGGTGCGAAAACCCGCTCGCGACGTAGAACCGATTATTGAAGAGTTTCTGTTGCGCTCAAGGTATTTCGTTGCGTAACGAGAGCAATCATTTATGGGTTATTCGGTAACGGCGTACACCTCATTCTTGCCTGGTCCGTCCTCGACGAACACATCGGTGCAATCAGGTCGGCGATCGTTACCCTGGTATTCCTAGTTTGAAAGGTTGACAACCTTTATGGTCACGCAGCGAAAACCGAGAGCATCGAAATATCTTGTCACTCCGACACGGCCGGTTCAGGTGGACCGAGATCGTTCGGTCGCCGGACTGTTGGAGAAAATGGAGGGAACGGGATTTGGTGGTCGCCAATTAGCAGAAGCTCATCGCATATGGCTCGATATGCTTGGGGACAATACAACCATCATGGTAGCCGCCTCCGGAGCGTTGATTCCCGCCGGCATGCGACGGCTTCTCGCCTATGTAATCAAGAACCGCTTCGTCGACGTACTTGTGCTGTCAGGCTCGCTGCTGTTTCACGATCTGCACGAAACGCTTGGCCGTTATCATTTTCAGGCGCATCCCGGCATGACGGATGCGGAACTCGAATCTGCCCAGATCAGCCGCATGTGGGATCTGTTGGCGAGCGACGAAGAGTATCGCGAAGCAAACGAGTGGATCGGCGGCTTTACTAATCAATTGGATCAATCTCGCCCGTACTCGACCCGCGAATTTCTGCACCTGCTCGGCCGTGAACTTGCCGAGATAGCTACTGAGGATGGCGTACTCACATCAGCTTACAAGGCGCGCGTGCCAATTTTCTGTCCCGCGATAGCCGATAGTGGAATCGCGGTAGGCATTGCGGGAGCGCGATTCGAGAAGAAGAACAACTTCATGTTTGATATCGTTCAGGACGTACTCGACATGATGAACATCAATACCCGGGCGAGGGTCAGTGGAGTGATCAATCTGGGTGGCGGCACCGCGAAGAGCTTCATGCAACAGGCCGAGTCGTCAGCTTACATCCTCAAGGAGCATCACGTCGGCCATAAGTACGCGATTCAGATCACAACAGATGCTCCTCATCCCGGCGGCCGCTCGAATGCAGTTTCACTGGACGAAGGTCTCGTATATGGAAAACTCGCTCGCGGCGCTCACACTGCGTACGTAAATTGCGACGCGACCATCGCGTTGCCAATTCTCGTTACCGCTCTTTCGCAGACTGCCGCCAAGTACATGAAGGGTCGTAAGCGGCCTAACTTCACCTTTGGTCGCGAGTTGGTGATTGAGGCTCCATAGCTGCTGACGATACCGCGTTACGGTACTGAATCGATTTCTGATGAAACAGCGCCTGGTCGATTATCTCAGGTGTCCTTTCTGTCAAACTGAACTTTCACTCGACAGTGTGCGCAGTACTGAAGGCGCCGATGTGATGGAAGGCGAACTCATTTGCAGTTCGCGTGCGCACCGATTCTCAATCGTTCGAGGCATTCCACGATTCTCGGATCTTTCGAAGGTAGAAACCGAGAAAGTAGCTACAGCTTCCCGATTCGGTTGGTCCTGGCAGCATTTCAACCAGTACAACGAACGATACGCGGCACAGTTTCTCGCGTGGATCGATCCGGTAAAAGAGGATTTCTTCAAAGGTAAAGTTGTGCTCGAGGGTGGATGTGGCAAGGGTCGACACTCGCGGCTTGCCGCTCGTTGGGGCGCTAAGGATGTGATCGGAGTTGATCTCAGCAGTGCAGTAGAAACTGCGTTTGCCTCGACTCGGGATCAGGAGAATGCGCACATTATCCAGGCGGATATCTACAACCTGCCGCTCGCCCGGACGTTTGATTACGCGTTTTCCGTGGGAGTACTGCATCACTTGCCTGACCCGCATGCGGGCTTTCTCTCGCTCGCGTCAAAGGTGAAGCCGCAGGGTCATATCTCAGCCTGGGTCTACGGTGCTGAAAACAATGAGTGGATTACTCAGTGGGTCAACCCTGTGCGAGAGAAGCTCACGTCGCGAATCAATCCTGCTGCCCTGCTTCAGCTTTCTAAAGCGCCTACAGCACTCCTTTACGCTGCTACCAAGTTGATCTACGGCCCGCTTCATCGCCGGCAGTCTGCGCTCGGTCGGCGACTCTTTTACTATGACTATCTCGCAGCGATCTCACATTTCGATTGGCGCGAGCATCACTTGATAGTGTTCGATCATCTCGTAGCGCCCACGGCGTACTACATTTCTCGTGAGGACTTTGAGTCGTGGTGGAAAGACGCCGGCGCCACCGATGTGAGAATCGCGTGGCACAATCAGAACAGCTGGCGCGGATTTGGTAAATTGCCTTAGAAGCGGGAAAGAAAACTCACTTAGAAGTTGTATCTGTAATCACGCCGGCAGGACTCTGCTCCAACGTCTTTGACGGGCGGCCCTGTTGTCGACTCACGTACATTGCTTTGTCTGCCCGTTCAATTGCCTGCCCCAGATCAGTCAATGAATCAAATCCGCTGACGCCGTGGGATACGGTCAGCTTCAGTGGTAACCATTGGTGTTCAATCGCTTTGGAGAGGGCCGTCGCGTACGCCGGGGATGCGAGTATGTGGGCTCGCGTTGGATTTCATTCTAGCTGAGTGTCTGTGTGCCCGCCAAGACCTTCCTCTCAATTGCTGTTGGGGTATGTGTTAGGGCGCTACCCGAGCCACTGCAGCACTTCCTCTTCACTCGATGAGCGCGTCCCGCCGACGACGTGGATGAAATACTCCTCCAGCGAAACTGGTCCAGTTTCCCGACCATCCCCCTCAACGCGAATGCCTTTGCGCAGTTCATTGAGAGAGCCCGACGCCAGTAGTTTACCGTGGGCGATAATTGCGATGTCGGTGCAAAGTCTTTCGACGATCTCCAGAACGTGTGATGTGAGGAAAACTGTCAGTCCTCGCGCAGTCAGACGTGACAGCAGATCCTTCAATGTTCGCGAGGCAATTGCATCGACACCTTCGAACGGTTCGTCGAGGAAGAGGATTTCAGGACGGTGAATCAGAGCGCAGGCTAACGACAGCTTCTTCTTCATTCCGTGTGAGTATTCAACGATCAGCTTCTTGGGCTCTCCCTTCAGATCCATTAGTTCGAGCAACTCTGGAACACGCTCGGCGATCTCTTCCTTACGCAACCCATACATTCGACCTGTGAATGACAGCATTTCGGCGCCAGTCAATCTCTCGAACAGATTGAGGTCTTCGGGTACAACACCAATCCGCCGCTTCACCTCGAGCGGCTCGAGGTTCATGTCGCGCCCGAGGACGCGAATTGTCCCGCTCGAGGGCGCGAGCAATCCGGTGAGCATCTTGATGGTCGTCGACTTGCCTGCGCCATTCGGACCCAGGAAGCCAAAGAAGCTGCCGCGATCAACTTTTAAGTCGATGTGGTCAACCGCGGTGAAGTCACCGAAGCGGCGAACAAGGTAGTGCGTTTCGACTGCGAGAGCTGTCGTCGTCGTGCCGCTGAACGGTTCTGCCATGCATAGTTTTGTACGCGGTGATTAGAAAGGCGTCAAGGTGAGAATTTCGAATTGCGAATTGCGGATTGCGGATTGCGGTATAGGACGAATCTAACGCATAAGGACCACTCAAAGTCGCAATCCGCAACCCGCAATTCGCAATTCGCAATCCCACTACCCTCTTAACAGCATATTGGCGTCGTCGGCGCGGACGTAATCGGGAAGCTGACGGTGAGTGCTCATGAGGAATGCAGTTGAGCTCGGACTTAAGGCGTTGCCATGTGTTGCCGCCAATCGAACAATTCGACCGAATGGTGACCAGCCAAAGTAGTACCCGTCCTGGAAGCTCATTAAGACATCCGCAGTTTGTTGCACACGTTTCGTATGCAACGAGTTGTAAAGATTCGCCAGCACATCCGGGTAGATGTGGTTCGCTGTCGCTTCCAGCCAGGTCTGATCTGACCCAAACCCGGCTTGATCAATCCTGCCCGTTTCATTCAAGTGCTGGAGTACTGGAGTGAGTTTCAGTGGATCTCCGTTCACCGGCACGTAGCGATAGAACTTCTTGTCACCCTCTAACTTCATCTCGACAACCGCTGCACCGCTCTTCCCTTTTATCACTACCGCCGCCTCGTCGGCATACACTGAAAAGTCGACGCCTTCGAGTTCGGTCACACTTGCGGCCACCTCGGGAATCAGTTCGGGATCACCGCAATACACGGCGGCGTATCCGCAAAGACCAAACGCCGGCACTGCCAAACTTCTGCGAGCGCTTCCTTCAAACCTATTGCGCATCTGAAAACCTTGACGCCGTAGGTGCGTCTGGAGGTGCACGCGACGGTTTTCGTAAAGGTTCATACCGTGGTCGGAAAACAACACGATCTCCGTTTCACGACCGCAGAACGCTTGAATGTCAATCAGGATCTTATCCAGGGATTCGAGTGCGGCGGAAAGTCGCTTAGGTCCGCGGATGTGCATGAGCCCATCCGTCCCCTTCAGGAAGGCAAAGTAGTCTCGATCTTGCGGCGCTGCGCAAAATCGATCGTGAAACCGTTGCATATCAGCTCGCCAGACTTTTTCCGGAGCCACATAAACGAGAAACTCAAACGCCAGCGGCTCCTGATAGTCCAACTCGTCCATGTACGATGATGGGATTTTGTCTGGAGTGCGACGGCCAACGTACTTACTGATACCACCGCGGAACTCGCGAGCGGATTTGTCGAAGTACAAGCTTTCGTAACCCTGCGGAGGCGACGCTCCAAACATCGCTGAGAGGGCCACGTTCGTCATTGTTGGGAAAGGAGAGAGTAAACGCGTAGGTGCACCGAATCCATCAAAGAGACCTCGGTGCTTTGCGGCTTTGACGAGTTCGCAGGGAACGCCGTCAAGACACAACAGTAACCGACGTGGTCGTGTTCGGCCTGGTCCGCTGATTCCGTTTCCCTGCATGACCGCTACCTGCTTGTCTCAAATTCCAGATCTCAAACTTCCGATCTCAGATTTCAGATTTCAGATCGGAAACTAGTTCTCTGCGCTGCGCAGCTGTGTTACCTGGACGGTATTGCGAAACGGTTGGCGCAACCCCTTCTTAGCTTCGTCATGAGCGTCATACACATTCGGTCGCGCCAGAACTTGCTTGTACTCGGTCAACGCATCTTCTCGTTTTCCCGAAAGATCGAACGAGCGACCTGCGTTGAGATGCGCCATTGTTACCAAAGCCTGATCCGCCTTGTCGACCTTTGTTACTGCGAGGAACTCCTTGCCGGCACGGTCTGGCTGACCGGCGCTCAGAAGCACTTCACCATATTTGAAGTGAATCAAGTCGACTGATCGGCCGGCAGCTTCACGCGCAGCACGGTCACGTAGCAACTCATCAAAGGTTGCGAACGCTTCCTTTTCCGCTCTGTTCGCAAGATCGGGGTTCTTTAATTTGCGTTGTTGACCTGCCACCGCCACCAGGGCATCCGCCACTTCCAATCTCAGCAAATAGTTTCGCGGGTACTTTGCGCTCAGCTCGCGCGCTAAATCCAATGCTTCGTTGAAGCGTTCTTCACGGGTGTAGAGCAAAATCAGCAATGTCTTGGAGTCGTCCTGTGACCATTTACCATTTTTGGCAACTTCTTCCAGCATTGCGAGGCCCTTCTTTTTTGAACCTCGGAAGCCGGTGATGCCCGCAATCAACTTAACGGGCAGCGGCAGCGACCCCACAACATACTCATAAAGACCGATCGTGATTTTCGCGTCGACATATGTGGGATCGAGCTTGAGCACCTCACGATGCCTGTCGACTGCTTCCGAGCCATCACGAAGCGCGGCAAAGTGTCGTCTCTCAACAGCCTCTTCAAACGAAGCTTTCAAACCAGCGGTAGCTGCCAGGAAATTTAATGCTTCAATGTCTTTTGGATTCTGCTTTAGCCGGACATCGCACAACCGCTTCGCTTCACGAGTCAAACGCCTGAACTCGTCAACGACTTTGGGATCAACTTTATCATCGCCGGATCCATAGAACGATTCGCTGTTGTAGAGCCCGGTCTGAAGTCGACGCGATTCGTAGAGAGTTTTGGTCCACAGTCGAGCTGCAAGCAGCTGTGGTCCGGCAGGATGGTTTGGAAAAAGTTTGGCGATCTCCTGGAAATCCTGACGGGCTTTCTCGTAGTCGAGATTGTAAAGCGCATCGATGCCACTGCGTCGCATAGTCGAGAAGCGCTCGAACTCTGCATCGCTCAAACTTGTCGCTTTCGGTTGTTGAGCAAGACTCGCCATCGCAGTCAAAAGAACCAGCAAAACACTGAGGCCTGTATTTCTGAACACCATTTATTTGTATTTCCTTGGGTTATTGTGTTTCGAGAATCAAGAAAAGACTTCGAGGTATTTAACCCCGGCGCCTGTGTTGAACAAGACCACCTGTTCGTCTGACTTCACCTGATCTGATGCCATCAGCTTCTTCAGTGCCGGCAAACACGCAGCTCCCTCGGGTGCGCAAAATACACCCTCAGCCGCTCCGATCTCCTTTGTCGCGTCTATTAATTCTTGATCAGTGACATCCACTGCTGTACCGCCAGACTGTCGCAAGGCATCCAGAATCAAGAAGTCTCCAATCGCCTTCGGCACGCGCAAGCCCGAAGCTACCGTAGCCGCGTTGGGAAACTCGGCAGCAAAGCGCTCACCACTTTCAAATGCGCGGACGATGGGCGCACAACCCGACGCCTGGACGGTCACCATGCGCGGCCGCCGCGAATCAATCCAACCCATCTGCTCCATCTCATCGAAAGCTTTCCACATTCCAATCAAGCCAGTGCCCCCGCCCGTTGGATAGATGATTACGTTAGGCAATGTCCAATTCAACTGCTCTGCCAATTCGTATCCTAGAGTCTTCTTTCCTTCGACGCGATAAGGTTCTTTCAAAGTCGATACGTCAAACCAGCCTTCCGATTCTTTTCGCCGCGCCACTTCAGCGCCGCAATCCGTTATCAGCCCGTCCATCAGAGTTACATGAGCACCCGTCTGCTGACATTCAACGATGTTCGCTCGTGGAGTGTCTCGAGGCATGAAGATGAAGCACTCCAGTCCCGCTTTAGCTGCATACGCCGCGAGCGCTCCTCCCGCATTTCCCGCGGACGGTACGGCCAGCTTCCGCGCGCCGAGCTCTTTAGCCATCGAGACGGCTGCCGCCATCCCGCGGGCCTTAAAACTCTGCGTCGGGTTTAGTGACTCGTCTTTAATGTAGAGCTGCTTCATGCCCAAGCGATCACCTAATCGCGTGGCATGCAATAACGGTGTCCAGCCTTCACCGAGCGAAACGATGTTCTCGTCATTAACTACTGGCAAGACCTCTCGATATCTCCAGAGGTCAGCCCGGCGTTCGGGCAGGTCGTCTTTTGTCAACGTGCTCTTAGCTCGATCCAGATTGTATCGGACTAAAAGCGGCTTACCGCATTCACGACAAAGATTTAGCAAGCGTTGTGCCTCATGGCGAAGGCCACATAGCGCGCACTCCAGGTGGGTAACGTTCATCAAATCGCGCCTTTCATTGAGTTTTGTTGATATGGCCGTTAGGCGAGCAGCGCAAAAATACGACGCGTTTTTACCAAATGGAGCAATGATCTTGCACCACGGATTGCTGCAAGGCAAACAGGCCGGCGTAGCGAAAACTTAGCCGCGGATAAGCGCGGAGAAACGCGGATCAGAGGTCTAATAAGCCAAGGTACCAACGACTTAAACCTTTAGCTCGCTAGTACCTTCAGATCCGTCTTGTCCGCGTTAATCCGCGGCCTGATTTCTTTCCTACGATTCAAGGCCCCTTTTGCCTTTTATTCTCGATTCCATTACTTTTGGCGCTTCCTATGGCAATCCGTCTTCTTGCGTTGGATCTCGACGGCACACTCTTGAACTCTCGCGGCGAGATCACCGACCGAAACAGGCGCGCACTTGAGTCAGCTCGCGAACGAGGAGTGAAGATCGCCGTCGTTACTGGCAGGCGATTTCGTGACGCTCGGCCGATTGCCCTTGAACTGGGACTTGATGTTCCGGTCATCTCGCACAACGGAGCCCTCACAAAACACGCGCAGACCCTCGAGACTGTTTCCGTGATGCCCCTTCCGCTCACCGTCGCTCGCGATATCCTTCAGGTCGGCAGGCGGCATAATGCAGATTTGCTCGTGAGTGACGATCATGAGGGAACGGGCGTGCTGGTGTACGACCATTCGAGTGGAGCGAACCCGGCTTTAATGCGGTACATCGCCTGGGCCAACCGGGTACACGGCAACGGAAACAGCGGCGTCGTCGAAGTTGATTCACTAGAGGCTTACCTGGATCATGATCCCATCCACGTCGCATTCTCTGGTCGTTGCGCACCGATGGCCGAGCTCGAGCGAATCCTGCAGGACCAGCTTGGAGACATAATGAAAACATTCAGGACGATCTACCCGCGTCTTGATTTTACTTTGCTGGACATGGTCCACCCTCAGGTGTCGAAGGGCGTGGGTGTCGCAGCCGCAGCTCAAGAACTGGCGATCGAACGGGAAGAAGTAATGGCAATCGGCGACAACTTCAACGATCTCGAAATGCTGCGTTTTGCCGGCACCGGTGTTGTAATGGCGAATGCAGATGAAGAGCTGAAAGCGACCCCTGGGTTGCACACGACACTTTCGAATGATGAAGGCGGAGTGGCGGTTGCGATTGAAAAGTTCATACTGGCATAGAAAACAGGAGTAAGAAAGCCGCGGATTAACGCGGCCAAGACAAAACAGCGACGCACGTCTTTTCTGATCCGCGTTCATCCGCGGCTAAGGCGTCGCAAGAATGGAGAGGGCATGGCAAATCGTAATGCGGTAATTCAGACGAACAAAGGAACGATTCGTTTCGAGCTGTTGGAATCGGATGCACCTAAGACCACTGAAAACTTCATCAAGCTGACTGAGCGCGGTTACTACGACGGCGTCATCTTCCATCGGGTAATCAAAGGTTTCATGATTCAGGGAGGAGATCCGACCGGAACGGGTCGCGGAGGCGAGTCAGCATGGGGCGGACGATTCAACGATGAAATTGATCCGAAGTCGGCCGTTTATCAACGTGGCTACAAGGCAGGCACGGTAGCGATGGCAAATGCGGGTCCAAATACAAATGGGTCGCAATTTTTCATCATGCACGTCGATTATCCCTTGCCGCCAAGCTATACGATCTTTGGTCGTGTTACTGAGGGTCAGGACGTGGTCAACGCCATTGCGTCATCGGACCGCGATCGCAACGACAAGCCTCTGTCGGAAGTTAAGATGGAGAAGGTGACGATCGAGCCAGGCACTTAAGTCTTCTCCGTGCATTCTCTGTGTCTCGGTGCGCTCTTTGGTTTCGCAGACGGTTAACCACAGAGGCACAGAGACACAGGGGACCCACAGAGTTAATAGAGCACTTCTTTGGTACCTAACAGCAGGGCGCTGCGCATTCTTTCGATCAGGAATTCTCTCGCGCGTTCCACAGATTGCTTCAGGGGCTTACCTTGCGTGAGGCACGCAGCAATTGCAGATGCCAGTGTGCAGCCAGTGCCACGGAATCCTGCAGAAGCAATCCGTTCACCAGTGAAGACTGCGACACGCCCTTCATCATTAAGGACATCCGCGATCGGAATTTTTTGCTCCAGGTGCCCGCCCTTGATGAGGACCGCGCGCGCACCCTCTCCTCTGATCTTCTCGGCGGCGCGCAACATGTCATCAACGTCTCTGATTGAGAACTCAACCAGTTTCTGTGCCTCCGGTATGTTGGGCGTTATCAGTGTCGCGTGAGGCAACAGGCGATCCTTAAGCTCGGTTACAGCCAACGCGTCCATCAATTCGTAGCCCGAACTTGAGCTCATAACTGGATCAATCACCAATGGAGCCTTACTGCGCTCGCCGAGCACTTTCGAAATCTCGCGAACAATCTCGCGCGTCGGTAACATTCCTGTCTTGACGGCCGCAATCGGTAGTTCAGCAAAGAGCGCCAACAACTGACCCGCTACCGTCTCGGGCTGTTCAGCTACATAACCTGAGACGCCTGAACTGTTTTGAAAAGTAATTGCGGTGACTACTGCAACTGGATAACAGTTGAAGGCGGCAAATGTCCGCGTGTCAGCAAGGATGCCGGCGCCGCCGGAAGGGTCAAGTCCAGCGATCGTCATGACTACCTGCAGATTAGTTCTCTCCAGTTCAGACATTAGTGATCAAATAGGCCATCAACTAATGCTTTAATGTCGCCTAGCTTAGCCGGGTCCGACAAAAGTCGAATAGCGGCCACTCCATCTGCACCAGCGCGAAAGCAATCTCGAATGTTATCTGTTGCAACGCCACCAAGTGCCAATACCGGAAAGCCCTTCAAAGTGGAGGCAGCGTTGCGTAGCGTTTCCAGTCCGACTGGTTCACCATAACTCTGCTTGGAAACTGTTTGGAAAACGGGACCGAAGACTACGAAGTCTGCTCCACCGTCGCGAGCAGCAATGGCCTCGCTCAATGAGTGAGTCGAAACGCCAATCAGTAAGTCAGCGCCAAACGCTTGTCGAACGACGGCAGGTTCGAGAGAGTTCGTAGTGAGGTGGACTCCGTGCGCTCCGGATGAGGAGGCGATGTCCGCGCGATCGTTGACCAGCAGCCGAGTGTCACTACCGCGAACGATCTCCGCACCGAGGGTTGCAAGCTCAAACAGAACTCGCGCACTCAGATTTTTCTCGCGAATCTGGACCAGATCGATCCTGGCAGCAACTGCAGCTTCGATTAGCTCGAGGATGTGTGTGAATTCTTTACTCGCGGGAGTCGTTTGCGCTGTCATCGCGCCGCTCGTTATCAGGTACAGCAGCGGACTTTGAAGTTTGGGCGCCATCTCGACTCGAATTGTTCGCAGGTTCGGCGGTTCCCTGTAGAGCGCGAACGCTTTGCTTGAAATGAAAGATTTCCCAGAAGGCAATTCCGATATTCAGTATTCCGACACCACTTACCGCTCCGCGCACCCAGCCGGACGCAACCACATTCTGCAAGCTGTACATTCCGGTCTTCCGAGCAGCGTAAAGCAGAAAATAATTGTTGCCCCAATCGCTCAATACTCCAAACGTGCCCTGCGGCACCCAGGGCAAGAGCGTGAGTATCAGGCCAATCTCAAAGCACAGAATGATGTAGAAGATAACGCTGAGCTTCGCTGACATCTAAATCTAAACTACCTGACGTTCCTTTACTTCTTCTTGCCCTTTGCCTTCTGCTTTTCAGCGGCAAGAGCTTTCACCTTGTCACCAACCTGCCGGTAGTTTACGTCGATTCCATATATTTCCGTAAACAAGTCGATAGCGTGGTCAATATCTCCCATTAACTCGTAGGCTGACGCGAGCTCATAGCGCAGGGCCATTCGTTCATCTTCCGACTGACCGCCGGCCTCCAGCGCTTTTTGAAACCATATTGCCGCTGCTCGTGGCATTTGCTTTTGGACAAAACAATGACCCAGAAGATTGCAGCACTGTAGGAATCGCGAGGTGCCGTCGTTTGCCCTGATGAGATTCGCGGCCGTCTGGAATTCGTGGATTGCATCATCCAACAAATCCATCTCCTTGTACGCCGTACCCATATTGTAATGGGTTTCGAAATCCTCGTTCGTGCCGGGCTGCTCGTCTTCAGCGGCAATGCGAAACTCTTCGAAGATCTCCGCCAACCCTGCATCGATACCCCGTCCGGAAGCGGCAGGCTGCGAAGTTGGGCCGGCCGCGCGATGCGACGGCGCTTCAGCTTGAACCACTGGAGTCGTAAACGTAACCCGCGGCGGTTCCTCAACTGCGACGCTCGCGTCCGGCGATTGTTCGACGCCACCAAACTCGAAAACTTCCGGCGCGCTGGATGCCGCAGCCTTCCGTTGCAAAATCTCGCGCCGAGAAATGATCTCAGGGTGATCTCCGAACTGCCTTGCCAGCATTTCCAACGTGTCAGTGGCAATGTCCGTATAGCCCTGAGCGAGATAGAAATCTACGCTCTCCAACTCCTGCCGCATCATTGCTTCACGTCGCGCATTCGAATCGGGTTCGGGCTGTGATCCTTCAGGCTGAGTTTCTGTGATGATCTCTGCTGAATCTGAAACTCTGTGACTCTCAAATTCCGACTCGACAGTAACTGTTGACTGTTCATAACTATCACTCAGCTCAGCAAACGACGCGCTGGGATCCTGCTGATCTTCCGCGCGCACAACTTCCCACTCGAATTGTTCTCTTGGCTCGGTAGTCACCTCAGTTGCTTCGTCATTTCCGGTGAGGGCAAACGTCTCGAACTCCGGAACCGAAGCGAATGAATCGGTAGTGAACATCGGTTCATGAGCCTCTTCAGGCATGCCTCCGAGTTCGTTCAGCCGATCGAGAAACTTCTGTTCATCCGGAGCCAGCCGCACAAGCTGCGTCAAAGCGTAGCGCTCGTCATCCGCCAAACCACTGGCCTCTGCGGCTTCTGCCAAACGCTCCAGTGCAGCGCGCAATGCTTCCATGTCTCGCTGCCACCAGTGAACTCTCACCAGCAACCGGAGTGCTGCAACTTGATCTGGGTTGCGAGCCAGAACTTCGTTAACAACCGCAAGAAGTTCTTTTTCTTCCCGGCCCGACAGCATTTGCTCGACGATCCTGGTAAGAATGCGTGTCGTGTCCTCGATTTGACCGAGCTTGAGATACAGCTTTGCGACGGGGACGAGTCGCATGTAGTCAGATGGATCCTGGTTGATCAGGACGGCTGCAGCTTCCTCAGCCCCTTTCGCGTCTTCAGCTTCGATGCACGCATCGGCAAGCATCAACGCCAGCTCGCGATCGTCGGGCACGTCTTCGGCAGAACGCCTGATCAGATCAACGGCGTCTTCTGCCGATCCCAGCGCGATGTGCGCAGCCAGAATACCTCTCAGCACCGGGTTCTTATTGTTAGTGAGCCCGAGCGCCTTATTAAAAGCATCGAGCGATTTCTGGTACGAACCTGTGTCGTAAAACCGCCGCCCCGCTAGAACGAAAGCTTCAGCAGCTTCGGACTTCAAATTCTCTTTCACGTAACCTTCGGCGAGCTTCAGACGAATATCGGTGTTCTGAGGGTCGAGGTCGGCAATCTTATGAAAGATTTCCAGCGCCTTCTTCGTCTGACCCGCTCGCGTGTACGCATCGGCGACGATCAGATATTGAGCTCGAGCGTCAACTACCAGCCCCTGAGCTGCATAGAGCAGCGCGAGCCTGTTCGCAATCTCAGGATCGCGCGGCTTGAGCCGGTCGATCTTCTTGTACATTGCGATGGCTTTTAAAGTGAATTCCTGATCGCGATAGTGTTCGGCGATACGATGAAAGCAGGAGATTGCTTCGTCGGTCTTTGAGGCTCGCACACATAGGTCACCGAGCATGTTGAGCGCTGTCAAATCAGCTTCATCATGTTCGACGATCTGGCGATATTCTTTGATAGCAGCGTTGATCTTTCCTTGCGACAGGAATTTCTCGGCAGCTTTGAGAACCTTAGCTTTTTCGAAAGCCATCGGGAGTATTATGTACCATGAAATCTGACGGTGGCGTAAATCGCGGCGACGGGTAGACTGTAGGCGGTAAGGGCAAGTGACATATCGGCTGCACCGACCCCTTCCATCCTGGAAAAGGTGAAAGATACGCTAACATGCGAAAATGTAAGGTGTCAACGCGCTTGTTTTTCACCTAAATGAACGCGAAATGTGTCATTTCGGAACCCAAATCGCGATTTGATTCGAACCGATAAAATCGTGGTGGGCCGAGTGGGGCATAACATAGCGGTAGCTGGTTTCGCTTTGTACGCTGTGTTTGCACCGCATTCGGTTGCAGGGGCGGAAATCGCAATCTCCATTGCCGTTGTAGGTTGGCTTCTGCGGACATTAACAACTCGCCGTACCGGTTTACATCTTACAGAGTTTGACCTCCCAATCGTTCTCTTCCTGCTATTCACCGTAATCTCCTCGGTGCTCTCCCAAGAACCAGACATCAGCATTGCAAAACTCAAATCAAGTTGGATTCCGCTCGTCTTTTACGTCGCGCAGGCTGTGGTTGAAAGGCGCATCGTTGTGGTTCTTGTCTGCGTGCTAATCCTTTCCGCTGCTGCCGGCACAGTCTTCAGCCTGTACGACCTCGCACGAGGAAGAGGTGTGGTAGTTGAATCGCTTTCGGATGACAGTCCATTTCGGGCTGTCGGTATCAAATCCGGCGACACAATCTGGCGTGTCGACGGGAAACGAATTCAGTCAGCCAACGAAATCGACGACGTGCTGAAGAGTGTGCCTGCTGGAAAAGAAATCGTGGTGAGCTTGATCACCGAAGGAGAGCATGCAGAACGTCCCGGAGTAATACTGACTTCGGAGATGCTGAGGCACCCATCTCCCGGTGGAGTATTTGGCAGCCGCTCGAGTCATCGATTTCGCGCATCGGGATGGACCAGACACTACGAAACCTATTCCGAAGTTTTGCAGATGATCGCGCAGCTCGCACTCGGACTGGCGCTGGCAAATCTTCGCAATCACGGGAGGAACACGCGGTTCAAACTCGCCGCGGGAACTTGCGTTCTTTTGAGCTTGGGAATCGCGCTGACGGCCATGAGAACTGTGCTCTTAGCTTTTGCAGTTGCAGCGTGCGTTCTTGTTTGGAGATCGTTGATTGGAAAAGCAAAGTTCATCTTGCTGGTTGCGATCGTGGTGGTGCTGGTGCTCGGAGGTTTGTTTGTTTGGCGAACAAGAGCGCAGAACGCCTTAGCTCTGGCGGACGCGAGCAGCTCGTTGCGGGTACAAGTGGCACGCATAGGAGTTGCTCGTATTTGGGAGCATCCACTGTTCGGACACGGGATGGATGCAGTGCACCGTCATTGGAATGAGTGGGGCTTTCCTGGAAAGGACATGGTCCATCTCCATTCAACACCGCTCCAAATTGCTTTCGATCGAGGCATACCTGCGCTTGCAGTTTGGCTTTGGCTCATGGTGGCGTCGTTGGTCGCCGCTGCCCGTGCTGAGCGGGGAACAAGAGATTCAAGCGACACAAATGTTAACGGCGTTCTGCTGGGAATTCTCGGAGCTTTTACAGGATTTTTGGTGAGCTCGTTGGTGAACTATAACTACGGGGACGCCGAGGTTGCACTGTTGTTCTGGTGGCTGGCCGGTGTGATGGTGGCGATGAGAAGAGAGAGCGTTGGCAGGCGGCAGGAGACAGGAGGCAGGAGGCGGGAGACAGGAGGCGGGAGACAGTAGGCAGGAGGCAGGAGGCAGTTGGCAGTAGGCAGGAAGTAACACGAACCGCGAACGAAATAACACCAAATCAACTTCACGAGCTACTAACCACTGACGACTGTCGATCTAAATTACGTCGGCAAAATTTTTGCGAGTCCGGGCGAACCACCAGTAGCCAAATACAAACACCAGCAGAGCGAATGCTATGAAGTACAACAACCCAAGCCAATCCAGCGATGCACCATCAAGCAGAATTCTTCGGTAGCTTCTCACCAGCTGCGTGAATGGATTGAGGTTCACAAAAACCCGAAACCTCTCGGGAACGATTGTCTCAGGATAAATAATTGGAGTGAGGTACATCCATGCCATCAGCAGCAAGGTGATGCCCTGAGCGATATCGCGTAGAAAAACTCCCAGCGACGCTATCAACCATGCCGCGCCGAGCGTAATTAGCAGTTGAGGAATCAACAACACCGGCAACCATAAAAGAGTCGCATGCAGTTCGTGACGAATAATCACAGCTGCAATCAACAGAGCAACCGTTCCAAAAAGCTGATGAGCAAGGGCCGAGAATGTTTGCGCGACGGGGAGCGTCTCGAGCGGGAACACCACTCGCTTAACCAGATTCGCGTGCGTCACGATCGTGCTCGCTGACTGCTGTATTGTCTCTTGAAACATCGTCCACGGAAGCAATCCGCAGAAGAGATAAAGAGCATAGTCCCAGTGTGAGCTGCTCGCGCCAAAGCGAGCGCCAAATATTCCGGCAAAGATGAACGTAAAGATCGCTATCGTGACAACCGGCGTGACGATGGCCCACATGATGCCAAGCGCTGAACCTTTATAGCGCGCCACCAGTTCTCTGCGGGCGAGCGAGAAGATCAACTCGCTGCGAGAGGGTAATTCAAAGAGTGGCTGCCAAACTGCTCGTCTGGCTGTCTGAGCTGATAGCACGAGGGGATTGTAATTGGTCAGATCGCAGTTGTCAGGCTTAGGTCTTAGGTCTTTGGTCTTAGGTCTTTGGTCTTCGGTCTTGGATACTTGTGTCTTTCGTCTCGAATGGAACCCAAAGACCAGAGACCAAAGACCGAAGACCAAAGACCGAAGACCTAAATCCAAAGACCACGTAGTTAAGGTACAATACCGCCCATGCCAATAGCTCTCCGCGTCGAGAACGTCTCCAAGCAATATCGCATTTATGACCACCCGGGAGATCGACTGAAGGAGTCGTTGACGCGCGGTTACTGGAAGTGGCATCGCGAGTTTTGGGCCCTCAGCAACATATCATTCGAAATTGACGCCGGGACTACAACCGGGATCATCGGTCCTAACGGTAGCGGCAAGTCCACTCTGCTGCAGATCATCACAGGCACTCTTGAACCGACTCACGGTAACGTTTGGTATGACGGCAGAATCGCCGCGCTGCTCGAACTTGGCGCGGGTTTCAACCAGGAATTCACGGGCGTAGAGAACGTCTTTATGAACGCGGCTCTGATGGGTTTTTCACGCCGTGAAACCGAAGAGTTACTGCCGAAGATCGAGCGGTTCGCGGAGATTGGTGATTTCATTCATCAACCCGTTAAGTCCTACTCCAGTGGTATGTACGTCCGACTCGCCTTTGCGACTGCGATTAGCACCGAGCCGCAAATCCTGATCATCGACGAAGCTCTTTCAGTTGGCGATGCGCTCTTCCAGCATCGCTGTCTGCGTCGCATCAAGCAAATGCAGGAAAGCGGCACGACGATCCTGTTTGTTTCTCATGACCCCACGGCCGTTAAGGCCCTCTGCTCGCGCACGATCCTGCTTAACAACGGAAAAGTTGAAGCGGACGGCAAACCTTCGGAGGTCCTCAATCGGTATCAGGGTTTGATAATGGAACGCGAAGAAGCTTACGAAGCGGTCGAGTCATCGCAAGCCGCTGACAATGGATTGATAACGTCATCTTCGGCAGCTGACGACCTGCAACAACCCAGCTCGACACTTCGGTACACTTATCGACACGGTGATCGCAGTGCAGAGATTTTGAGGGCCGAGTTGCTGAACGACTCGCGACAGATTGCCGATCTCGTTGAGACAGGCGAGCGGTTGGTGGCGAGACTGCGCGTAAGATTCAATCGCTCGATAGAAGATCCTGTGTTTGGGTTTCTGGTAAGAAATCGACTCGGCATTCACGCTTACGGCGCGAATACAGAACAGAAGGGATTAGAGTTCGAGCAGGTGGAACGAGGCGAGATCATCGAGGTGTCGTTTGCCTTCGATTGCTGGTTGGGCAGTGACCTCTATTCAGTTTCATTTGCTGTTCACAGCGGCGACGGAGTTAGCTATGACTGGATGGACGGCGTCCACTTTTTCCGCGTCGCCAGCTCTGTACCCATCGAGGGCATTGCTAATCTCAACGCCGCAGCTTCAGTTCGCCGTCTCGGTCGCTCGGCTCAAGCCGATGAGCGTTCAGAAGTTCAGACGGTTGCTTCAAAGTAACACTGGGAGCGCGGGCGTCTCGCCCGCACGCCTTCGAGTGTTTCAACGCAAGAATGCGGGCGAGACGCCCGCGCTCCCAGTAACAATCCAGTGAGAGATAAGAAGAATTTTTACGAACGCGCCGGAATCAAGAATCTGGCGGAGTTCTACGGTGATCTTTATGCCTCGGGCGAGCTACTGCATCCCGACTACTTTCACGCGCTCGAACGGTTTCACATTCGCTGGGCTCGCACGATGTGGATCTATGACAACGTCGCTCCGAACTCTACTCTGCTCGATCTTGGCAGTGGCGCCGGCTTACTCGCCCTGCTTAAGCGCAAAGGCGCAAAGCTTGTTGGAGTTGATCTATCCCAAGCATGTGCAAAGGCGACCAGTCGCAACGGATACGATCTCGCTTGCGCGGGCAGTCTCACAGCATTGCCATTTGCCGATCGCAGTTTCGATTACGTCGTGAGCCTGGATGTCATGGGTCACATCGAGTTTGATCAAAAAGATTCGGTGATCTCCGAGATCAGGCGAGTGCTTAAACCAGGTGGAACTACTTTGCACGGTATCGAAATTATGAACACCGAACGTCGCAAAGACTACGATCAGATGACTGACGAGGAGCTCAGGCATTTCGTGGCGATCGATGGTCACGTTGGCATGGAACCTGAACAGGATGTCGCAGCTCGCTTTTCGCGTTTCTTTTCGAATGTCGATAGCCGCTCTCGATTTTCAATCTGCCAAAGCGCTGAAGAGCTTGTGAAGCAGGCAGATGATTACGGTGTTCCACTCTGCGACAGTGATCTCTTGAATTATCTGCGAGGACTCTCGCACAACGAACGTCGCGCGTTCAACGTGGCGATGGGTTACCTGTTTCAGCAGATTTCAGATTTCGATATCAAGCTTCCGCGCAGTGAATATCTGTTCTTAAAAGCATCGAATGCGACACTGGGAAGTTTCTACAATGAGTATCGTGACCGCACTTCGCTCGTGGCGACAGCACCTGGAACGGACCTAACCAAGTCGTTATCAGCAACGTTTGACGGTGGCTGGTACCCGGCCGAAAACTTTCCTCCCATCGGGCGTTGGATGGGCCGTCGCGCAAGAATCACTTTTACTGCCGACCCGACTTCAACGCTCTCTTTCAAACTCGTCACGCATCTTCCCGACGTAGCCTCCCGACCATTGCAAGTCACGCTTTCCATCAACGGCTCCGTACGGAAGTCGCTTGCGTTAACTGACAACGAGCCTAAATGGATTGAGCTCGCGCTGACAAACGCGCCCGAACGAGAGGGCTCAGGGTCATACGAACTGTCGATCACAGCAGATAGAACGTGGCTACCAAACCCCAACCATCCAACAGCGAGCGACGACCGCGAGATCTCGGTAGCTTTATTCGATATCGCCCTGCGACGTTAGATTCTTTAGTTGTTCGCGTGACGCGATAGCAGCCACAAAGTTACGGCCAGCCAACCAACGATTGACAAGAGAATGTGAGGGTCGCGAAAGATCTCCAGAGCGGGATCTGAGCCCGTTGCGCGCGTATGCAGCGTGTAGATGTAGCGAAAAATTCCGTACATCACAAACGGAACTGTATAGATCAATGCGTCGGTATGATGGAACTGAATCGTAACGGGGCTCATCGTGTAGAGGCTGTATGTGAGGATTACGCACGCAGCAGTTATGACAATCATCTTGTCCAGCAGAACGGGAGTGTAGTGGTCCAAAACCTTTCGCTGGCTCGGACCATTACCTGTTGAGGCGTAGAGTTCGGCGCGTCTTTTCGTAAATCCGAGGAAGAGCGCGATCATCAGACCGCAAATCAACAGCCATTGTGATGGAGGAATTCCCACGCCGATTGTGCCGGCCAATATCCTCAGCATAAATCCTGCTGCGACCAAGAAAACATCGAGTAGCACCACCTCTTTCAAACGAACTGAGTAAGCTACGTTGACGACGATATACAACACCAGCAGCAACAGCACAGTTCGCGAGACGAGAACGCCGACGCCGAAGCCAACGATCCACAAGACGATTAACAAGATGACCGCAGTTCCAGAAGACACCTTTCCTGCGGCAATCGGACGCGTTTTCTTCCGGTCGTGATTGCGATCCTGCTCGCTATCCATCAAGTCGTTGAAGATGTAGACGCCACTCGATATCAGACAGAATGCAATGGCTGTGAGGACGACGCGAAGACGGAGCTGCGGCTGATGCCACGCGTTCGCGAAGAGCAGACCTATAAAGACAAAGCCGTTCTTCACCCATTGTCGCGGTCGCATCAACCGCCACAAATCTCTGACACTATTCATCAGGGTCGTTTCTCAGTGGAGAATCAGTAGATCGCGGTTCGAGCTGCGTTTTCCTCACACGGAGCCGTCATCTTCAGTCTTCGCGCGAGATCCGAATCAAAACGATTACGTGGATCAATTCGCATTTTGATTCTCGACCATTCGTCAAATCGAGAGTACATCGCACGGAATGCTTCTGCTTTCATCCGCGCATCTTTCGCAAGATAAACCCGCCCCGCGTGTTTCACAACAATCTGATCAAGCCGATCGAGAAATGGAAACAGACCGGCATCACTAACCGGAAAATCCATCGTTAACGTGTATCCGGCCATGGGAAATGAAAGCAATCCTTCGCCTTGTGGTCCAAATCTTTTTAGCACTGCCAGAAAGCTCGGACGTTTGCTGCGCTGAGATTCCCGGAGCAGCGAATGCAATCCGTCGCGAGCTGTCTGCGGCGGCAGAACGCACTGATATTGAACGAAGCCTCGTTTGCCGTAAATACGATTCCAATTCGCGATGCGGTCAAGCGGAAAGAAAAACTTATCCGCGGTGCAAACGTAGGGTCTCGATCGCAAGCGCTGTCTTCGATAATACGCTTCGTTGAACGTTGCCAGGCTCACTGAATTCAGTATCCACGATGGAAAATCGAAACCAATGCTCAACGCGGTGCTGGAGATACTGGACGGCCTGTTACGGAACTTTACTGGTAGCTCGTCCGTCCGAGCGTGGTGTCCCTTTATCAGAATACTTCGGCCGAGATTCCTGCCTCTCGAAACGCAATCCAACCACGCAACGCTGTATGCATCGTCCCACTGTCCCTCAAGCATCTCGAGCGAAGCGTCGAGATCTTTCGCCTCCTGCTGTTGCGCGATCACGTAGTAGCTTTCGATAGGGATAAGTTGAATCTTTATCTTTGTAATGATTCCGGTGAGCCCCATGCCGCCGACGGTGGCCCAAAATAAATCAGCATTCTTCGACGGAGAACATTGTACGGATGTGCCGTCAGCCAGGAATAGTTCCAGTTCCGTCACGTAGGATCCAAATGTACCGTCGCGATGATGATTTTTTCCGTGGATATCCGCCGCGACGCAACCGCCAAGCGTCACCCATTTGGTACCAGGAACGACGGGAGGAAACCACCGTTTAGGTACACAGATATTAAGCAGATCAGCTATGGTGAGTCCCGCTTCAGCCGTCAACGCTCCTGTCGACTCGTCTAACGAAACAGAATGCTTTAGACGTTCGGTCAACACTACGATGCCATTTTCGATCATCGCTGCATTGCCATAACTGCGCCCCATACCTCTGGCGATTAGCTGCTCGTCGGAACGCAGATTGATCTCTGACACAGACTCGGGGATTTGGACCAACGACTCCGCTCGTGGATAGCGGCCCCAGCCAGATAATTCCATTTTTTCTACGTGAAGCATCGAACTGCACTAATCCGTGATGACCTGAATCCACTCAACAGCGAGACCAAGCAATCTTTGATCTTCGCTCAATCCCAGATGCGCTGGAGACTCTGCGTCCGGACATTCAATTAAAAGAACGTTCCGGCTCTTCAAAGCTTGTTGAGGAAACGTTAGAACGAGATCCCGCGAACTGGTCGCATCCAGAGTAACTGACTGCAACTCGTTTCCGTTCAGCTTAAAAGAGAAGCGCTGTGTCTGTTTCAAGCCGCTTGCGATGAAGGGAGTTGCTCGAATCGTGACTGTCAGTTTCTGAAACCTTTCAACCGCAAATACGAAAGCCGCTTGTTTGCCGTCGGTCCATCGAAACGGTGGCTCGGGGTTGCTCCAACCGTACCAGAGAAAACCGTCGGCGCCAGTATTGGTTAATTCAAGACGAGCGTTCAGCGGCAACGCCGGGTAAGTAGCTGCCGGCAAGGGTGGGGAGAGTAACCCGGCAAGAAACTGCGGATAACGCCAATCCCAAAGACGACCTTCACGGAAATCAATGTCGTATGGTTTCCCATTCCAAAGTCGCGTCTCTTGCGAAAGCGCTCCTCGAGCGTGAATCAGAACACCCCCAAACGCCAGCAGTACAAGTATCGCCACATGACTCAATGAAGCCAGAGTCTTACGAGGCATACCTTTGAATCTCTTCTGCATTGCATGGATCGCACAAACGCCGAACAACACAAACCATGGTATCGCGCTGGTCCAGTAACGAGGCCCGTAGCTATGTCCTGCCCACCAGTGACTAAAACCGGAAATGAACAGCAGGTGGACGACGATGACTACCGCTCCAGTTGCTACTAGGCGCTTCACTGGTAATTGCTGCCGGTAATAAACGAGCATCGCAGCGAGTACCGTTAAAACCGGGACATATATAAGCAGTCCTCGCGAGGGACTAATCAGATTACCGGGCAATGCTTCCCAGAACGATTCAAATCCTAGACGATTCGCTTTGAAATAATTTGGCAGTAGCTGGTGAAAGTTATGCCATGAATAGATCACCAGAACGAAACACCATGCGAGTCCCGTCAGGATCAGACGCACAAAGTAAGCACGATGATACAGCCAGATGTAGATGGTAATGGCAATGATCGATATCGCTGTCGTTGGATGAACTAAGTAGCACCACGACAGAACAGAGCCCAACAACACGGGCCGAAGTCTTGCTCTTCCCAATTCGTGCGCCGCAAGCCAGTAAAGCGCAACCATCAGTAGCAACGCCGTCCAACTGTCAGGCTCGACAACCCGCGACGCGGTGGACCATACCTGCGTGCCCAGGCAAGCAGTCAATGTCACAGCCAAACTCGCGGTGACCGAAAGCAACAGACGCGAAAACCAGAAACAGACGACGGCGAAAACTGCCATCAACAAGGCCGCGAGTATTGAAGACAGTCGTAACTCACGGCGAACATCGTAAAGGCCGTTCGCATCCACCGCTGTCAGACCAAACCAACTCGCCACTTCAATGAAGGGTAAGGAAAGTACTGCGCTTCCGGGCGGAGCATATTTGTAAACCCGACCGTTCACCACTTCGAGAGGAAGCACCTTCACCTTCGTTGTATTGCCAATCATCTCGAGCTCATCCGGCAGGCGCAACTCTCTTTTATCCAATGCAAATGTTCGATGACTCAGAACGCTGTAGCCGAGCATCATCGTGTACTGAGTTTCACCTAACGACCGAACCGGGGAAAGAAGGAAAATGACGAAAGTTCCCACGATCAACACTATCGAGAGGCAGAGATCTGTTAGTCTGCTCCTGTCGATGGTCATAAAACGTTTATTGGTTGGATTCAAGCGGCTTAATTTGAAGGCTGCAGCTCGATCCAATAGACTGCGAATCCAAGCAGACGCTGATCGGTACTGATCTTGAGCAACTCCGGCGACCTTGCGTCAGGCATTTTGAATTTGAGTACGTTCCTGTCTCGCAACAGCTTGCCAGGCAATGTGATTGCAATTTCAGCTTCAAGGTTCCGATTGAACACCAGCGAATCTATAGGCGTTTCGTTTAGCTCTACAATAACGCGCTGTTGATTCAGAAGTCCCTCGCGAACAAACGGAACGACCCTCATCTTGAGAACCAGATCGTCATTGCGGTCGATAGCGAAAACCAGCGTCGCCTCTTTTCCTTCAGTCCACCTGAAAGTCTCTTCGGCATTGCTCCATCCATACCACAGATATTTGTCTGATTCGTCAGGCTTTCGAAAGTCGATCCGCTTTGAAATCGGTATTGGCGCATAGTCGTGATCGAGCGGCGGCGGAATCAACCCGGCAAGGAATTGAGGCTGACGCCAATCCCACAACTTGTTACCCAACTGACTGACATCACCCGGATTCCAACGCCACGTATCGACTGCCAGAGCACCCCTAGCGTTGATGAACACGCTTGCTGCCAACAGGACTGCACCGCAAACCAATTGAAAGGCCCACGCGGCAGTTCGAGTCCGGTGCTGCTCGCGCCAATTCAACATCGCTCTTACACCTATTATCGCCAGTAGCAGCATCCAGGGAACCGCGTCCGTACTGAACCGTGGACCAAAACTAGCCCCGCCCCACCAGTGCGCGAATCCTGAAATAACTATCAACGTCGCCGCAACGACCGAAAGCGCTAACCAAGTCAACTCCTTAAGCGGTCGGTAGCTCCAGTAACGGCTTAAGAGAAAGGCAACAAACAATAGGGTGGGCACAAACACTAACAGACCGCGTGAAGGACTGATCAGATTCCCTCTCAGCGCTGTGGGAAACACATCAAACAACAGCCGGCTCGCGCGGTAATAGCGTGGAAAGAGTTCACCAAAGTTGTGCCATGCGTAAATGAAAAAGAAAACGAGCCATGCTGCGCCGGTTACAACGTAGGGAAGCAACAGACTCCGATATCGGAGAAACACAAAAATCGAAACAGCAAGAACTAAAATGCTGTTCGTCGGTCTCACGAAATAGGTCCATGACAGAAGAGTGGCAAGCAGGATTGGGTTTGGTTTACGTGCCTTTGTCTCAGCGGAGACTAACAAATACACGATGGCGCCCGTCAGCAGAACACTCCAGGTATGCGACCACAATCCTCGCGAGGCAGTACTCCAGACCTGCGTCCCAAGACTCGCGCCCAGAGCCATTATCAAACTCCACGTCGTATTAAGCTCAAGTCGACTAATGAAGAAGAACAAGGATGCCAACAACGCCATCAGGAGTGCTGCGAGACCCAGTTGAATAGCCATCTCACCTTGTACGTTGAAGCTGCCATCGGCATTTCTTGGCGAGACACCGAATGCCCTTGCGACAGCCACGTAAGGGACAGAAAGAACTGAACTTCCCACTGGGAAAAAGTAGTAGACGCGACCACGCTGAATCTCGAGTTGGTAGATTCCACCGTTTGTGATGTAGTCGTTGAGGGGCTTAGGCTCGAGGATAGGAACACCGCAGGCGTCGAGCGCGAATGTACGATTATGCAGCAAGCAATCGCTAAGATATATCGAATAGTTCGAATCGGTGATCTGATGAACGGGTGACAACAGGAAGATGATGAGCGTGGCGAGAAAGATGACGACAGCCGCGACAAAGTCGACGAGCTTCAGTTGGGTTGACGTTATTCGGCGATCAGTCATTTGCGACGACATTAGCGCGGCAAAAGCTCAAGCCATTCGACACGGATTGCCAATCTTCTTCGATCTGAACTAATCCCCAGCGACTTGGGTGAAGCTGCGTCTGGTAAGCGGAAAACCAGCGAATTCTGCTGGCGCAACTGACTGCGATCGATCGGAAAGACAAATTCCCGCGCGGGCTCTTCATCGAGAACTGTATTCAACAGCAATGAGTCGTTGAACGAAAGAGACACATGCTGCCCTCGGATTCTGTCTTTGTTGATAAAGGCACCCATACGAATCAGAAGGGTTGCGTCTCGAGTCTGGTCAGCAGTAAAGACGATTGCTGCTTCCTTTCCGTCACTCCAACGAAAGCTCTGCTCGCCCTGGCTCCAGCCATACCAGGCAAACCGGTCTCCAGCTTCGACCCCGAACTGAACGCGATCGCGAAGTAGCGGCAGCGGATTCGGAGCGGGAGGGGCAACCAGTCCAGCAAGAAACTGCGGACGCGTCCAGTCCCAAATCTTCTGCGGCACCTTATCGACGTTGTCCGGCCACACGTTCCACATCCATGCTTCATAGGATGTCGCGCCACGCGAATTGATAACAACACTCAGTGTCAGCAACACCGCACCCGCAGCAAATGTCAGTTTCCGTTCGCGATCTGTGACTCTGTCTGCATTGAGATACTCACGAATAGCGAGAATGGCCAGCAGCGCAAACCATGGTATCAATCCGGTTGTATAGCGCGGTCCATAACAGAATCCTCCATTCCAGGGCACAAACCCGGCGACTGCGATCAGGTGTAGCAGAGTTACCGGAAGCGCAATAATCGCAAGCTTGTTTCTGAATAGAGTTCGGTTTGTGATTGCCAGGTACGTTATGAACAACAGCACCGGCACGAAGATGAAGAGTCCGCGCGATGGACTGAAGAGATTTCCCGCAAAAGCTGTGGCGAATGATCCGAAGCTCAAGCGGCCAGGACTGAAGTATTTGGGTAAGACTTGATGGAAATGAAACCAGGAGTAACCGACGAATGCAGCTAACCAGGCTATTCCGGTCAACGCAAACTTCAGAAAGTGATCTCGATGCCGAAGAAAAACGTAAACAGCTATACCAAGGATTGAGATAGCGTTCGTCGGCCGCACAAAGTAAGTCCAGGCCAGCAAAGTAGCCAGGACAAACGGATTGAACTTTCGTTTGCCGTCTGCATCTGCCAATAAGAGGTAAAGGCAGACAGCAAGCAGAAAGATGGCCCACGTATCGCTCCACAAAGCACGGGATGCAGTGCTCCAAATCTGAGTTCCAAAGGCCGCACCTATAGCAATGATCAACGACGATCCAAGCGACAGATACAGCCGCGAAGTAAGAAACACGATGCAGGTCAGCAAAGCCATCAGGACTGATGCCAGACCGATCTCAATCCGTTCCTCGCCTTCGGCGTTGTAGCTGCCATCAGCATTTGTCGCCGACACACCAAACGCGTTCATCCAGGCTACGTAAGGCAGTGACAACAAAGAACTGCCGGGCGGAAGGTAGTAATAAAGATGCGGGCCAACTATCTCGAGCTGGTACATCTCTCCATTCTTAAAGGTGTTGTCGTGCCAGGTGGGTTTCAGCCGCGGAATCGCATATCCATCGAGCGCAAAGCTATGATGATGCAGAAGACTCTCGCTCAGCAGCATCGAATAGTTGGAATCCGTAAGTTGCCGAATCGGTGAGGACCAGAAGACCAAGAACGTAACGATGAAGATTAGAACTACCGAGAGTGAGTCAAGAGAAGATTTCAATGCTCGGCCACGAGCCATTCCGACTTTCGTAAACTCAGTATCGATTACCTCAACCACAGATCAATCCGATTCTCGAAAGAGGTAGATGGAATTGCCGAAGATGGCTTCCGGCTGCCGATCGCGATAGGCAGCAAAGAAGTTCCGTCGTTGTTCTTCTGTGATGGGCTTGCCGGTTTGATCTCGTATTAGCGGCACAGTTGAGCCGTTAAGATAGCTGGCGCCGATCGCGATATAACGTGTAGGCAGAACTGGCTGATCAATAACCATTGGATTCACATATTCCACGCCGTAGAGTGGCTTTGAAAGCCATCCTCCGAGAACCGCTGCCCGAACGCGCGTCTCACCACGTTCAACGAGGTACCTCGCCATCGCCTCCGTATCATCTCCCCACTCGACGTTGGAATCAGAGAGGTAGTACCAGTGAGGATGTGCCGACGCTAACTGGTTCATGTACGGAATGTAATTCGGGAACGCTCGCACACGCTCGACCACCATCCATGAAAAGAGGAGCACCAGCACCACCATCACGACTCGACGATGCCGAGTCTCGAGTAATCTCGCCAGCAGCACGCCTCCCATGAGCATCAGAAAGGGAAACACCGGAAGAAAGTGTCGCACGCCAATATTGATTTGGCTCTTCATCGACAACAGCGTGTAGATAACGATAGCCAGCAGCGGCAACAAGAAACGGCGATCGCGGTGGCGTACAACCCGCCAGATTGCCCATACGAGCGAGGCAGCAGAGATCAACAAGAACGGAATCGTGGTCTTTAGAGCAAAGGCAACAGGAAAGTAGTACCACCAACCCGTGCGACTGTAGTTCCCGAGTATCGATGCGTAGTGCCCCCATTCGTTATGGACGCTGATCGTAAAGACTCCAAACATATAAGTGGGCGGAACAATCGTTCGGAGCGCCCGAAAAGAGCGGCTCAATGCAGTAACGTGCGTTGGCCACTCTTTCATTACGTATTCCCTGTTCATCGGCAGAAGTGGTCCGCGTTCAAAGTAATACGCGATGTTAATTACCAGCAAAGTGGCCATGACCACAGCCGCTACCGACAATCCAACATCTGATACTCGACCAGTACTCCGGTAACTGCGCCACGCGATCAAGATCAGAGCGCAAAGAAACACTGGCAGAATCACCACGAGTGAAAACTTGATAACCAGGGCGAAGCCTGATGCCAGACCAAACTGAATAGCTCTATTCGCACTTGGTTGGTCGATTAGGCGTTGCAGCATGAAGAAGAAAAGAAAATAAGCCATTGCAGCCGGTACGTCGGTTTGGACCACACGTCCATGAGCAAGAATCGTCGGCTCAACGGAAAACATGATTACTGCGAGCGTGCCCGCCAACTTGCCACCTACGTATCTGGTGTACGCAAAAACAAGAATGCCGAAGATCAGCGTTAGAACAATCATCGGCACTCGCGCCCAAAAAGCGACAGTTTCGATCTTCGTTGGATTGGCTTCCCAGAAGGCCTGGAATGCGTCGTGACCTTGAAGTATCGGGTTCTCGGAAGGACTCACTGAGGGCGTTGGAGCCTCAGGCTTCACAAACAACAAGGGGATGGCGGAGATCATTTTTACAACAGGAGGATGCTCGGGGTTCAGTTGGAAATCTCCGAAGACCAAATGGTAGTATCCCGCGGGAATGTGATACTTCTCGTCGTTGGTCAAACCTTTCCGCAAAATGACTGCGAAGAAATTGATTGCCATTAGAAACAACACTGCGGCGCAGGTCAGCTCAGCGGCATGAGCCCTGGCGAAATCCCGAACTGTAAACAGGAAAGTCCGCCTATGACTGGCATTCATTGCAGTGTGTTTTCAGGTGAGCAAACAAGATGCTTCGTTATTGAAGCGTATTCGCAAAGTTTCATCAAGCAAGCCCCACGGCTGAGATCCGGTGATGCAGATTAAGAAGCCTCACTGGCCGCTACTGATTGTTACCGCAGTCCTACTGGTAGTAATCGCAGTCCAGTTCGCTCTTTCCCTCAACCAAAATGAAGGTCATTTCGTTTACGCGCTGGATGACGCTTACATCCACATGGCGATGGCTCGTAACTTAGCCAGGTACGGCGTATGGGGCGTCACGCGGTACGAGTTCAGCTCTTCGACCTCCTCGTTGCTCTGGACACTGATTCTGGCCGCGATTTATGTGTTCACTTCGTCGGCTTACGTTCCTTTTATCCTAAACATCATTTGTGCAGTCGCCGCCGTCGTGCTTGCTGACTATTTTCTCAGGCAGACTGAGGTGGGAGAACTGATCCGGCTAACATTGCTGTTCGGGTTCGCGCTACTTACTCCGCTGACGCCGTTAGTCTTCACTGGAATGGAGCACACGGCGCACATCATCTTTACGCTTTGTCTCACATATTTCTCAGCTCGTCTCATCGCTGATGATCGTCCCGGCAGAACCAACTCGCGAATCGTCCTTTTTCTTGCGGCGCTGACACCGTTGATGCGTTACGAGGGATTGTTCCTCATCGCAGTTGTCGCAGCTTTGCTCGCTTGGAAACGGCGCTACGCGACGGGGGCGATGATAGTTTTAGTAGCCGTGGGCCCGCTCGCTTTGTATGGCCTTTATTCGTGGATGCACGGATCTTTTTTTCTTCCGAACCCGGTATTGCTGAAGGGTACCATCCCACGAGCAGGAGTCTTTCCATTTGTTCAAAACGCAGGCCGTGTGGCTTTCGCTGCGCCCCATCTTCTGTTTCTGTGGCTGCTCGCTATTTGGTTACTTGTTGCGGGAAGATTGGAGCAACGCAGCCGCGTTCTATTATTGATCTTTATTCTGACTGCAGTGCTGCATGTTTTCTTCGCAAGAGTCGGTTGGTTTTTTCGGTATGAGGCGTACCTTGTCGCGCTGGCAATCCTTATTGATGGCGTAGCATTATCGGAATCGATCTCGCGACGAAAAAGAGAAGAAACGTCGTTGCTACGGATGGCCCTCGCGGTTTCGTTGGCGTCGATCTCCACTGTCTTTCTTCTGGTTAGAGCGAACAGGGCAATAAGAGAAACCATTCCGGCGATGCAGAACATTTACGAGCAGCATTACCAGATGGCAACTTTTCTGCGCGAGTACTACCAGGAAGCTTCGGTTGCAGCTAATGACATCGGCGCCATTAATTTCATGGCTGACATACGTTGTCTGGACTTGTTAGGTCTCGGGAGTGCCGAGGTAACGCGAGCAAAACTATTGGGCCAGTACGATAGCTCACGTATCGATGAGCTGGCTCGGTCACATCGAGTGCAGATCGCGATGATCTATTCCGGCTGGTTCAACAACGAGGGCGGCGTGCCAACTCGGTGGGTCGAAATGGGAGAATGGAATATTCACGGTTGTGTAGTGTGCGGAGCTCCGGTGGTCTCCTTCTACGCCGTGGAACCGGCTGAAGCAGAAAGATTGAAACGAAACCTGCGAGAGTTCTCCAGCCGCCTTCCCGCTACCGTCGTTCAAGCCGGACGTTATACCAAGTCGAATGAATAAGACTCGCTCCCGACAAAACAGCGTTCGAGCTGTCCTTCCAGCGTTCTTGATAACGCGAGTGCTGATCTTTCTTTCGGTGCTGTTTGCTACCGGTTTGCGTTTGGGAGAACCGGTGCAGCAATTCGGAGATCGAATCCAGGAGCCTATGATTTCGCTTAACCAACCGGGAATCATACAAAGGATGGGAACCAAGGTTCTCAACGCGGATGCGCTATGGTACGCAGATATTGCACGCAACGGGTACGAGGTACGGCCCTTCGATGGCTCGTCACAACACAATTGGGCGTTCTTCCCGCTTTTTCCGCTCCTACTACGAGCGGTTGGCAAACTTACAGGTGAATACGCCCTGACTGGATCAATTCTCTCGAGCGTGTTCTTCCTTCTTGGTTTGGTCCAACTTCACAAGTTGACGTTGCAGTTGGGTCTTGAACCGAACGATGCAGATCGCGCCATCTTTTACCTGGCAGCTTTTCCCACGAGCTACTTCTTTTCTTTCCCGTTCACCGAGTCGTTGTTTCTCTTTCTGAGCGTGAGTTGCTTTCTTGCGGCCACCAGGGATTCATGGTGGTTCGCGGGGTTATGCGGCGGCCTGGCGGCATCGACTCGGATCACTGGCGTGTGCCTGTTTCCCGTTCTGGTTGTCGTCTTCTGGCAACGATACCGCACGATAAATGTGAAGGCGCTGGCTTTGCTTTTGATCCCACTCGGAATCGTGCCGTACATGATTTTTCTACACCGGATCACTGGTAACGCGCTGGCGTTTATGGATGTTCAGGCAGCATGGGGCCATAGCTTCGGATTCTTCCTTCGCCCACTCTGGGAATACCTAAGGCGGCCGCTGGAAATTAACTGGGGCTGGGATTTTCGATTCTTGAATTTCCTCGCTGCGATGTTGGCCCTGGGTTGCAGCGTGGTGCTGTTCAGGAAACGTCAGTGGGCAATGGGACTCTACACTCTGCTTTGTGTTTTTATTCCGCTGTCCGCAATGAGACTACAGTCGCTGACGCGTTACACAATGGTGGCGTTTCCCATCTTTATCGTATTAGCGCAAGCGGGCAGATCTGTACTTGTAGATCAAATTATCCGATGTGTTTTCTTGTTTACGTTAGGAGCGATGACGTTGCTCTTTGCTCTTCACTTCAGCATGGCAATGTCGTAACTTTCGATTTTCGATTGGAGATTTTTGATTTTGAATGAGCGATCGTCCAAATCAAAAATCGAAAATCGGCTTACCGCGAGCATTCGGCGCTAGTGTGAGTGATTGCCATCCCGAATCGTGATTGATATTCGGCAGAATTGACGAAAGCGCACGTCACGCTTCGAAGCGCATTCGGACTGGTGGTGGGTTTAGTTTGCAATGTGTCAAGCCAGAATGCGTAGCCTGATTCGTCAGGATCCCTCCGAAGGTAGACGAAGTACTGCATCAAGACAAACACTCGGTTGTACTCGGCTTTCGTAAATGCCGGGCTTGCAACTACGCGCTCTAGAATTGCTGCGCGGCCAGAATCCTTTCCATCATACAAAGCAATCAGAGAAGAGCGCTCGGATGAAGTCTGCGAGCTTTCTGCCAGGAGCGACTCGACGAACTTCTCGGCGGTCATGCCAGCGGGATACTTCTTGATGAACTCCGGACGAGTAACAAAATCAGACGCAAGTTCCTTTAGCTTCCCTTCCGAGTTGGACGAGCTGTCGCCAATCAAGTCTCTAGCCTCACTGAATTCGCCGAACGTAGGTCGCCGACCGACTGTCTTGTAAAGGCCATAGATGAATGAGCCGACTGCTTGAAAGTCCGGTTCACTGAGGAACGCAGAAGAGATTGCCAGTCGTTTAGTACGCAAGCAGTTGGCATCAGTCCCACACTGCTGCAGTTGATTCGCCCAGTACTCGAGTCCGGCTCGATCAGCTTCGCGTCCGAGAACATCACGATAGTGTTGACCAACGAAAAAGTGTGCATCGTCAACCGGACTTGCTGAACTCGACGCGGCACCGGGATCGATGGTGATGGCTCCGGCAACGTAAGCCACCTCACCCGAAATCGACTGCAACCGAATGCTGAAATCACCGAAGGGGGCATTCGCTGCAATGGATACGTCAAAGCCAACAACCGGTAAGGAACTGTTGAATTGTTCGCGAGATAGTTTCGCCGGCTCAACTTTAAAGAATGGCGAAGCGATCGAAATGCCATTTGATGGAATCTGATCCAGGCCTTCACCTGCAAGATAAATGCGAGTCTTCTTTCCCGCTTCAAGAGGTAACGCAACTGTAGAAAGATCCCCATTCAACCCAAGGTAGCGGGGACTTAGATACTGAGCAGCGCCAGCACTCGCAGCCTCGTTAGAGCCAACCACGGTTGTTGAGTTTGCAAGAACGGTCGCCTGAGCGGTTATTTCCGTAGCTCGCGAGAGCCTTTCGGAATCGTTGGTGGAAAAGTCTCTCAAGAGTTTGACTGAGTCATCAGCCGCTGTCGAGGCTTCCAGTAGAAGCCGATACTGTCCCGGCATAACCGCATCGAACCTGTAGGTGCCATCGCTTTGTACAAACGTGCTTCCTGCAACCCGACCGTTTGAGGTGCTTTCGGCCCAAACCTGAGATCCAGCTAGTTTGTCTGACACCTTGCCCACGAGAGCTCCTTCGCCTTCGTGTGGTCCATAAAGACTGCGAATGCGTTCGCGGTCTTCTTCGCTCGGTGTGCGCCCGGTAAACGCGGGTAGTCCGTAGACTCCATTTAGCCCCTGCCGCGCCTGCATCGTCGACGCAACTACGGCCGAATGATCCAAACCCAGCAGGTGGCCAATCTCGTGGGTTATTGTCGACTCGAGGTCATACGTTCCGGGTGTTCCATCAGTTGAGAATTGGACAGGGGTTCCGTCACTGAGCGACGGATGGGGATTAATGCAAATGTCTGCCTCGGAGATGGCACCCGTATCGAGGTCATAAAAGACCCGAGTACGGCCCGTCATTTCAGCATCCGTGAAGATCGCGTTGTTCTCACGAGTATCCGCGATAGTGATGAGGCTTACGCCGTCTCCCGAACCTGAACTTACTGACTGCGTCGCAGTGACCGACTCAACAAAAGTGATGTTCGTGATAGCCGCCCACCGAGCCAGCGCCCTGCGGACGGTGGCTGGAATGTCAGTTCCCAATTTGAAATTGGGTCCTGGTGTGTTGAGCGACGTCGAGAGAGCTACGGCAATCCGCCGCCTCGGCCACTTGACCGTCCGTTTCATTGGCCGCGACAGCGAAAACTCCGCGTACTCCACCGAGCCCAGCCGAGCCGAAGGAACCATGATCAGCATGGTCGCAAGAGACAGTGAGATGGCCAGAAGACATCGCATAGGAGGATTTCCGAGGAGTAGGAAAGACCGGCGTTTCGCCAGGGCGCATGGTACCACGCTTTGAGACCTGGCCGAATGAAAAACCGAGCGGCTAAACTCGAACCTCCGAGAAGACAACATTGCTCGGCCAAACCATTCCGGAGAACGTCAAAAGAGGTGGAATTCGGGCGGAATCAGCTGTTAATTCAATCTGAATAATGCGCGGAAATCACCGTCTCGCTTAGTGATTTATCCCCTGAAAAAGTAGTTCGTTGACAAAGAGTCAGGGCACAGCTACACTGCGATTTGTAGTTTAAAGGGAGCCAGCCCCGGCCCTACTTTCAAGGGTTCAGACGTCCTCCCCGCTCTGGGCCGAAAAGTTGGAACCATTCCTTCCAAAGATTTAGGAGTCTTATGAAGCTAAGATTAACGGTGCTTTTTGCAACGATTGCACTTGCAGCGGTCACCGCCTTGGGCCAGGCCCCGACGCTACGCATCGTACAGACGGATGGACCCAATCTTCCCGCCGATCTGTATTACGGAGCGACAAAAGTTAAGCCTCTCCGTATACGGCCAGGAACCAATCAGATCATCACAATCGACGATTCTGATTTCTTTGTAAGTCAACACTACATCGATTTCCTTAGCCGGTTCCCGGATCAGGGAGGTATGGACTATTGGAACGGACAGCTTCAGTCCTGCGGAACAAACTTCCTCTGCAACTACAGCCAGCGAGTAAACGTCAGCGCAGCATTCTTCATTGAAGCTGAATTTCAGCGTACGGGCTCGTTTGTCTATCGCTCGTACAAGGGCGGACTTGGACGCCAGCCGAACTACGCAGAGTTTGGGCCGGATCGCCGTTTGGTTATCGACGGACCGCAATTGGAAGCCAGTAAGCAGGCATATTCGCTCGCATTTGTTCAGCGCAACGACTTCCAGCAAAAGTACAACGGCACCAACACTGCGGCGCAGTTCGTGGATGCTCTGATTGGAAGCATTCAGCAGAATTCCGGCGTCGACCTGACCTCGCAGCGACAAGCGCTGATCAATAAGTACAACACCGGTACGAACCAGAATGAGAGTCGAGCGTTTGCACTGCGCGATGCAATCGACAATAGCGGGTTCACGACTGCTGAATACAATCCATCGTTTGTATTGATGCAGTACTTCGGTTATCTCCGTCGCGATCCAGAGCCGGGCGGTTACCTGTTCTGGCTCGACGTGCTGAATAACCGCGTGCCAGGCAACTATCGCGGAATGGTCTGCGCCTTCATTACTTCACAAGAGTACCAACTGCGATTCGGTGCGACGGCCACCCAAAACGACACCAACTGCGGTAACTTGCAGTAAACGCAAGCTCGCAACAGAATGAGAAAGGCTAGCTCTTAACTGAGCTAGCCTTTTGCGTTTTGATCTGACGATTTTCTGGCACGCTGATGCCGGAAACGATCGATTGCTTCTGCATACACAGCGCGCGTACGCTCAGCAGTGTTCGACCAGGAAAACTCCGCCACGCGGTTGAATCCCTTAACACTTAATTTGTCACGTAGTGAATTGCTGCTCGTTATCTCGCGCATTGCGGCAGCGAATTCCTTCGATGAGTCTGGGGAAACGAGATGGGCTGCCGAACCCACCACCTCTGAAATGCTCGGAATTCGACTCGCCAGTACTGGCGCTCCACACGCCATCGCTTCAAGCGGCGGAAGGCCGAAACCCTCATATAACGACGGGTAGATGAAAAGTCTGCAAGTGGAGTAAAGGGCGCAAAGCTCTTCGTCATTCAGGTAGCCGGTGAACTCGATATTCCGGCTGGCTGGTGAATTGTTCAACGATTTGTAGAGCTCGTCTATCAACCAACCCTTCTTCCCCGCCAATACCAGTTGCATACCTTGCTCTTTTCCAAGCGATGATTCTTCGAACGCTCGCACGAGCAGCGTTAGATTCTTGCGTGGTTCGATCGTGCCGACATACAGGAGGAAATTCTCTCTGACGTTCAATCGTTTCCGAATCTGTTCAGCTTTTTGCGGATTCATGGGAGTGAACTGCTTCCGGGCCGCTGATGGAACCACTGCAACTTTTTCCAGGGGTATCTTTAAATGCTCGTGAATCTCGCTACGAACCGCTTCGGACACGGTGATGATCATGTTCGCGCGGCGCGCCATCAAAGGTAATCTGCGCCGTGCGCGCCAAACTCGTCTTCGCTGATGCGTATGCGGATAAAGCAGCAGCGAAAGATCATGAATGGTGACCACAGTCGGACAAACTGATCTGAGGGGTATTTCGAAGTTCGTCCCGTGAAAAACGTCAGGCGCAGAATGCTTCAGATAACGAGGAAGACCAAAGCTCCACCATCGTCCTGTTATGGGGTTGACTTTCTTCGTGACCAAACGAGGTTGAGGATCGTGTTGCTGGTCTAGTACCGAAGAGTGGAAAGGTTTTGGCGAGATGATATCGATCTCATCATCCGGCCAACCGACCGACAGATGTCGCGCGAGCTCAATCGTGTAGTGACCAATACCAGCGAGCGGTGCCGTAAGAGGTAGGCCATCGATGCCGATTCGCATTGATCACCTCTTCACCAGCGAAAGAGCTTCGTCCACGGCACGGTACATCGGGTCGTCAAAATCGGATGACGCCAACCATTCCCCGACCGATGCTCCTGCTCTTTTCGCTAGAATTCGCGCTCCGCGTTGTGACCGTTGCTGCATTGCGCGTTCTGCAAGGGCAATAACTGTCGCTGCATAAGCTTCAGGGGAATGACTTGTCCTTAGCGCCTCCAATCCATTCCTTCCCATTTCAGCCAAGCCAGCAGGATTGGTCAGGAGTGTTCGCAAGTGACTCTGAATGTCGCTGACTTCGTTCTCGCCGGGCCGAACGAACCCCACTGCGGTGGGAGGAAGTGATGCATACCAACCGACTGTTGAAACGAGACTAGGCACTCCGTGTGACCATATTCTGAGTTGACTGCCCGATGCTTCACCTACGGTCGGGTTCCGCAGATTGATAGCGAGATGCGACGCAGAGAGCGCGGCGTCGAGTTTCTTCTCAGGCACAAACCCATGGATGGTTACTATCCCCGACAACTTCAACTCTCTAATCTCCGCGCGAATCTTCTCTTCGTCATTGAGAATGCTGCCAAAGATGTCGAGTCTGAACTGTTTCCTTTCTGGCAGACCCGCCAAAGCCTTCAGGATTGAACTAAGTCTCCGGTTACGACCCAGGTAACCAAAAACTATCAAGCGAAAAGGCGGGCCGTCACCTGTATTTGAGCGTGATTTCGCTCTCGCGGGAAATGGCAAGGCCGCGTATGCGAGCGGCCAATCAGCTTTCGCTTGTACTGCATCCAACGCTTCTTTCGTATGGACCAGGGTTCCTAATGGCTTTCCGACGGCCAGTCCTGTCAGAGGATACCGTTCAGCCATGTAATCGATATTGCCGCCGCGAGTCGTAAAGCACTCCTTAGCGTCTCGCAATGATGATGCTCCATACTGCTCTTCCATTATTTCCAGATACATCTCGAGGCTCTGGTGATGAAGCCGGTAAATCGAGTCGAAGAAATGATGCAGACGAAAATCATGTAGGACGATCACTCCGGGATGAAGTCGCGAAACGTACCAGATAGGCCAATGGAATCGAGCGTTATTTCCAATGTTGTAAAAGATCATGTCCGCTCGGTTCAGATCCGTAAAAGGCGGTCTGTCGACACCATAGCGGCGAACTTCCGCAAACTGTTCGAGACTCGGTGACCATTGCTTGCTCGTAGTCCAGAGAGTCACTTCCGCAAGCCTGGATAAGGCTGGAATTACACGTGCAGTGTAGTGTGCTACATCCGTAGCTGCAGGTAACAATGGTGAAAACCAGTTAAGCTTCATCTCCTAATAAACTGTTCACTACCTTGGGCCATGTAATCTCCATACTCTGGTATAGCTCGAATCCCGCCTCGCCCCACTCTTTTGCACGGCTGCGATTTTCCCAGATCGTATCCATTGCTCGCGCCAGCTTCTCAGGAGTTGGATCCGCAATAAGCCCGTTCTCCTCGTCGCGTACAAATTCGAGTGGTCCTCCGGAATCAGAACAAACCACGATTGGCTTTCGAGCCAGCATTCCTTCGAGCGTCACGTAGCCGAAATCTTCATCGATAGGTGGATAAAGCACAGCAAGAGACCTCGCGTAAAGATCGATCTTCTCGTCGTCCTTAATCCTTCCCAACCAGTGAACCCGCTTATCCACACCCAATCGGGTCGCCAGGTTCTGCAGTTGTTCGGGATATGTGTCTTCATCTGCACTGCCCGCGAAATGGACTGTCACCGGATTTCTCGTATGAGCCAGCGCCTCGAGAACGAGTGACTGCCGCTTCGGAAGACAGAGTCGGCTCGGGAAAAACAAAAAGTCTTCCGCTTCTCGCGTGTAGAACTGGTCGGCCTTCGGTGGTGGATGGTACAGCGGCACCGCGTCGAAACCGCAGAAGAATTTGAGTCGGGCGGCAACGTTAGCCGAATTGGCAAAGACACGTTTCGCCTCAGGAAAGGCCTGGCGATCCGCCTCACGGATCACGTCGCGCACCTCAACTCCGTTCGGTTCGTAAATGAGATCCCCCAAGGGGTGATCCCACAGATCGTAAGCAGTTCGAAATTGATGAAGTACCCACAAAACCTTGTTGTCGTGCGGAATCAAATAGGCAGGAAACTTCAACCCGATCAGCATGTCGATTGACGTTCCCATCACCTCGGTCAGATCGAACAAGCGGCAGGCGAGCATATGATCGAGCACTCTTTGTGCTGGATACCACTTGAAAGGAACGGCGACGATTTCTGTCTCGTGTCCCGCTTGCTCGAGCGCGTTACGCAAGCCTTCAGCATGGACCTCGGCACCCCCACGAACAAAAGGAACATAGATCGTGGCAATAAGGATTCTCATTCTTCAGAGTTTGCGCGCGATGATGGCGTAATCCATCGGACCGTAAAAGAACTCGTTGAAGCGCTCCGCCATCTCTGAATCTGCGGCGACCGGCTTTTCGTCTGAGGGATTGAGTCCAAAGGCTTCGATTACTTCAAAGCCGCGTGATTCGACCAGGAATTTTAATACGGGGCTCGGGATTGGATTACGGTGAGTCGGATCGAAATAAAAGTTGCAACTGCCAACCAGAACGTTTTGAGGGTTCGGAGTCTCCAACAGCAACAAACCTCCGGGCCGTATTACACGAAGAGCCTGATCCAAGAATGAGATCAGAGCGTGAATCTCGAGATGCTCGACGATATGAAAGGCCGACACAGCGCCAACACTATTCTCGGCCAATCCGCGCAGATGATCCGTAAGTTCAGACCGTTTAACTGTCAGACCCAAATCCCGACATTGCCGGACCAGCACCTCATTGACATCCACTCCTGAGGCTTGGAGCTTCTCTTCCTTCAGTAACTCCAACCACTCGCCTCGGCCACACGCAACGTCGACTACGGGTGCTTCAGCAGTTCCGACGCCATGCTCCCGTACAATCGGTACGTATTGCTTGAGCCGCTGCTTTACTGCCCCTCGGTCGCCCCGGAAATGTTCGTCAAAGGCGGCGAAGAATGCATCCAGGCTCCTGTTGCCTTCGCTAGCATCCGCGCCTTTCGTCTCTTTCGGACTGGTCGTCACAGGCTCGTGCTGAGTAAGGGAGCCAAGCCGCTCGCCCTGGAAGACTAGCTCCATCTTTACTTCCTGATGCTTGCGGAAGAGGTACTCCATTTGTTGTTTCAACGCCTTCTCCGTCAGCTCAACCTGAGTTCGATACTTGTTGTAAACATGTCTGACGTCCTCAATCTCACGTTGACGATCTCTGAAGCCCTGACGCCGCTGCATTGCTTCTTCATTGAGTCGCTCTTCACAGTAACTCGCAAGCTTCTCGACTCTTTCGAGCAGCACATTCTGAGTGTTCTTCTGCTCCTCGAGCAACTGAACTGTTTTTTCGAGTACTTTCCCCAGCGAGTGTCCGACATTGCGGTTTACGTAGCGAGCAATCGCGTCCTGCCGATTGAGAATCGTTCCGATACTGCGTTGCTGATCGCGAATGAGCCATGGCAGGCGAAGCACGCGATGGATTGTCGCCACGAACAAACGGAGAATGGGAAGGCGACGAGCAATTCGTCTGACGATCGCTCGCGAACGGAGACCGGGGATCTGAACTCCCTTTCCTTTTCGCTCTTCCGAGAAGTAGAGACTTAAAAGGATATCGAGCTTGTCCGCTGTTCCACGACGGAGATGCCCGACATTGTTGGACAAGCCTGTTTCGTCGGGGGGCCGCTTCAGAATTACACGGTACGCGTTGTAAACAAACTCGCGATCGTCGTACTTGAGCAAATCTCTTAGACGGTATTCGGTCTGGTTTTTGTCCAACAGTTCAAGTTGAAGTGGCTCTACAACACGATCGAAGCTGACCTCGCCATTCGTTTCAGTGACTTCGTTTTCAATGGGGGCCTCAGCGAGCCAAAGTGTTCCCAGAGGACGTTTGCGTTGCGCTGCTTCCTCTTTCAACTCTTCTACAATTCTGATCACATTTTGCCTGGGATCGACGTTCAACAGCGGATTTTCCTGTGCATCAACAGTACAAGTTCCCAAGAGAGACGACGAGAGTTATTGCGTAGCAAGTACAGCAAAGGCTACGAATTGAAACGGAGATGTGTCAAGGCGGTCACTGGAAAGAGCGTCCGCCAAAAGGCACAAGAGTCACAAAAGGGTTTTACGTCAGAACACAACAATGTCGACGCGATACGGTGTTTTGTAATCGCTTTTGTGACTCTTGCGCTTTTTTGCGGCCGCTCTTTGGTCTTATGGACTGATCGTAATGTGCGGTGCTGAGTCGGCTGGCCTGCTACTGAACGCAGCAGCTGATCTTGTAATCGTGACAATGATCGGAACATCACCTGCGCCCGCGAGTGATTCAGGTAAGGTGAAAGTTATCGCGTCAAAACCGGGCATCGCGGGATTTGATCTCACTGTCAGCGCCGGGGTTATATCGGTTGTCCCAATTCTCACCGTGACTTCGGAAGGGGCAGCACCACGCACTCCTGTAAGACTGATCTCGAGAATCGTGGCTACTAGAGTACCGCTCTGGTCCATGGACTTGACAGTAAACGGCTCGAGAGTTGGCGCCAGCGGATTAGTTACATTTTGGACGATGGCACGGCCTCCAGCATCGTTTGTCGTGGTAAAGATATCAGGCTGAGCGGCAACAATTAGGATGCCGCTACGGAACACCGTCCCATTGTTGTTAACGACTACTGTCGCGAAGCCGGGCGCCATCCCACGCGGGACAACGAAGTTAATTTGACGTGGTGAATTGCCGACAAAGTACAGTCCCGCGGCTGCGCCGTTAATGGCAACGGATACACCATTCAACTCAACCGGCAGGGCAGGACTTCGAAGCGTTTCTGATCCACCTGTCGCTGTCACGTTAGAAGGAGCCAGATCGACATTTGCTCGAATGATGCCGAGCTCACCGGCCGCCAGTCCGAGAGCAGATCCTGGCGACGGCGACGGAGATGGAGTAGGGCTCGGGCTCGGGCTAGGTGTCGCAACGGGCACGGGCATGTTACTCGCGCCGGTGAAAAACGATAACGCATCAGCTGCCTGAGTTGTTGATGGCGGACTGAGCAGATAAAAGACCTCAGTTGAAAAATCAGCGTTACCCTGATTCAGCTCAGCGCCGCCCAAGGTGTAGAAAATGCGTCGCCGTGTATCCGAGGGCAGCGGGCGAATACCGCCAAACGCAGCGCCCTGCGGGTGATTTGTAAGACGCGTAAAGGTGTTAGTGGTACTTGCTGGGATCTGCGTGGCAAAAATCTGCGAAGCTCGACCAACGTTCAGACCCTCACTGTCCTGCGCCGTCGGCGGAAAACTGCCATCCGGACGGAAGTTTAGCGCGGAAGCGAAAATCAATGTGGTAGGCGTAACGCCGACGTAGTCACTAAACGTCGGGAAGTGGATGATGTCACCGGGTGCCACCGTTGGACGTTGGCCTATCTGAACAAACGTGTCCGACGATAGCGTGTAAACAAAAACCGCATAAAAGGATTCATTGGTAGTTGAATTTCCTTTCGGATCCGAAGCGAGGCTCTCAAACGCGATCAATGCTCCATCGCGACTCATCCGGCGCCCGGGACTAAAGATATTTGCAGTGCGCCCGTTATCCCTCGTTCGCGTGACCTGACGGATATTACTGACAGCCGAACCGCTGAAATTGCCAACGTACACTTCGGCATTACCGCGCCCGCTTCCGTCGTCGTTGGCGCCTGCCAGATTTCCGTTGGAAACAAACGAGAAGACAGATCCATCCGCGGAAAGACACGGGTTCTCGTTGAAGATCGACTGGACAAGAACCCCTTGATTGAAAATGTCTTGTGTAGACGTCGCCTGCGCAAAACTGGAGGTTCCGACATTAAACAGGAAGAGTTCTGGATTTCCGTCGGCATTGCCGACAGCGGTCACCAGATTTCGCGTTGAAGTAAACGCGATGACGTTGCCGTCGTCCGAGATCGTGGGCCATCGGTTATCATCCGCAACGAATGGAGCGATCCCGGCGCTGCCAGGAGTAGGGACTCGGCTCGCCGGAGTGTTTGTTATCCGTGTGAACGTTCCCGCATTGAGATCTTGAAACGGAAGATCATCTCCCGTCGTCAAATTCACATCGGTAACGGCGGGGAGTCTATAGATCCAAACTTCCATGTTGCCGTCGGCTGCCAGCACACCTCCTGTGTCGACGCCGTCAAACGATGCGGGATCCGGAGCATTTGACGTGAACACGATGGTAAACACACGTGCTCCTCCGGAGACTGCAGGGGCGAACGTAATCGCTGGACGATTGTTGACTATTTCGATCTGAACCTGAGTCCGGTCAGCAGGTGTAGGTGTCGGTGTTGGCGTTGGACTAGGTGAAGCGGTGGGACTTGGGCTCGGACTCGGAGTTGGCGTCGGTGTTGGGCTCGGTGCTGGTTTAGGAACGTTCTTCGTATTCGTTATCTGGAAGATCCGTCTCTGCGCGTAGTCAGCTAAAAAGATTTCGAAGTTCCCATCCGCGTTATTTCGCGTCGGGGTCTTTACTGTGGCCAGATCCGCATTTGATTCAAACACAACGAAGCGACCATTGCCGCTACCGTCACCCGCAATCGTATTGAATGCCGCGCTCGGTGTGTTTGTTAATTGAACGATGAATGGATCCGGTGTCGGACTTGTAGTTTGGCCCAGTAACGAAAATGCGCCACCGGCGAGTGTGAGCACGGCGATGGCGCAGAAAGCACGAAAAGCTGACTTCACGGATTCCTCCGAAATAAAGACGCAGAAACGAGCAGATAAGATGCCCTTGGGGAGCCTGGGCCGCAAGCTAAGCGCAGGTGAAGTTTTTATTGCCCACACCCGACGATTTAAGAACGGACATTTTACGGGAGACGCGCGACTAACCGCAAGCGAGCGTTAAAGATGGGAGAACGAATCGTTCTGTCAGAAGATCACAGGGCCGAAGTATTAGCCGCGGATAAACGCGGATCACTAGGCAAAAACGCTAAGGCGTTCTTTTCGACTTCTGATCCGCGTTTATCCGCGACTTAATTCTCTCGGTTCGCTATCACCTTACGGGAAAGCAGGCGGTCCGCATTCAGAATCCGAACGCGGAGTCAGACTGCTGAACCGACGCTGGTATTCGGGTGACGTAATGAACGCGCAAACCATACCTTGGAAGTTTCCGGGTACTCGGTTATTAAGAACGTCCAGCCAGAATTGAAAGCCTCCAAGGTCGATATCGCGTTGCAGGTAGCCGAAATATTGCATCAACACAAACGCAGCGTTGAACTCGGCATCCTGAAACGCCTGCGCATCGATCGCCAGTCTGGTCGCGTTGGCACGACCTTGGGCAGTCCCGCCTCCCGCGTTGTATGCATCGATCAACTGCTGGCGTATGCTCGTTAAATTTACGTTCGAGTTTGCCTGGATGCTTGCGATCAAGGCATCGGCGAAATCTGCCGCTGTCAATGCCGCAGCATACTTCGCCGTGAACTCAGGTCGCTGTACGAACGCCAGCATGTAAGCCTGTTTCGTCTGCTCGAGATTTGGTCCCTCCACAATCAGCGGTCGATCGGCAGTGAACTCAGCGAAACTCGGCCTGCGTGCCAGTCCTCCTCTGAACGAACGAACGACGAATGAACCTGTTCGCTGAAACTCCAACTCGATGAAGAATGCCGCTGAGATTTGTACGCGACGCCTGGTGGTACAAACCGCATCAGTGCCGCAGCTGTTCAGATCGCTTGTCCAGAATCCCAAACCGCCGGTATCAGGCTCACGACTCAGGAGATCGCGGTATTGCTGACTGATAAAGAAGAAATTGTTCTCCAGTGGATTAATTACAGTTCGCGGTATGTAAGTGACTTCCTGAGCATTCGTCATGTCCTTCGGAAATACTTCGGAAGTATGCGTAGGAATCACGTACGAATCGGGCTCGCCACCTGAGATTCCAACCACCGGGAAAAGCTGAGTATTCCCGCTCCCGTAACGACTCTTAATCGTGCCATCGTTCTTGAGCTCGATCTCGAAATTGATGGGAGCGCCACCAGTACAAATGGTTCCATTGAAATTGCAGGGGACACCTTCCCAGCGAAAGATCACGCGAGTTGCATCAGGCTGAACGAGGTAGACATCGGCGCCGGCCCGCTGAGAAACACGCAAATCAATGTCGTCCCACATGCCCGAGATCATACGAAAACGATTTAGATCATTCGTGGAGCTTGGAACGTCATCAGCGTCACCATTCTGCCGCGTTGGTGCTGTTGGTGGTTCAAAGAAGATATTGCCGTTGCTGGAAATTTTGATTGAGTTGTAGCTCTGCCCAAAGAATGGGAAGTTGAAGGGAAGAGCCTGGGTCTTGTAACAGTCGTCGCAGTTGAAGTTCAGCCCTGTGCCACCTGTCGAAAGCGCCACGCCCGCAAATCCTAGGGTTGTCGCGTAGGGGTCGCCATCCGCAAAACTCACCGAAACGTTCAAGGTTCCCGGAACGCCTTCGTTACCAACGTTGTCGAATTCGCGTACGGTGATGACGCCGGCCGTGTGACGATATGGAATCTTCACGTCCACCGACTGGCCGTTGCCGGAAGCCACTGGTACTACTCTCTTTAAGGGGACAACCGCTCCAGTCTTCGAATCGACAAAGCTAACGTCGTAGAGAGACGCCGTACCCGTTGCACCATTATCACCCGAAGCGGTCCATCCGATGTTTAGATTACGTCCGGTTTGGCTATTCACGTGCAGGTTGGTCACAGTCCCCGGAGCAACGGTGTCATTCTCTGCAAGCGCCGCCAGACTATTTGCTACGTTTAGACGACGTCCGGTGATTGTCTTGCTCACGAGATCTGGAATTACATCACCGTTGTAGACCAACAACGACTTGAGTTGCTGCACAGTGAGATTGGGGTTCTGCGCGCAGAGCAAAGCTGCGGAACCGCTAACGTGCGGAGTGGCCATCGACGTACCGCTGAATGTCCCGTACGTATTATTCGGAAGAGTGCTGAGAATGGATCTTCCGGGCGCGCCAATCAGAATCGTATTTGGTCCAATGTGAGAAACCGAGTCCATAAGATCGGCCTGCTGGGTAGCAGCAACACCAATCACATTCGGCACTTGATAATCCGACGGATAGTGAGGCGTCAGATCGTTATTCATGACGGTTTGAGTCTCGTTATTGCCGGCGGATCCAACGAAAAGAATTCCTGCCTGATTCAATGCGCTGATTGCGTCAAATGCTGCTTGTGAAAAACCACTGCCACCGTAGCTGTTGTTAAGAACACGTACGTTCGCACCCTGAGCTCCACCGCTCGATACGAACAGATTACGCATCTGCCTGGCGTAGTTGTAAGCGTCGATGATGTCGGACAAAGAGCCGCCGGCGGGATCCAAAGCTCGCAGCGACATGATGCTCACCTGCCAATTCACACCCACGACGCCGAGGTTGTTATTGCCCCTCGCTCCGGCCGTTCCTGCCACGTGCGTGGCATGGTCTTCAGGTGGAATCGTCCCGGTGTTATCTACAAAGTTGTAACCATGTAGGTCACCGATGAAACCCGGGATCGCTCCCGGCGCAGGATTGGTCCAGATGTTTGCCATCAGGTCGGGATGATTGATGTCGACGCCCTCATCCACGATTCCGATTACTACGCTCGAGCTTCCTGTCGTTGTATCCCAGGCCTGCGGCGCCCCGATCTTTGTCATCCCGTACAGTTGACCAAATAGCGGGTCGTTGGGGGTCGCGTCGAGGTGAAGTATGTAATTCGGCTCAGCGTACAGGACGTTCGGCTGGGCTTTGAGAGCAGCAATTGCTGCCATCGTGTCTGCCTCGGGTACTCTCGCCAGGCGTAAGCCCTCGACAATCTCGGACCCACCAAATCGCTCGACCTGAATCGGAAGAGAACGCCCGTTAACCTGCAGTGCTTTCGGTGATCGCGACTCTGCTTTTGCTGCCGCCTCGTCCCGATATCGCACAAGGGCCTGACCTGGCACGAAAGGCGGCCGTAAGCGCTTGCCTTGACGCCGGGATGCTGATTCCTGAGGGACCTGGAGCCTGGCTCCAGATTGTGTTGGCAGCAGGAACGCCGCCGTCATGAGTATGAAAAAAACGAGGAAGGATGAAAGAGCGAACCGTCGCCGACGGTTCTGTAGCGCGCGGGGATTCAACATCAACCGATTCTCCTAAGCTTGATGGGTAAGATTTACAACAGTCGTTCCGGAAGCCAAATCGGGACCTAAGAGGAGAGTGTGTGACTTCTGAGTCCGACCCTTTAGCTTGACTGAGCCGGCTCAGTCAAATTCCGAAGCAGTAAGCAATATAAAACGAAAGAGTCTGGGAGTCTAGGAAAGAGTCTGGGAGTCTAAGAAAGAGTCCTGGAGTCTAAGAAAGAGTCTGGGAGTCTTGGAGTCTGGCAGTCTTGGAGTCGTGCCTCCGAGACTCCTAGACTCCCAGACTCCCAGACTCCCAGACTCCCAGACTCCCAGACTCCAGACTCCCAGACCCCCAGACTCGCAGACTTCTAGACTCTCAGACTTTAGAACCGTTGTCCTATCTGATCGGTACCGAATGCCCCGATGCCATTCAGCCGAAAACTGAAAACAACTCTGTTCTCCTGGCGCAAGCCTACGTTGAAGGTGTAGTACTGCGTGGTCACGGCACAGCAGTCCCAGCCGTAACCCAACGTCACTGTTGAACTGATCAAGGATCTGTTTCCGCTCGCAGGTCTGGTTTGAAAGTCGAAGAAGAAGGAGGCGCCGCCATGCAAGCCGCGCTCACGGTTCCCCAGAAATACTGATGGGCTCCACTGCGAACCGCGTAATGTCCCAGCTTCCAGACCACGCGGATCAGCAAACTTCGCGAGGCTAGGAACAAGATCAATCGCCCGCGTGTAATAGAAAGTCTGAAATGCCTGCACCAGTGGTCTAGTGATCCCGAATGTGCTGGCGAGTGCTCGTAGACCGCCACCTCTCGTATCGAGATCTGTTCGCAGATCCACGAAGATATCGTTGCGAGGTCGATACCGCGCATTTATGTTCACTGGTGAGAAGCGTCGTGGAACTCCGCCGTAGCTGAAACCCGAAAATGTATCGATCGGATAAAACTGATTTCGCCGGCCAGGCTTCAGTGCCCCTCCAAAAGTGGGATCAAAGAAGTACTTAGCCCGCACCGTAATCGTCAGCGCTTCATAGGGCTGCGTAGAAAGAGGGACTCGCTCACCTTCTCTGGTTTCGCGCGACGCCGCGCTACTGACATTTTCCGTTGAGCGTCGCGTAAAGAAGCGATTCGACACGCCAAACTCGATCTCGTTTGTGTCAGCTACGGCATCGATGTAGTCGAATCGAATGATTCGATCGAAATTATGAATGCCGGATATCTTTCGATAAATGGCGTAAGGCTCGATCACATGGCGGAAGAAGAATGTGCCGCTGCCACGTTGGTAGTCTTTGAAAAATGCCGGAGGCCGCAGGTCGAGTTCAAACTCTCCGTATGATCTTGTCAGGTTACGGCTGAGAACATCTCGAGTATCTGGATTTAGCGAATTAGAGTAGAACGTCACACGGCCCGCTCCAGTAGCGGTGAATGACCAACCCCCAAAGCTAAGTGGCAAAGCAATCTTTGGATAAAAGTCGAGTCTTTGGACGATTGACGGCGTAACGATTGGATTACCACCTACCTCGAGCAGAAACTGACTCAGGTCTTCAACTGTCTCTTTTCGGCTAACTCCTTCCGCGCCACCTTCGAAGGAAAAGTAAAACGGCAGTTTCTTGATGAAGTTCAGAGGAGACGGTCGCTTTTCCATGGTCACGCTTGGTAGATTTCGAAGTCGAATGCGCGAGTTGGTGAGCGACACCACTTGTGACCTGGCAAGGAAGTTAAAGCTGTAGTCGTTGTGATCCTTGTTTACATAAACCTGAGATGTTTCAAGCGGCGAGATCACCTGTTGAATGTTGTCGGAAAACACCTGGCGATATGCGAGGTTTGAAGTTACATTGACATCAGCCGCAGCAACAAAACCATTCGGAAAATAATGCACGCCGTTGACGTACAGGCTCGATCCTCCCTGATCCGGGTGCGTCGCGTCTTCATTCGGACCAAAAATGCGGTCTTTCACAGTGTAGAAACCGGCATTCAAGAAGGACCGGGAGTTTGCTCGCGTCCGAAGATCAAACCCGACTCCGATTCCGCGTTTTGTGTAAACGTCGTTTCGGAGCGTCAAATCTGCTGAACGGCCCAGCGTCTGGTAGTAAGCATTCGAAAGTCGGAATCCTTTATCTCCCGAACCACTGAACGTGGGTGTCAGAAAGCCAGAAGCACGATCACGCTGTTTGATCGACACTGATGCATAGGGCAGGTAGAAAATCGGCACACGCTTAATGCGAACATTCGGTGAATAAACTCGAACGCGATCGCCCATGGTGATCTTTGCGCGCTTCGCATGAAAGCTCCATTTGGGCACGTCCTCGTCACACGCGGTAACTTGAACGTTGAGGGCGATGATGGTATCCAGACTAACTTTCTCGATTCGATCGGCCGTGAAATAGATTCGCGTTCCGTCCTGGGTTTGGTTAGTAAAACCGGTCGAGTTGACAAAGAACCCTGTTTTGGATCTGTAATTCCACTCGGCGCGTGTCCCCGTGATGCGCTGCTGATCTCCTTGATCAAACACGACGTTGCCTTCAGCGATAACTTTGTTCGTCGATTCGTAGACAGTCACCTTGTCCGCTTGAAGCCGGTACGTACCGATTCTCGCGTCAACATTGCCTTCGTAGACGACGACTCGGGCGTTCTCAGGACCAGACACGGTTTGTGTCGTTGCGTCCACACGCAGCCGATCCGTTGGCACAGCCTGATCAGAAGCCTTAGAAGGTCGAGGGCGTATCGGTTGATCCTGCGTTAGTGGATTGACGTTCGGCGTGTCGGTCATCGGATTCGTAACTTTCCGATCAACCGGATTCGTCTGTTGAGCTGATGATGATGAAGCTGCAACTGCGAGAACTACGCTCGCGAGCATGCACAGAATCACCGGGGAGATACCGCTTGAGCCAAAAGCGACACGCAAAAGCGAGTGAAGACCTCCGGTACCGGCGCGGTTTGATTAGAGCGAGCCGATGCTAGCACGAAACGCTGGTGAAGCGGTAAACAGGATGATTAGCAGGAGGCAGTGGCAGTTGGCAGGAGGCAGTGGCAGTTGGCAGGAGGCAGTTGGCAGGAGGCAGTTGTCCGTGTTCGTTCGTGTCTTCGGGTTCGTGTTGTTTCGTGTGCTCGGGTTCGTGTTATTTCGTGGATCGTTCCTTTCAGCGTTGGTTGTCACATCTATGAAAGCGGATCCACGAAATAACACGAACCCGAAGACACCAACGAACAACTACCAACTACCAACTGCCTCCTGCCTACTGCCTCCTGCCGACTGACCACTGACTACTGACGACCTTGAAACAGTCGTCTATGATTACAGCGACGTGAGTG
>JBKPAC010000124.1:0-24530 GCA_046726175.1 Acidobacteriota bacterium
AGCCCAATCCGCGCCGTCGTAAGCATTCGTAGCCTGAGTGCCTGAGACAGCGATATGGCCGTCTCTGTCGCCTTCTAATACCGCGTCGCGCGCAGTTTGGTACGCGCGCGCAAAAGTAATCTCCATGAATGTTCGGTGGTCCGCCCATGGCGCGAAGTTGCCGTTACGGTGTGCTTCTTCCGTCGTGAATGGCACCACATCATTCCAGTTCATAAAGCTGCTATGCCACTCCTTATTAAGAGCGTCGAGCGTGCCGTATTCCTGTTGAAGCCACACTCGAAACTCTTTGAGTGTGTGCGGGCTCCAGTCGAAATCTACTTCATCGCCGTATGATGTAAGCGAGCCCTCGTCTCCAACAAAGTAGTAGTCCATGTTGTAACGCGCCTTGTTGCGCGCCACTGCTCGCACAATGTCCCCGAGAGTCCGCATGAAGGCAGGGTCATTGAACGAGGGTGTTCGTTGGAGAAATTTCTTGTCGCCTGTTCGTTTGAAGAGCTCTTTCTTCGTGAGATAACCAAGCGCTTCGAAGTCACCTGTCCGTTCGTACTCCTTGATCGCTTTTTCGAGGCCCTCTGCTGTCGTTGGTCCGCGATCGTACCAGTAAACACCGAACGTACCTCGCGGGACATTTAGCGAATTGTCCACATCGCCGCCCCAGGTGAACCCTGTGTCTGCCGCGACGCCGCGCACCATTCGCATTTGTGCATCCTGCAAGTAATGCTTGGTGCCGCCAAACGATACGAGCGCGGTGTACTCATGAATTCGACGAGTATCCTGCACGACCATAATCGGTTTCGCCCGCAGTTGATCGACAACAGTCCCCCGGTCATTAACGAGTTCTGCCGTTACGATCGCAAACTTTCCAAGAAAGTCGGACAGCGGATAGCTGAAGGTCCGCTCGCCACGCGCTGGTTTTGCAATGATCGCCAATACTCTGCCAAGGTCATCTGAGACCTGCATACGCATTTGCAGTCCCGACAGGTCGCCGGCAGCGCGAAGCACTGCGCTTAACGTTTCACCGCGTTTGTAAACATCGACAGACGGTTTAGCCAGTGTCATCATCGCGCGTTTTGGAATCTGAATGCTGGTCGAGCCCCAAGCAAGAGTTGCACCCTCGTGCCTGTCTCGAATGATGACGTCGAAAATCTGACGTCCTGCGGGCCAGCCCCCGGCGGGTAGAGCCGGCTTAATCTCAATCGAGTTTTTACCGGCGTCGAGATCTTTCGTTACACGTTGCCCTCCCAGTTGACCTGTAAACTCATTCTTGGCGTAGAGCGCGATTTCGACGGATTGCGATCGGTCTGAGTCCAATGTGAAGCTAACGCTGACATCGTCGGGTTTTCCTGCGGTGAGTGAAGTGATGTGCAAGCCCGGCTCGCGACCTGCAGCCCACAGAATTGCACGTGCAAAAAGGGAATACTGATACTCCCAATAGTCCCAGTAAATCTTTGTCTCAACCGGGTTAATACTTTGCGGTGTGAAACCTTCGTCCACGTACGCAAGGGCAACGACCCGCCCCTTACCGTAATTCTTCGCGGCGACTATCGGATAATCCCCTGACTTGATGAGCACATCGCCATTGGGTTTGTATTTATAAAAGGAGCCGCCGTTTTGCCCTTCGGGTAAGAGGGCCAGTGAAACTCCTTCAGTTATGAAATGCTGTTTGGCGACTTCCCACTTTCCTTTGGCGATTGCGTCTTGATTCCTTTCCGGGTATCCGCGCTCATTGACCGTATCGTCCGGGACCCCAACGAGTGGTGACAACTCCCAGAGCCGTTCATCGCCAACGATCTCGTCACCTTTGAAAGGATGTCCCTTAACATCACCTACGAACGGATGTAGCAAGACGAGTCCCGCGCCATCCTTAACGCGTCGCAGAATGGCGTCTCGCGTCGCGCGGGTCATTCGTGTCCAGCCGTTGAGACCTGGGATTACCATCACTTCAAATGGAGCGTCACCTGTCAAATCTTGCTCTACATACTTGTAGACAATTTGAAAGTCGTCTTTGTCGCCTCGATACTCGTGCCCGTAAAAATCCCCGATGCCCCAGCAGTTGATGTCCCATTCGCGATCTATCGAGTCGGTCGTCGGCGCGAGTTGCAGTCGTTGCATCAACTCAACCATGTCGCGGCCGTATTGGATTGAGGGAATAAAGAATGACTTTATTGGTCCACCCGGAAGCATGGTGGCCCATTCGATGTGCGGCGTTATCACTTCAGCCGAATAGGTTATGTCGTTCTTTTGAAATGCACTGCCACCGACGCCACTTTGTTGTCCGCGACCGGCTGGTATCAATAGCAGTACAACGAAAGATGCGAATACAAATGACGACTTTTTCATAGGTACTCTTGGAAAGGGAATGCTATTGCTTAGCCGACACTTGTTCAGAGATGGCGAAGCAAATCCGAGCGGAGGGCAGAATATCTTCGACGGTTGGCCACGGTGCTTTGCCACTTTTCAAGGCGCCGACGAACGCTTCAACTTCCTGGTAGCTGCCGTTGCGCAGGTCTTCAGGTTCTGTGTCTGAACTCTGTTCGTCGATTTCAAGCCGACCATTGCGCCAGCATTGCAACGATCGCTGCGACCCTGAGCCGGCGGTTACCCGAGCCCGAAAACCCTCTCCGAAAAACTCATACGATTCTTCAAGCATGCCCGCTGTCGGCAGGATCTCAATAAGTCCCGTTGCCCCGCTCGCAAAGGCAAGAGAGATGCGATACCAAATCGTGGACAGCTCCGCTTCGGAGGTTACTTCAGTTTGAAATTCCTTAATCTCGCCGCCAATGTGCCGTAAGGCGTCCAGTGGATGGATTGCGGTGGACCAGATGAAGTCTGGCTCCGAGCGAGCATTTCTCACCTGCGTAGCCCTGACGTATTGAAGTCTTCCTGCTTGGCTGGCCCACGAACAAGCGCGGTTGAGGTATGGCATAAATCGCCGGTTCACAGAAACCATGTGAGGAGTGCCCGTTTCGCGGGCTACTTCCCCAAGATGCTCAATCTCGGCAAGCGTTTGTCCCAGAGGTTTTTCAATTACACACGGCAGTTTCCTCTTCAGCAGCATGGTGCCTATGTCAACAATATGCGCGACCGGCATGATACTTATGCAGCCATCAAGAGTTTCACTTGCCACCATCTGTCCGATGTCGGTATAGACTTTTGCAAAACCGAAATCGTGGCTGAACGCGTTCGCTCTTTCGACATCAATGTCGCAGGCGGCTGCAAGCTCAATCTCTCCGGGATGATTGACAGCGTATCTTGCCAGGGGGGCGCCATGGCTTTCCCTCGAATGTTCTCCGCAGCCCACGATTGCCAGCCGAAGCATTTTCCCTCGCAACTAACAGGTGTGACATTTTGATTGAAGTGGTTGAACCTGGACCTGTCTGAAGATCCTTTCGACTTCCTGGGGATCGATCAGCCCAGGCGCTTTGGCCAGACAGTTCGCTGCACCACAGGCTGCAGCTAACCCAAGCGTTTCTTCATCTGAAAGGCCGCGCTGGTGGGCGACCGCAAAACCCGCCAATGCTGCATCACCGGAGCCTACGTTGGACCATGCAGGAACCGGCGGCAAATGTGAAACGAGGGGAACGCAATCAGCAGTCGGCTGCCAGAGCATTCCTTCCGTGCCAAGTGAGATAGCTACGCTCCGGGCGCCTGCTGCGAACAGACTCTGCGCGACCTCCGTGCCGGCGCTGAGAGAGTCAACGCGGCGGCCAGAGAAAGCAGTTGCTTCCTCGCGATTTGGCTTAACCAGATCCGGATTCGCGCTAAGTCCGTGCAAAAGAGCGTCGCCGCTTGTATCAAGCAGCACACTGCAACCATACACGTGGGCCATTCGGATTAATTCAGCATAAAATTCGACAGGCGCGCCGGGCGGTAAGCTGCCAGAAAGCGCAACCTGTGAACCTTCGACACTCTCTGCGAAGATGTCTCTGCAGGCATTGTACAAACGCTCGACTTCGCTCTTTGTTACTCTTCCACCCGGTTCAAGGATCTCAGTTACGGTTCCATTGCTGGATATGAGTTCTAGGTTCGCTCGTGTCTCGCTTCGCGTGCGGACGATGGTCACCGGAATACCCAATTTCGACAATCCGCTTTCGCACTCGTCTCCGGTCGCGCCGCCAAGAAAGCCAACCCACATAACTTCAGAACCGAGCGCCTGCGCCACCATTGCGACATGTGCTGCCTTACCGCCTGGAAATGGTTGTGCTGAGAGCGCACGATTGACCTGGCCCACAGCAATATTCTCCAGCCGCAGACGGCGATCAATTGCAGGGTTTGTACTAATGCAGATCAGCATAAAGCTATCCTCCCGCAACACCCATAAGGGCTCAGTCGCGCTTTTCTCGTTCGTCGCTGGCAGCCGTTGCCGCAAGGCGCGCCAACATGTGCTTTATGTCGGCAGCGCCCTTTATGGCTACATAGATGGTAATAGTCGAATACCAAACGACACAGGCGGTTGTTAAGAGCAGCCAAAACCAATGTTTAGCCATCAGGCAACCTCCTGCCGCAGATTTGTGCGAGCTGAAGGCTTAAGCAACGAGCCTACAATCATGGCAGCACCTGAGATCACATAAGTGGCAATTCCGGAATAGTACGGACCAATCGTCTTTGCGAATGATGCAGTGGCAGGCAGCTGTTCAATAACAAGATAAGTTACTGGTATAACGGCGCTGAGGAAGATTGCGGCCGCTGCCCCCCAACTATTAGCCCGTGGCCAGTAGGAACACGCGATTAGAAGCACTGAGATGCTTGCAAGGTAAATGGTTCCCGTTACTCCGAGATATGTCCACAGGTCACCTTTTAGCGGATACCACAGACCGTAGAGCAGCAGGAAAACTCCAATCAGCGCAATGATCGTACGATTCCAGAATAGTCCTTTCTTCTCGGACCACCGCGTCTTTCGGAAAGGCGCCATTATATCGTTGTAAATTACACTTCCCCACGTCAGCATGTACGAAGAATCAGTTGACATATCCGCGGCCAACATCGCAGCAATCAGAAGACCCATGAGTCCCGCGGGAACCGAAGTACTGAGGTAGCGAGGCATTGCTTCGAGTGTGTTTGCAACTGGTCCAAGGGTCGCAAGCGCCGCGATTCCCCAAATACCAGGAATTAGAAACCTGCAAACGAAGAAGAAACTTGTGCGTGTGTAAACCTTGCGTCCTGTGTCAGTGTTTTTCGCGGCGAGGACACGGGCAATGATTGTTTGCCATGTCAGGACTGCAGCGGTATTGAGCAAAGCATTGAAAACGATGTACGGCCAACCCATCGCAGGATTAATAAAAGGATTGAATCCTCCGGTCCCATAGTGGATTTCCACCGCGTCGACCATGTTGGTCCATCCAACATTCATGAGGATTAGAACTGTTACTACAATTAAACCGGCACTCATGACCACGAACTGCAGATAGTCCGTGACCAGCACCGAGAGCATTCCTCCAAGAATCGTGTATACCGCCACGCCCACCAACAGCGCTGTCATCATTATCTCGAGGTACTTCACGTCCAGCCCCGCAACAAGGACGAGGAATTGTCCTCCGGTTCGTAAGAACACGCCCATGTTGAGGAGTCCACCAAGCACTATCACCACGCCGGCGGCCCAGCGGATGCGCGGCCCGAATCGTTTCTCAAAGAGTTCGGGAATTGTCATAACGCCTGAGTCGCGCAACGGCTTGATGACAAATCCGGTCCAGCCGACGATGAGCATTGCCAGGGCCATGAGAATGCCGGGTGTTGCGCCGGCAAATCCTTTCTCGTAACCGTTCTGCGCCGTATACATGCAAGTGACGATGCCGAACTCAGTAGCCGCCAGCGAAGCGATTCCCAGATAAACATCCATCTCCCGACCGGCGACGAGAAAGTGCTCAACCTTGCCGACGTACTTCCGGACCATTAAGCCGGCGACCATAGTTGCCAGCAGGTACACGCCGACAATGCTTCCGTCCAAAAGCCAATTGAATCGGCTCATGCGCTTGTTGCCGCCTTTGAGTTGTGGCGCATCATTACCTCATCCGCTTACGCTACAGGTGCGTATTTTAGATTCCGAAATCTTCTGAACTGCCGCGATAGCAGGCGCAAAAGTTTTCCGCAGGTCGATTTCATTGCTCGAGGACAAAGACGCTTTAACGGCGAGCGTGAAAGCATTCTTCAGTTCAGTTCCAAAATTGATCTTCCTTATCCCGTTTTTAATGCATTGCTGCAGCAACGAGTCGGGGACTCCTGACCCACCATGGAGAACAAGGGCTACGCGACTTCCAATCGCGTTGTTGATGGCTGATAGCCGCTCAAGATCCAGTCGAACCTGACCACGATAGAAACCATGTGCCGTGCCGACCGCAACGGCTAGAGCGTCGACCCCGGTTTCTTCGATGAAGCGGACGGCATCCTCAGGACGCGTAAAAAAGTGCGAGAGATCATCGCCGGTCACGAATTGATCATTGTGAGCGACGTGGCCCAATTCAGCCTCAACAGATACCCCGTTTGCGTGTGCAAATTCAGTGACCTTGCGAGTGAGCGCGCAGTTTTCATCAAAGCGCAATTTGGAGCCATCAATCATCACCGAGCTGTAACCTGCGTCAATACATCGAGCTGTCAACTCGAACCGGTCTCCGTGATCCAGATGCAGTGCCACCGGTTGTTCCATTTCTTCGGCAGCCGCTTTAGCCATTGCCGTGACCAGGGGTAATCCCAGGTAGTTGATGGTCGATTCCGTCGTTTGCAATATTATTGACTTCTTCAGCGCATTAGCGGCTCGAATGTGGGCCAGCAGCGTCTCTGCGTTGTAAAAATTCAGACCGGCAACTGCGCAAGCTTCCGTGCGAGATCTATCCAGCAACAATCGACTTGGAGTAAACGTCGACTTGTGTAAAACGGGTTCCGGCATACATTTCAAGTCGGAGGCATACTGAGGAACTTTTTGATCTCCCTCGCATTCGGTTGACCGGCCGTACCGCCGAACTTGGTTGCTGATAGCGCACCACAAGCGTTTCCGAATCTCAAACATTCCCTTAGTGGTTCGTTGTTCAGGTAAGCCGAGACAAATCCGGCGGCAAAGGAGTCGCCTGCACCTGTTGTGTCTACCGTCTTGACCTTGTAGCCATCTACGGAAGCGATCTCACCAGCCTTGATTGCCACAGCTCCTTTCCGGCCCAGTTTGATAACAGCACATGGCACAGATGCGCCAAGCTTTTTCAACGCGTTCCGCACTCCCTGGGTCCGAGTTAACTGCTCCGCTTCCGACTTATTGAGAAAGAGAATGTCTGTGTGAGATAAGACCTGATCGATTTTCTTGCTCCACTTCTTAGTGGGATCCGAATTTGGATCGAATGAGGTGTTCAAGCCGGCGCGGCGGGCCTCCCGTAAAATTCTTGCGAATGCCGGACGCAGTTCCTGCTGTAGAAAGTACGATGTCATATGCAGGTGCTGGTGACCCTTAAACATTGACATTCGCGATGGGTTGAAATTCAACGTCGCGATAGCTCCCAGATCGGTGACTAACGCTCGATCGTTCCGTGAACTCAGGGCGATGGTCACTCCCGTTCTTAAGTCTGGCCGGATAGAGACGTCCTTGGTCGAAATGCCGGCCAATCGTAACTCTGAAAGACAGAACTCGCCGAATAAATCCTTGCCAACCTGGCTTACAAAAGTGACTCTATGCCCGAGTTTGGCAATGCCACAGGCAAAGATCGCCGAAGCGCTTCCCAGCCTCAGGGTAATCTCATCAACTAAAGTCTCCGCACCCATCAGCGGCGCCTGACTCAGACCAGTTACAATGACGTCGACGTTTAGCTCGCCAATGACCATTACGCGAGGCTTCGGTAAACTCCTCATCTTGATCGAACGAGCGTCTTTCAAATATTATGGTTCTGATTTCGGATTCTTTCGATTCTGCGCGGAGTGTAATATAACGGAAGGCAAAAATGCAAAGAATTCTTTCGGTTTATTCTCACGCACGTTTGTTGGGCAAATCGGCAAAGCTCAGGTAAGGATCAAATCATGGATGCTCTGGCCAAACTATTGGCCCTGCCGGCGGCAGAAAAGGAAGCGCGAGGTCTGTTTCATACTCCGCGTGAGATCTCTCAGCAGCCGGCGACTTGGCGGGAGGGATATCGCAGGTTTGTACCAACAGCACCATCAGTAGAGCGCTTCCTGAATCAAGCTGGTCTTAATGATACAAACGCGCGTTTCTCCGTCATTCTCGCCGGTGCTGGAAGCTCAGATTACGTAGGCCAGTCACTCTGCTCTCTCTTGCAGCAACAATGGTGTTGCGATGTAAAGGCAGTTCCGAGTACTGACCTGTTAACGAGCATGGAAGACTACCTCGTTGCCGGAAATCAGTATCTCTGGATCTCATTTTCAAGATCCGGTGACAGCTCGGAAGGGGTTGAAGCGCTCAGATCCGCGCTCTCACGTTATCCCGCCATTCATCATATCGTCGTCACTTGCAATCAACACGGACAAATGGCCAGCTTGTTTGGCGGCCGCTCAAACTTTTTGAGCATTGTGCTTGATGATCGGGTGAACGATCGTGGCCTGGCAATGACCAGCTCGTTTTCCAACATGATCTTGACCGGCCAATCGCTTGCTCATGTACGAGAGATAAATCCATACGCTTCCATTCTCGAAGAACTGGCGGAGACAGCGCAGAGGATTCTGCCTGAAGCAGCCGATGTGTGTGTGCGGATGGTTGAAGATGGCTTTTCGAAGGTTTGCTTCCTCGGATCTGGTCCGCTTAAAGCGGCGGCTATCGAGTCGGCGTTGAAAGTACTCGAGCTTACAGCGGGCCGGGTTATATCTTTCGCTGAATCTTTCCTGGGCCTGAGGCATGGACCACTGTCTGCCATCGATAGCGAAACACTGATTGTTGGTTTCTTGTCAGGCGATTCACGACGCCGGGCTTTTGAGCTCGATCTCTTGCAGGAGATCTCTGAAAAAAATCTCACGGCCAAATCTCTGCTCGTAATGCCGGCGAAATCGTATGGCTCTCCGGCCGTAGCGAGAAATCAGCTGGTTTTGCCGTTTTCGAGGGCAGTAAGCGATCTTTACCGGCCACCCCTGGATGCGATCGTGGGGCAGTTACTCGGGTTGTTCGCCTCTGTCGAGCATGGATTGAAACCTGATTCGCCGAGTCCGCAAGGCGCCATCAGCCGCGTTGTCTCACATGTCAGGATTCATTGACAACTGTTCGTAGCAGGTTCGATATTGGGATCAAACGAGGATCAATCGCACACCAAGTCCATGCAACTCTGCTTGTACGTCAGCCGGCAGCGCTTTGTCAGTAATGACCGCGTCCATTGACTCGAGTGGAACGATTCGAGAGAGGCTGCGTTTACCAAACTTACTCGAGTCGGCGACAAGAAATCGTTCCTTCGCTATTCCCACCATCGCCTGATTCACTTGCGACTCTTCAAGATTTGGAGTACTAAGCCCGAACTCCAAATCACAGGCATCGACGGCGAGAAAGAGTTTGTCAGCCGAAAGTTGTTTAAGCATCGCTTCGGCGAAGTGGCCCACGGCGGAAAGTGAGTTCTGGCGCACCATGCCACCGAGAAGAATCAGTTGAATGTCGGCCATATCGAACAACTCCATCGCGACGTTGATGCCGTTCGTTATGACTTTTAAATCTTTCTTGTGCTTAATCTGGCGCGCGATCTGCTGCGTAGTAGTACCTGAGTCGAGAATGATAGATTCGCCGTCGTTAATGAGTTCTGCGGCAGCGGCGCCGATTCGCCGCTTAGCCTCTGCGTGCAACTCAGCCTTGATTTGCAGCGACGGATCTCCACGCACGGTTGCGACTTTAATCGCGCCGCCATGAGCGCGCTGCAAAAGTCCACGCTGATGCAGGTCCTTCAAATCGTTCCGAATCGTAACTTCGGAAGTCTTGAACCTCCTGCTAAGTTCGGTGACTCCAACCTGCCCATTCTTTTCGATGAGTGCAAGGATTCGAGTTCGGCGTTCGAGGTTCAGCATCGTTGGACCGATTGGCTCCGGTCGACACCAGTGACGAGAGACAACGTTGAAAATAGAGGAATCTGTAGTTCGATCATAAGAGCGTTGGCTTAACCAGGTCCGGAAAATTATTTGGTCCGCTTTCTGTTTTGTCAACTCAAGATCGTAACAAATCGTAAGAAAGCGAAAATACCGGTAATTGGCGGGAAGACACACGGGGGATCAAGCGATCTAAGTATTAGCGAACTGATGCATTGCGTTGTAAACGGCGCCAAGTGGCCCAGCAAGATCTCCCAGGGCGGCTGGAATGATTTTCACACGATGCCCCATGGGCCTCCATTCGATTCGCTCCATGAAGTCGGCAAGTGGTCCGAAGAGTGTCGGGCCCGCCTGAGCGATCCCGCCGCCGATAATAATGACCTCAGGATCGATCGCGTTGATGATTGACGTAAGACCAGCTGCTAGATTACGCAATGATTCCAACCAGATTTTTGTCGCTTCGTGATCACCTTTCACATGAGCTTCAACTAACAATCGTGTCGACGTGAAACGCCCGTTGGATCGCACTTTAAGAGTCGAGTTCCCGATTGTATCTTCGAGACTTCCCGGCGTGCTCACTATGTCCAGCGGCCCGTCAGCATTTAAAGATATGTGCCCGAGATGGCCCGCGCGGCCAATGCAGCCCTTGAACAGTCGTCCGTCAGCAAGGATCGCTCCTCCCACTCCGGTACCGAGGGTCAGCAAGATTGCGTAACGATAGCTCCTGGCCGCCCCTTTCCACACCTCTCCGAGCAATGCAGCGTGCGCATCGTTCAGCACCGGAACAGGCTGTGAGGCCTGTAAGAAATCTGTCCAATTAAGTCCTTCCAATCCCTGCAAGCGACCGTTCAGGTTCGCGATAGATAGGCCGTCTTCAGCCGCCAGACCGGGGGCAGCTATTCCGATCCACGTTGCTTTGTCGCCTTGGCTGGTTTCGACCTCATTGATCCACGCTTTTATGGTCCTGGCCCACGGCTGCCCAGCATCGTCAGCCGTCTCACGGGATCGGTGCGACAGGATCTCACCGTCTTCCGAACAAACTGCCAGCTTGATGTTTGTACCGCCGAGATCAACTCCGATTGCGTAGCTCATTGAAACTCACACACCCTTTCGCCATCTCTTATCGTCGCTGCGAAGTAATTCAATCGTCAGCGATCCATCCGTGTTGGGTGGTTGAGCACTGGCCCATCGGACGGGTAGGCGAATCCTGCCTTTGGTTTCCAGTTCCGCTCGGATTTTCATTTTCTGCCCATCCATACCGTGCGGCAAAACGAAAGACGCTTGTCGCAGTTTTCCACCGTGAGGATGGCCCGCATCAAGAGACCCGCCGACTTTAACTTTACCATCGATGCTTTCAACAAAGACTCGAAGTATTCCTGGGACACCGGCGACGCCGTCGTTTGCGATCGCCACAATCAGCTCGTTGGTCCCGTAGCGCTTTCTTTGCCAGACCCAGGACGGTCGGACTCGATAACCTATACGCTTTCTCAGTGTTTCGAATCCTCTCGGATACCGTTCGTTATAGCGAGCCAGATTATTCGACTCGGTCCACAGCGACCAGTAGTTAGACCCAAGATCAAGTGTGTGAAGCATCCACTTCTCAAGCACGTTGATTCCTGCTTCATCAGTCGGAATATAGGCCGGCTCCACTTTATATTGGCGGTAGTAGCCGTCTTCCATAACTACCGGAAGCCAGGGAGGACGATTAGAGAGTTGTTCGATTTGGATCGGTTCTTCAATCACGATGCTGTCTGAACGAAGCCAGCATCCCGCGCGGACGCACATGTCGAGCACACGAGTGTTGCCGGCACGGCTGATATCAGGTTGAGTGTTAACGGCAAGCGGCACCTTCTTCCAAAGTTCAAGCTGAAGCCGCGTCATATCGACAAATGTTTTTTCTGCCGTCAGATAATCAGGAAGCGGATTTGGCAGGTTGCTTGTGTGACCCTCACCCCAGAATCCATACATCATTAAATCAACAAATTCCATCAGAGGGTTGTCGTCGAACTCTGCCACCAGTAACTCGTTCAGTTCTCTAAATGCAGCTTGAAAAGCCGGATGATCGTAACGCGGCTCAACAAATTGAAAATCGTTGCCGTACGTCTTTCCGATTTTGATGAGCGGTACTTTCTTCTGCAGAAAATCGGGTAACGCGAGGCGGTTTGGTTGCCCTTCCGTGTTCGACATCTGAATGCGAAACGCAACTCTCAGGTTACGTCGCTTCGCTGCATCGAGCGTCAGTCTGAATACGGGATTAAGGTTCAGCCTGCCGGGTTCTGTTTGAACGTCTCGCCAGTCGCATCGGATGTAGAGAACATCTACAAAGGTCAGGCTCGACAGACTTTCAACATGTTTCTCGAGCGTCTGTTTGCCTTGACGGGCAGCAAGAGATGGCCCACCTTCCTCCCACGAGTAGCCAACCAGGCCAAGTCCATAATTCCTTACCGGCTGATCCGATTGGGAAGTGACCAGCACCGTGTACCATCCTTCATCCTGTTCGATACCGAAAGGTCCTTGATTCAATCGGTCCGCAGGCGTTGGGCCGAAACTAAAGGCATAATCATCCCAGGTTCGCACCGGCACCTGTTGAGCAGTTCCGGAACGCAAACTGAGCATCGCAAGGGCTGCACCAGCCTTGATGAAATTTCGTCTCTGCATATAGCTTCCTATCTCATCGTAAGTTGACCCGAATCATTAGGTCGCACCAGTGTTAAAACCAATACCATGCCCAAAAGTGGAATCAGACTTGCCGTAATCAAAATCGGCGCAAATGAATAATGATCCGAAACGTAGCCGATTAGATACGTCGAAATGATCGTCCCGATACCGGCGCCCGTTCCGCTCATTCCGCTCACCGACGCTACCGACCCACTCCTGAATAAGTCCGAGGGCAGCACCAAAGCCATCGTCGAGAACGAGGCGTATGCGAACGTCGAGACTGCGAAAAGGGCAGCGAGGGCAAAAAGGTTCGAGGTAAAGACCGTTGGTATCAGCAGGGCCATCCCCAACCCGCCGAAAACGACGACGGCCTTACGAGCACGAAGGACGGGCCAACCGCGCCGGATTAGCAAGCTTGAAAGACCGCCTCCAAAAAAGTTGCCGAGATCAGCTGCAGCAAAAGGAATCCAAAACGCAAGCAGACCCTGCTCGGGATTGATCCCTTTTGTGACGAGGTAAATCGCAAACCAGTCAGTGATGAAAAACCAAACAGGGTCGGTCGTTGTGCGCGCCGCAATCACCGCCCAGGTTCGCGGTAGCTTGAGCAACTCACTCCAACTTAATTGTCGACCTGAAACTGTTTCTGCAGACTGCTGTTCCAGCTTGTCTGCCAGAATCATTTGACGCTCAGACTCGCTGATTCGCGGATGTAGTTCAGGCGGATAATAAAGGAGCCGCCACGCGATCAACCAAACAAATCCAAGTGTGCCCGTGATGATAAACGCCGGCCGCCAACCTCCGAAATATTTGTACAGACCTATTACGAGCAGTGGCGCAATCGCGCCGCCGATTGACGAGCCGCTATCGAAAAGTGCGACGGCCCATCCACGCTCGCGTTTCGGAAACCATTCCGAAACTGCTTTCGTTGCAGCGGGCCAGTTTGCGGATTCGCCGGCACCGAGCAAGAACCGAAAGAAAGCGAAGCTCCGCAGTCCAACGGCCATTGACGTAAGGATAGAGGCAAGCGAATACCATATGACGGTAATTGTCAGACCTTTGCGCGTGCCAATGCGATCGATTAGGCGTCCTGAAACTGTTTGACCAACTGAATATGCGACGCGAAATGCGATCACGATGAGCGCAAATTGTTCGTTGTTCCAGTGATAATCATTCTTAAGGTAGGGAGCAAGAACAGATAAAGTCTGCCGATCCAGGTAATTGATGACAGTTGAGGCAAAAAGTAGCCCGCCAATCCACCAGCGCAAATTTGAAATAGCGCTACGACCGACGGCAATTTCATTCGCAGATGCCATTCATCACCACTTACGCACGACAGTTCTTGCAAGCCGGCGAATCAGTTCAAGATGCCGCTGTTCGAGAATGATCTTTTCACAACGTGTGATGTCATCGAGCTCTTTTATCCCTTGCTCCTCGCCGCTATCGGCTATCGGGCATGCAAATACCCCGTTCTCTCTCTCGCAAAGTGTGTTGATTAATTCATTGGGAAAACCGAGTTCGCCTCCTGGGCGGTCGTAGAGCTTGCTCGACTCGTTCCAGTAACGCGACTTGAGATTCCCAAGAGTTTCGAACATCGATTTGCTCTTGAGCGCGAAGAGACCGATGTTAGTTTCGCCGAATGGCGGACGCTGAAACTTCTCGAGATGCGTCTCATGCGCCGTTTTTACGCGTCCATTCTCATCGCGAAGTAAAGGCGCGTAAGGAAATCTCTTGAGTGATGTCGGAAGCACCATTTCATATTCGCTAAAGAGTGTCGCGAGCGCTAAGGTGCGGCGCATTGTCTCGGGTCGAATGGCAGGCTGAGTGCTCCATACAACCAGGACTTCTCCGTCAAATCCAGACAAAACGTTCTCGGCGCACAAGACGGCGTCTCCAGTTCCGAATGCCTGTTTTTGCAGAACGTAATTGACTTCCTCATCACCAAGCGCGGTTCGCACTTCAGTTTCTGTACCGGGCGATACGATCACAACCGGTGAGCATGTCTTTGTCAGCGCGCTACGAATGTTACGAATCACGTGGACGATGGAAGGTAGGCCGAGTACAGCTGCGAGAGGTTTGGGAACCTCGAGTCCGGTCCGTTGCGCCCGCGTTCCAGCTCCTGCCGCCACGATGATGGGGCACACCTCCGTCTTCGGTTGAGTAGCGTGAATATGATCCAGCAACAAGAGAACATCTTTCAGGTAGTTTGACTGATCGGCGGCAGAGTTGAATCCCTCGATCATCTCACGCCAGACAACCTCGAGGTCCAAGGGTCTGAGGCCGTCGCCGGGAGTTGAGACCATAATCGACCCTTCCTGGAGCGCTCTTCTCTGGCGCGGCCGGTAGTATTCGTTTTGCACTTTCTCTACCAACGCGGGAACGCTGCGTTCACGTGTTAGAGCAAGAACGTTCCCGCCAAATCCTCCACCCATCAAACGTGCGCCATAAACATTCTCGTCCGAGCGGATGCTATCGATCAGTTCTTCAATGTCTGGCGTGCTGACCCCATAAAGATCCCTGAGGCTTGCATGAGACTCGTTTAGAAGTGTGCCCAGCGCGTGCATCGACGAGTCAGTTTCGTCATTGACTTCGCACATGTCGTGTTGATTTATGGATCCCAAAACAGTCGCGGCCTGAGTTACACGTCGAATTTCTCCGATGTGATGTAAAGCTCGTGCTCGTATCTGCAACTGAACACAGCTGCGCTGATTGACCAGGGCAGGGAAATCACGCCGCAATTCGGACATAGCGGCGGAAGAAATAAGCTCAAGCTGATCGAGCGTAAGCATTTCGGGAAGCGTTTCGAGCAGGCCTTCAGCTGTGGCGATCGCTGTCGATGATCCCGTATCCAGAGCTTCGATGGTCTCTTGCCATTTTCGGAACCGGTCAGGGTAGTTCATCTTCCATGCGCCAATTAACGCCGGAATAATTAGCCGAGATACAGCTGCCCGCTCGTTGTACTCGATCATGACCGCTCGGCTTTTTTCAGCGGGGAGAGAAAAAAATGTGACCCATCGGAAGTGGCTGCCGGGATGCCTGATGGTCCGAGCGCGATCTTTCTTGTAGTCGATTAGGACGGCGTGTTGCAGGCGGGCCAGACAAATCGTGATGTGGTCCATTGCGCCGCCGCGTGTGCCCACGTACCACTCTGCTTGCGAAGCGTCTCGTGCCAATTCCTCAGCGGAGTACTTGATTCTATTGCTTTCCCGAATCGATGCACTCGCGAGCACCACCAGAGCTGATGATGAAGAAGCTCCGCTGCCCGCCGGTACGGTTGAGTCAATAAGAAAATCGAATCCTTTAGTTAGCTTTAGCCCGTATTTCACGCGCGCGAATTCAACGGCACCCTTTACGTAATTTTTCCAATGCGGGCTTGGAGTCGCCTGGTTATGGAGGTAGCTCAGCCAGCCGGCTTGACTTGATGGTTCCTCGCAAAAGTTGAAATCGAACGGTGGATACTGAGAATTGGTTGAAGCACCCCGCACTTTTGGGGCTTCGGACTCTCGATACAACATCAACATGTCGTGCGAACGGCTGCCGAGTGTTAGCGATGCAGTAGGGAGGTACGAGACATAATCGATGTGCTCTCCCAAAATATTAATCCGTGCGGGTGCGTGCAATATCTTTATAGGCCCATCGCCATAGATCTCAACGAACCGGTTGCAGACCGAAGCTAAGCTGTGGAGTCTACTTACTGAATCCTGATCGCTCTCGCCGTAGATCCTTTGCAATGAGAAAATCAGTGTGGCAGCGTTAATGTCGGCGAGGGATTGTTTCCGATGGAAGTACTCCAGCGCTGAGGAATGGCTGTCGATAAGGTTGGCACTGTTGGGTTGGTCCTCGAGATGTTCGAGAGCGGCAGAGCAAGCACGTTGAATGTCTGAAGCAATCAATGGACGTTTGTTTTTACCCTACGGAGTGACTAAGCGCCCGCGCCGAAGGCGAAATATTAAGTGGTCGATATCACGGTTAGTTAAATCCTCAGACTAACCCTACCATCTTGCTTAATCCTCTTTTGCTTTCATTAACTCGCGAGTGTGGGGGTTCTTATAGCACTACTCTGCGACGATGAACAAGAACCATTTATATCAGCAAAACTTCGGTGACTCACTCGTAAATTGCAGAGACGGACCGTAGTTCTCAGAATCAATCATTTCTTGCCGATAAAGCGGATTTGGTGCTATAAGGCCGCCAATAGAAGACTATCCGGTACGTTGAGAAATGAAGTTAGGTGTTCGCGATAAGCTGGTTAGTTTGAGTCTCAGACTTACCTCAAATGGCTTCAACCCGTAGCGCTCAACGCTGCGAAAGGAGGGGCAGAGGATCAATGTTCAAAGTGGGTCGAAGGCAAATGCTCAGGAGTTTAACGTTGGCTGCGGCTACAGGTCCTGGCCTTTGGCTGCCCAAATCTCGAGGCTCAGTTGACCACGGACAGCGGGGCGCCAGCAGCGGAGGTAAATTAGCTCTCGAGGATTACGAACCTAAGAGCATGCTGCATGTGCCGGAAACAAAGGTCTCCCGCGCACGATTTCCAGCAATTGATTTTCACACGCACCTTTCGTGGTCCAGTCGCAGAGGCCGCACCATGGAACCGCACAACAATGCGACGCCTGCGGAAGTGCTTCCAGTGATGGACCGAAAAAATGTGCGCATCATGGTGAACCTGACGGGTGGGTATGGAGAGGTACTGCAGCAAACCATCCGCTACTGGCATACTCCTCACGCAGATCGCTTCGCGGTTTTCACCGAACCGTGGTTCGAGAAAATCCGAGAGGCTCGTTATCCGCAATTTCAAGCTGACCAGATCGCCTGGGCCAAACAAATCGGCGCCAGAGGAGTGAAGATTTTGAAGACACTCGGACTTTACCTCCGAGAGCAGGTAACCAGTGGACCACTGATCAAGATAGACGATCCGCGTTTCGATCCGATGTGGGAAACAGCCGGCTCGCTGGGGATGCCCATAGCGATTCACGTTTCGGATCCAGAGGCTTTCTTCCTGCCAACGGATCGCTTCAATGAACGGTATGAGGAATTGAGCGCACATCCTGATTGGTCCTTTCATGGTAAGGACTTTCCCACTGATCGCGAGCTGCAGGAAGCGCGTAATCGCGTAATCGCGCGCCATCCACGAACTCAGTTCGTGGCTCTGCACGTCGGCAATTCGGAGAACCTTCCTTATGTTTCCGAGTTGCTGGATCGCTATCCAAACATGCACGTGGAAATTGGCGCACGGATAGGCGAACTTGGCCGGCAACCAAGGCAGTCACAAAAGTTTTTCGATAAGTATCAGGATCGGATCATGTTCGGTACGGATGCCGTCCCTCGAGGGAATGATACGCCGCAACAGATCTTTGGCGATCGGTTGTATGAAATCTACTATCGATTCCTCGAGACAGAGGATGAATACTTCGATTATGCGCCGGCACCGAAACCGCCGCAGGGTCGCTGGCGAATCTACGGACTTGGACTGCCGGAAAAGATCCTGCGCAAGGTCTACTACGAAAATGCCGAGCGACTATTGAAGTTGTGAGTCTTTGATGTCCGAGTCAAATATTTCGCGACGGTCATTCATCGAATCGCTCATCGCTGGCTTCGCCGCGAGCCGGTTTCTACGTGGAAACCACATCCCGGCCGAGTTAGTTATAAATCTCGAAGGAAATGCGCCCGAGCTCAGCGATGAGGTGGTGAACTTTGGCGTTCCTCTGCCGCCGAACTTTCTTTGGGATGCAAGCCGAGTGCGAGTGCTTACAACCTCCGGACAAGAACTGGCCGCGGCTGTGCGCTCGCTTGAACCTTGGAGAATCCAAGGACGGGACGGGAGTATTCGGTCGTTGTTAATTCAACTCAGGTTGAACTTTGGTCGCAATCGTATCCAGCAAATCAAACTCGCCTTTCACCAGCCGCGCACAAAAGATGTTTCTGGATTTGCTCCGGTTGATAGCACGCTAATCGACCCTGACGGCTTGAAGGGACCCAGGGTGCATGCTCTGCTACCTGCCCGTTGGTTATGTGACTCATTGCTGGTAGGACCACAAACACCCGTTAGTGAATCCGCAGAGTATCGGGCTTACGACGATTTCGTCGATCGAAACTTTGCCGGCTCCCTGAGATATCTCAAGAGTCAGGTCTATCACGAATGGTTGTTCGATCGCAGCACAGCCTATTTCAAGATGTACGTTCGTAGTGGCGAAAAGAGGTTTCTGCAAGCTGCCTTCGAAGCGGTCCATTTCGTGCGGCTACATACAAGGACTGAAGGCGAAGACGCCGGCATATTTACCCTCAAGGGGCCCGACATTAAGTATGTTTATCCGAGAGCCATGCATATTCATTATCTGCTGACTGGTGATGATCGGGCGCTCGCTGTAGGCAAGCTAATGGCCCAATATTGTTTGAAGAATCAGGATCCGGTTTATCGTCCGCAGAGCTTAATGGTGCCACCACTCGGAACAGATCCCGAACGCAATCGACAATTCTGGACGCTCAGAAATCAGGGGTACGGTTTGCTGGGCATTCTGCATGGGTGGGAGATGACCGGGGACACGGTCTATTGGAAAAAAGCAGTCGAATGCGTTGACGCTTACGTCAAACACCAGCAAAAACCGCCGGATCGTCGTCCGCCTGACGGTTCTCTTCGGCAAGATTGGGGATTGTACGATCCAAATGAGGCGACATATAAAGGGGCAACGTCAGCCTGGATGATGGCGTTATTGCTTGATCCCTTATTCAAGTATTGGACACTATCCGCGGATGATCGAATAGCTCGGTTAGTAGTCAACTGGTGTGATTTCCTCGACCGCCAGGGAATGGTGCCGGACGGAACTAAAGCATATTACGTGGTGAATTGTTTTCCGCCGTACGGTGGCGAAGTTGGTCCGGACATGGAGATGCACAATCCCGAGATGGCTTACACATTTGCGCTTGGGTACTTCTTCACACAGGACGCGAAGCGGCAGGTGATTTACCGAAAACGCTTCTCCCAATTGTTTCCTTTGGCTGTAAAGCTTGACGTGAATCATCCGGCGCGAGCTTTTAACTGGGCATTTCAGTTCTCGAGTCAGCTTGTCTATTTCATGCAGCACCAGGGCGGGTTTCGAACATTCAAAAGACTTTCAGCCGCAGATCAACGCGGATAAAGCCGATCAGAAAAGAGCAGTTACACCACCATGAGACCTTTTTGTTCTGTTGTGGTCTGCGTCATCCGCGTTCATCTGCGGCTAAGTTTGTACCTCACGCTCCTCTTTTTTGCATGCATTCATATTGCTGCGAGTCCGTCGAACGCGCAGTACAAAGTGGTTATCCAGAATGATGTCGAGATCAAGTTGCGCGACGGAGTGACGCTCGTCGCGGACATCTACAGGCCGCAGAGTGAAACACCGTTTCCAGTTCTTGTTGAACGCACTCCTTACAATCGTAAAGATGAAGCCAGCATGGCTTTCGAGTTCGCATCTCATGGGTATGTGGTCGTGCTTCAGGATACTCGAGGCCGGTATGATTCGGGCGGAGAGTTCTATCCGTTTCGTGACGAGAGTAATGATGGGTACGACACGATTGAATGGGCGGCGCAGTTGCCGGGTGCGAACGGTAAGGTTGGCATGTTTGGCGGCTCTTACGTCGGCGCCACTCAAATGCTCGCGGCGATGGCTCGGCCACCACATCTCATCGCAATCTTTCCGTTCGTCACCGGTTCGGAGTATTACGAGGGCTGGACGTACCAGAGTGGAGTGTTGATGCAATGGTTCACCAGTTCCTGGACTTCAATACTGGCGACAGATACCTTGCGCCGGCGCGCCAGCGAAGCCTCACGACCGAAGGATTGGATGCGGACATTGCCTGTTGAGAATTATCCAATTCTTACGGTACCGGCAGCGGAAACACTGGCTCCTTATTTCCGTGATTGGCTAAGGCACGATCGCGATGATTCCTATTGGAAACGTTGGCGCGTGTCGGATCATTTCCGCGACATGAATGTCTTTGGGCTACACGCCGCTGGATGGCATGACATTTTCCTTAAGGGTTCGATCAAGAACTACTGGGGACTCCATCGTGAAAATCGTTCCGCGGTTATACGCAACGGCCAACGACTGATAATCGGTCCATGGGCCCACACAGCCACATCTCCAGAGGGCAAAATTGGCGACATCGTCTTTGGCAGGAGTGCCGTCTTCGACCTAACCGGTGCTGCACTCAAATGGTTTGACTACACTCTTAAGGGTATCCAGAACGAATACGCGTCGGGGCCGCCTGTCCGGCTCTTTATAATGGGTGAGAACGTCTGGAGAGATGAAAATGAATTTCCGCTGTCTCGTACTAAATACACGAAGTTTTATTTGCACTCCAGACATGCGAATGGACCAGCAAGCGATGGCACTCTGGAGGTGGCACCTGCCCATGCCGAAGCGCCGGATCGATTTGCTTATGATCCGAACGAGCCCGTACCGACTATCGGTGGTCGCATGTGTTGCGGGACGTGGTTGACTGCTGGTCCATTTGATCAGCGGCCCAATGAATCGCGATCTGATGTACTCGTTTTTTCGACAGCCCCGTTAACAGAAGATCTCGAGGCAACCGGCTTTGTGACCGTAGAACTGTTTGCGTCTACTTCGGCGACAGACACAGATTTTACGGCGCTATTAGCTGATGTTGACCCAAGTGGTTATGCGCGTTTCCTCACTGACGGGATCGTGCGGGCACGTTATCGAGCCACCAAACCCGAGCCACTAACGCCCGGAAACGTGTATAAATACAACATTGATCTGTGGGCCACTGGAAACGTTTTCAAGAAGGGTCATCGGGTACGGCTGTACATCTCAAGCAGCAACTTTCCCCGTTTCAGTCGCAACCTGAATACGGGCCTGACAGGATCGGCTCAATCGATCGTTGCACATCAGACCATTTATCACGACGACCGATACAGGTCTTCGCTGATCCTTCCAGTAATTCCGAGGGATTGATCAGGAAATGAACTATCCACCCACGGCAGAGGCTATGTCAAAACTCGACATTGCAACTCGTGTTTTGCCACAGTCTCGGTGGGATTTCGACTTTTTTGCAAGGCCGTCGGAACCAAAATCTTCTTGCAATCGGCTTCCTGGAGTGCTATAAGGCGGCAAGTTTCAGAGATTACCCTATCCGGCATTTTTCATAAAATACATTTTCAGCAATCAAGATTTAACGCCCGAAAAAGGAAAACGTAAGCATAGTTAGTACATAACGCAAACAAACCCAGTTTGAAATGTGCCCAAGGTTGTTACAAGGTTCGTTTGCGTTGCTTACTAACATCTGGGGACATGCGGGGACATGCAGTCGAGAAGCTTCCCTTACCGACAAAAAAGATTGATAGCGACGCCGGAAGGCTCGCTGCCCAATGTTTTCACCGAAGGAGTTTATATGAGAATCGCACGGACACTTATGACGGGCGTGCTTATAGCCACCAGTCTTTTCTTCATGTCGGTCACTGCTTATTCGCAGGGCACGGACCTGGGCACAATTCGCGGCACGGTGACTGATCCTAATGGAGCTGTCATTCCGAACGCTTCAGTGCAGGTGACCGACCAGGCGACTGGCATCTCTAGAGATCTCACTACTAACAGTGAAGGAGATTACGAGGCCGCGGGACTAAAGTCTGGGAATTACCGCGTCAGCATCACTGCCGCTGGATTTAAGACGACGTCTGTGGATGTCGTGGTGAGAGGCAGTGACACGGTGCGCGCAGATATTACGGCCGAGGTCGGCGTAAAATCCGAGATGGTCACAGTCAGCGGTATTGAGGGTGAACTGATCGAGAAAGAGGCGCCGGTGATCTCCGGCACACTCAACAACCGCCAACTGATCGAGGTGCCCCGCGACAGCCGCGACATCTATGAGTTCCTTTACCTTAATCCAGACATTACTCAGGGACCTGGCGGCGACGGTACGTTCAAGTTCATCGGAGGGCAGAGCTACGGAGCAGCCTTCTCGCTCGACGGTCAGCGCTCAAACGGTGGGATATTTGGTGAGCCCACATCGAGTCAGCCGTCTCTGGAAACGATCGGCGAGCTCACCGTCCTGTCGAAGAACTTCACTGCCGAGTATTCCGGCATCGCCAACATCCGAGTCGAGACTAAGCGCGGCGAGAAGGATTACCACGGGTCTCTTTTCTATAATAATAAGAATTCCGCGCTCGCGGCCTGGTCAGTTCAGGACAAGAACGCTAAGGCCTCTTATGTCCCGACGCTCGACGCCCCAACGTTTCCGGAGCCGTTCTTCAACCTCAATGAAGCGGGCGGATCGTTTGGAGGTCGAGTCCCTTTCAGCCAAAAGACTTTCTTCCTTCTTTCTTATGAACGGCGGTGGGATTTAGCGCAACTCCAGCTCAGGGCCAGCAATGTCCCATCTACGCCGCTTTTATTCGGCGATTTTACGGGTATCCGTAACTCGAGCAAGCCGGCCGTTCCGGCTGCCGTTTTGCCGTTGCTGACGCCCCAGGAGTTGGCGAACAACACAATCGTGGTGGGTACGACGCGCCGCTTCATCACTATCCCGCAGCGGTTGTTGAACCCCATAGCACTTAACGTCGTGTCTTACTACCCACACACGAACCCAGCCACTCCCGTCAACAACGCTAACGGTCGAATCAGATTCGTTCAAAATATTCCGAGTTTGCTGACCCGCGATCTCTCAACACTCCGGATTGACCATGATTTTTCGTCCAAAGACAAGTTTTACGCCGTCTATAACTATCAGGTTCGTGCCGGTCAGCGCGCTTTGGTTTTGAGCCCGCTGACAGGGTTCGGTCTGAGGTCGCAGCACCAGAACAACCACACGCTGTCCCTGTCGTATACGCACATCTTCTCAAACTCGGTAATCAATGAAGTCCGCGGTGGCTTCAACTATCAATTCCTTTTCCGAAGGTCAAACCAGAGTGAGGGAGATTACCTGACAGACGTCGGCTTCAACAACGATGAGGTTACGACCATCGGTTCAATTCTCGGTCCGGACGTCCTTGATACCGGCGGGCACGTCGCTTGGACCATCGCGCCTTTCGCAAACATCGCGAACGGCGGTCGCAACACGCATCGCAATCTGGATCAGAAGTTGTATACATTCGGCGACACACTGACGTGGCTCACGGGTAATCACTCGATCAAGATGGGCGGAGATTTCGTTTCGAATAAGGCGACCGATAGCTTTACGGCGAACCGCGGCAACCCTCGCGGTCTCGTCAACTACGGAAGCAGTTTTGACGCCTACGGCCGGTTTCTTCTGGGCCTGCCGCCAAGTTCGGTAACTTACGTGGGTAACACGCGGCGCGGAGACATGCACGTGTCCAACTGGGAAAACGGGTTCTTCGTGCAGGACGACTGGAAAGTGCGCCCAAACGTGACACTCAACCTTGGCCTCCGTTACGAGATAATCACGCCCTTCGTAGATGAAGACGATCTGATGATCAACTTCGATCCGAACAACTCAATAAACCCGGGATTCCAAGGTCGCTTCATCGTGCCGAGCGATAAAACCTTTGCGCTCCTGGATCCAAGATTCGTCACCTACGGTGTCGTGACCGCCAAGGAGGCGGGCGTCGGTCGAGGGCTCGTAAACACCGATTTGAATAACTTAGCACCCCGATTGGGTATCGCATGGCGATTTACTGACCGTGACGTGCTGCGAGGCGGTTACGGGCTCTACTACCCGACGTCGGCTGCCCAGGGCATGCGCGACGCCCTGGCTACAAACGGTTTCAATCAGTCGGTTCGCAAGACGGGAACGCAAGGCTTACCCGGAGGAATTAATCCGCGAGGCATCACTCCGTTCAGCGGCGGTTCGATCAGTGCCGGTGACCCGAATGACTTTGCGAGTCTGGCAGCGAACGCCATCCCGTTTGATCTCCAGAGTCCGCGGATCGAACAGTTCAA
>JBKPAC010000125.1:0-15549 GCA_046726175.1 Acidobacteriota bacterium
CGCTGAAAGTCACGCAGGAGAACCTGGACAATCAGCGCCATGCAGTCCAGGAAGAGAAACGACTGCGCTACGACAATCAACCGTACGTCAACGCTTTTCTAAGAATCAACGAACTTATCTTCAAGAATCCGGCCAACGCTCATTCGACGATTGGATCGATGGAAGACCTCGATGCAGCCACGATTGATGACGTTCAAGGATTCTTCCGTGTTTACTACGCTCCTAACAACGCTGTACTCACGATCGTCGGCGACTTTGAAGTAGAAGAAGCGCGCGAGCTGGTGGAAAAATATTTTTCGTCAATTCCGAGTCAGCCTACGCCACCAGACGTAGACGTGAGCGAACCCAAGGAAGTAGCACTTAATAAAGAAACCTATATAGATAAGCTCGCGCCCGCTTCGGCGTTCGTGCTGGGATGGAAGATTCCGGTACGGCGAACGGGAGAGTTTTATGCGCTTTCGCTCGCCGGCAATTTGCTCTTCGAGGGCGACAGCTCGAGGCTATATCAAAAGTTAGTGAAAGGCGATGAGTCAGTTGTTTCTATTCAGGGTGGGATCGACGAGCGTCGCGGGCCTTCAGCTTTGTACATTTTTGCCTTGCCGAAGCCGGACCAGGATGTAGACGCAATTCGCAGTCAGATTCTTGACGAGATACGACGGTTAGCAACTGAAGGTCCATCAGAACAAGAGATGGAGAAACTTTATAACTCGCTTATCAACGACGCCGTCAGAGGCCGGCAGTCCACGATGTATCGAGCGCAGCGAATTGCAGAGTTCGCTTTATACGACAATGATCCGGGTTTGGTGGATTCAGAGCTGAATGAGTACCTCACGATTCAATCCCATGAAATCAAGGACGCCGTTAGCAAGTATCTCGATGTCGAAAACCACGTAACTTTGGACATAGTTCCGGCCGCAATGGTTGAAGCGGAAGCAGCAGCGACGCCAGCTTCTCCACAACCTCCAGGCGAACCCAAACAGCCGTTCGCCCCGGCTCCGCAAGTTCCAAAAGCGCCGCCATCCGAGCCGGGCTCGCTTCATAAGCCCGAACTGCCCGAGGTTGAACCGGAGCCACCTCACCCCGAGCGTCCGCAGGATCCGGCGCAGCCGCAAACTAACAAGGATGTGGGTTCCGGCCCGTTATCGTTATGAGCATGACACAAAGAGAAGACTTTCGAAGAAACCCACCAGCTCCGTTGGCGTCGCGGCCGATCAGCCTGCCTTCTTCGCACCAGACCACACTTTCAAATGGTCTGTCTATAGTGATAGTCGAAGATTCTCGCCTGCCATTAACCAGTTTTCGTCTCGCGTTCAGGTTCGGAGATGCACATGATCCGGTTAACCTGCCTGGGTTGAGCGATATGCTTGCCGGACTTTTGACAGAAGGAACGGAATCACGGACGAGTCGCCAAATCGCAGACGAGGTCGCAAGAATGGGCGCGACGCTAACAGCCGGTGCGAGCTCTGACTACACAACCATCGCCGGCTCAGCTCTTGCGCGTTTTAATGATTCCATCTTCGAGTTGATTGCTGATGTGACGATGAATCCTTCCTTTCCCGAGCATGAGGTTGAGCTTGTCCGGCAGAACAGTAAAGAGAGTCTAAAACAACAACGCGCTCAGCCGTCGTTCCTCGCTACCGAGATGGTGTCGAAGGTGATGTTCGGGGATCATCCTTACTCGATCGTCGCTCCAACTCCGGAATCTCTTGATGCCACTACTCGTGAAGACATTGTCAGGTTCCATCGCCACAAGTGCGTTCCGAACAATGCGGTGTTCATCGTCGTGGGCGACGTCCGTGTGGATGAGACAGTAAAGCGGATTGAGGAATTATTTGGTCGCTGGGAACAAGGTGAATCGGTCGAGAGTAACTTTCCCTCACCACCGGAGCGCACAAAACGCTCAGCTTACTTAATTGATCGTCCCGGATCTGCGCAGTCGAACATTGTCATTTCCAATGTCGGCATTACCCGAACCAACCCTGACTACTTCCCGATGCTGTTGATGCATACAGTGTTCGGCGCGACGGCTTCGTCCAGGTTGTTCATGAATTTGCGCGAAGACAAAGGCTACACGTACGGGGCGTATTCCAATCTCGACGCCCGCCGCACCGCTGGAACGTTTCGCTCGTCAGCAGAAGTTCGCACGCCTGTTACCGGTGATTCTTTGAAAGAGTTCTTCTATGAGCTCAAACGTATTCGAACTGAATCCGTGTCAGAGAAAGAAATCGCGGATGCAAAAGCGTATCTGACTGGCGTATTTCCGATACGGTTAGAAACTCAGGAAGGACTCGTCGATCAGCTCGTTCAAATAAAGATGCTGGGGCTGGGTGACGATTACCTTTTTGAATATCGAGATCGTGTCCAGGCTGTGACAATCGAAGAGATCCAACGCGTAGCGGAAACGTACGTTCAGCCTGACAAAGCAGCACTCGTGATTGTCGGAGATGGAGCCCAGGTGCTCGAACAGATAGGACCGTACACCGAAGATATCGAGATCTACAGCACGTCAGGAAAGAGGAAAGAGGCTCCTGGAATTCAGAACACGGGCGATGGATTGCAGGTATTCGGCGAGTGGGCGCTTGAGATTGAGACGCCGCTTGGTCAGGGTATTCCCGCCACGATGACTTTGGCAGAAACTGAAACGGGGCCCGCTGCGAAGATAGATTCAGAAATGGGCAGCGGAGACCTCAGTGCGATCGAAATCGAGGGAAACGCTCTGGCTGCTTCGATCGCGCTGGATATTGATGGGCAATTGATGGAAGGACGGGTTTCAGCGACGTTTCAGGACGACCAGCTGGATGGAACGTTGAGTTTGCAGGGTCTGCCGTCGCTAACGTTTACTGGGAGTAAGACAACGTAAGGAATTGCGAATTGCGGATTGCGGATTTGCGGATTGCTGATGGCGAATTACTGATGGTGGATTGCTGATTGCGGATCTGAGGTCTCAAATTTCAAATCTGAAATTCCCGGAAAAAACAACGCCCGGCATGGCCGAACACGCCGGGCGTAATCACAGGAGGAACCGAGTGTTATGGTCGTCGCTATTATTTTGCAACGATCCTTTAACCTCGCTCATTCAGATGTAGCACTTACGGTCATTGGTTGCCTCAATCTCGATTCGGGAAACCGTACGCAGATCTAACAAAAGCCTCCGCCACTTCAACGGTCATAACTCAAAACGATCCCGTCCGCGCCAACCGTCCAACCAACCTTTTTGTTGAAATAGAGAGCGTAAAGGTTTTTCTTCGTTGATGATTCTTGTTGAATCCAACTCTGTCCGCTGTCAGCCGACCGCAGAATCGTACCGCTCCTTCCAATTGCCCACCCGTCATCGTCATTCACAAACTGCACACTCAGCAGCGTTGAAGCGGAGGGCGCAACGACCTGCTTCCAGGTAAGACCACCGTCTGTCGTTCGTAGGATCTTTCCGCGTTCACCGACTGCCCATCCTCGCTTCTCATCGCGAAAATCGATGTGGAAAATCGTTTCAGTGATACCGGACGACTGCGGAATCCACGACTGACCGCCGTCCTGAGTATTCAGAATCGTCCCGCCCGCACCAACAATCCAGCCTCTCTTTTCATTCACGAAATCAACGTGAATCAATTCCAGCCGGCTCGGGGCCGTTTGGCGCTGCCAGGTAGTGCCCGAATCATCTGTGAAAACGAGAATACTATCGACGATGCGATTTCCGCGGCTTACTGAACCAACAACCCAGCCCTTCTTTTTGCTGGGAAAGCGAACGCTGTAAAGCTCCACCGATGCTCCGTCGAACTCTTTTGGAAGAAAGCTGCGCGATTGACTCCAACGTGTGCCGCTATCCTGTGTTGCAAAAATCGCGTTCCCCGCAAGAAGAAACCCGTTTTCCTTATCGCGGAAATAGATATCGTTAATGGCCGCGGTCGTGCCGACAACTTGACGAACCCATGAACCTCCGCCGTCATCGGTTCGACTTAGAAAGCCTTCGTCGCCTCCGACCCAGCCTCGTTTACTGTCGAGGAAGTAGACCGTATTCAAGTCGACGGTTACGGGTACGACACGAGTCACAACCCATCCAACCTGCGTCGACGCAGCTGTGGACAGTGACAGGAGCAACAAGAACACAAAGACACCGACATTCAGAGCACTGTGGGAGCATTTATTCATATGAGATCATCCGAAGGTTGGGCACGCACGGGGACAAAAGTTCCACAAGGGACACAGCTCGAACAAGACATAATTGGGGTGACGCACTTGTACCTTAGATTTGGTCCTCAAGACAAGCGCCGACGTCGGCAGTTTCAAACACCTTGCACGCGACAACGATCCACGAAATTACACGAAATCCAGCGTCACGAAACGACACCTACGATTGGTGTGATTTCGTGTCGCTGGGTTTTCGTGTTATTTCGTGGATCGTTTCTCTCGGATTTACGGTGCGACGGCTGTGATGCGATAAACCTTACCTTCCCACACGACTATCACCTGTTCTCCAAGCGAGAAGAATTCAGCCAGCCGAGGCTTCGACTTCAACACGGCAAAATACTCATCGCTACCAAACTTCAAAGTCGTCTCAGGTAACTGCGCTTCGGCCCGGAATTCAGAATCCGTCCAAACCTTGTCGCGCAGATAGAAGGTCTTGCCACCGACCGAGCGCACGTACGATGAGGAAGCATCACTCGTCACCTGAACTGCTTCCTGCTGCGCTCGAGTCGCTTTGCTCTGCTGCACTGCATCCATTCCCGTTGTAGCTGCTGTGTCTGCAGCCGCAGGCCTTGGCGCATTCATGTTTCTAAGGCCGCTGAGACCACCAAGCGTAGATGGCATCCGAGTTATTTCTTTCGGCTCAGCTCCGGGTTCGAGAGCAAGGTAAGAAGTGTATGGAGTGACGATGCCGTAACGCGTACCGAGATCAACAATCTCATCACGCAGCTCTCTCTGTTCACCATTAGACCGGACCTGCTCCATCAGCCAACCAACTCGCCGAGTGGCCCAGAGACGAGGCAAATAGTCGTTTCGCTCCTCCCGAAGCGGGAACCGAAGATTGTCGTAAGCGAATGACCGCGTAGAACCGCTAGCCTTGCCTGATAGTTGCAATCGAACGTGCTCCATGCTGGTCGCGTTCCGGTAACGTCCAATCATCACCACTTGTGAGCCTTTGAATAGATCCGGAATCTGCCGTGGGTACGTGAGATCTGACTCGACTCCGGCCATGTCGAGCTTCAGGTCGCTGAGAACTGGTGAACTAACTTTTGCGAAAAAGTTTGAGACCTTTACTTCCAAGTCTTCTTTTGGCTCGACGTAGTCAGCCACTCCGCCGTTCTCGGCAGCCAGTTTATCCAGCAAAGTAGTGTTCACGTCATACCCAACACCAAAAGGAAACAAGCGAACACCCGCGGTCCGTGCTCCGCGAACATTATCGAGAATGCGATTGATATTTGTTTCACCTACAGTTGGCAGGCCATCCGTCAGAAACACAAGAATCTTTGGTCTACTTCCAGTATCGAACTGTTGTTCGCCGGTGATGAGTGCCTGATTGATGTTGGTTCCACCTACTGGTCGCAAAGTCTGAACGAAAGCTTCGCCGCGCTTGCGCCCCTCCTGAGTGGCCGCAATAAGGCCCGACTCCATAGCCCTGTCTTCGCCAGCGAACGCAATCACGTTGAAGCGATCCTGGTTTCTTAAGGTCCGAATGCCATAGAGCAACGCAGCACGGGCCTTTTCCATCTTGCCTTCCTCAGCCATGGAGCCGGAGGTGTCGAGTACAAAGACTATGTCCTTGGCTACATATTCCTGTTCTGACCAATCGTCTTTAGGAGAGATCATCAAAAGAAAGTAACCGTCTTTGCCTGCTTCGCGATGCGTCAGCAGTGTCAGACCAAAGTCTTCACGTGAAACCGTATAGAAGAGTTGGAAGTCGCGCGGCTCTTTCCCGCTCGCACTTTCAAATGAAATGAGCGATCGACGATCACCGTTTCGTTTGACGTCGATCTCGTGAGTCGGCGAGTAAACGTTGCGCAGCGGATCGTTGCCTTCGAGTTCAATGCGGCCAGCCACTGAGCCGATCTGCGTCGACTGACGGCCCGTCCCGAGCGGATAGTTATAGGAAACGGTTCCGGATTCAGCCTTCAACACTTGTGAGTAAGTGAGTTCGAGTTTCTTGTCGGATCTCGGAGGAATCGGAAAGATACTAGCCTGGAAGAGGTCCTTGCCCGCGTACTCGAGCAACCCTGGATCCCGCTGCCGTCGCACAATCTCGTCGTAGATCCGTCGTGCCTCCTCTTTGGAACGAACTTCACCAACGAGCCGGCGATCGCCGTCCCAAATCGCGAATTCAACAATCGATGCAGACTCGGGAATCGGGAAGAGATAAGTTCCTTCGAGCACGGCATCAGTATCGTTGCGGAAGATCTGCTCGACATGAGTGGTGGCGACCTGAGAAGCAATTTTGGTATCGATCTTTATGGATTTGACCGGCAATGAGCGGGGCAACGGCATTGGGCGAGGGGGGCGAGGGCAGCGCTCGCAAGGTCCCGGTACAATTATCCCCTGCGCATTCGCGACGGAAACGAACCTGGCAATCAAGAACATCAGCAGCAGTAACCTGGCACTTCGAATCTTCATTCGTCCTCTCCAGACAGCTCAAAATCCAACAAAAACCCTTGCCCGCTGATTTAGAACGGACACTTTCGTGTTTCCTTGCAATCTCGGACAGGAACTCCTGCGGGCCCGCAGGAAGTTGGCTGGAAACAGGGAGCTTACTGCAGTTCTCGCAGGCGCTTGTTCGTGACCGCGACAACGGTGGTTAAGACAGAGATTACCAAACCACCCGTAGCCAGGGTGTACCGGACGCCAAAATGCGTCGCCGCCAGGCCTGCGATAATGTTTCCAATCGGCATTGTTCCGATGAAGGAGAGGATAAACATGCTCATCACCCGCCCGCGCATCTCGTCCGTGACGAGCTTTTGCAGCAGCGTATTTGTGACGGCCACCGATGTAACAATCGAGAAACCGATACCGAACAGAAACACGAACGAGAATACGAGACGCGTTGACAACGCGAAGGCGATGACGAAGATGCCGAATGCGATTGAACCGCCCAGCACCGACCAACCTTTTCTTTTGAAATCACCCAGGTAGGCTAACAGCAGCGCGCCGAAAAAGGCGCCCGCGCCTGCCGTTCCCATCATCCATGCCAGGCCACTCTCTCCAAGATGAAAGATTTCGCGAGCGTAGAAAGGCACGAGTGTCAAGTAAGGGGTCCCGAATAGACTGCTGACAGCTGACAGCATCAAGAGCGAGAACACGCGCGGACGGTTGCGGACGTAGCGAAAGCCCGCTACGAGATCTTGCCAGAGGGCCTTCCGATCCTTAACCGAATGGGCCGGGACCCCATTGCTCGCCCGCTGTTCAAAACGAACCATCTTGAGCGCGATCACGACAGCTGCGAACGACAAACCATTTACAAAGAAGCACCCCGCTACACCAAAATACTTGAAACCAATCCCAGCGAGCACTGGACCGATAACGCGCGACAGTTGGAATTGAGACGAGTTGAGGGCCACTGCGTTCGCGACATCTTCGCGGCCAACCAAATCAAATGTCATGGCCTGATATGAAGGTCCGGCCAGCGCCATACAACAGCCGGTTACGAACGAGAACCCCAAAACAATCCAGCGATTGACTACGTTGGTCCAAACCACGGCTGCCAGCCCCAAAGCTGTCGCACCAGCAACGACCTGTGTGTAAAGCAGCAGCCGACGACGATCCACAAGATCGGCAAACACGCCGCCGGCGAGTGTGAGCAAGAAACCTGGGGCTGTAGCCATAAAGGCGTCGAGTCCCAGCCAGAAAGCCGAGTTGGTTAGTGTCAGCACCAACCAACTTTGGGCAACGGCTTGCATCCACGTACCGACGTTCGAAAGGAATGCGCCGATCCAGAAAAGGCGAAAGTTCCTGTGCGAGAGAGCTCGGAACATCGCAATTCGACGAGGAGCAGTTGTTTCCGAAACCTCAACGTCAAGAACCATGTTCAATCTCTTAACATTGCAAGCATGAAAAGTGCAAAACCCTTTTTGACCGATGCCGAACCCATGTTTAAATCTGATCCCATTCCAGCAATTCATCCGGAGGACACCAATGAAGTCACAGTTTCTTTTAGCAACGTGCTTGATTCTCTTTTTGACCACAGTTGCGACGGCCCAGAGCGAAAAGCAACAACCATCACCTCAGCCTTCGCCTGTACCTACGACACCTCAGGCGAATCCTGCCGATGTTGCATCGATAGACGCAATCGTTGCGGCTGTTTACGACGTCATCTCCGGACCTGCGGGAAAGAAGCGCGATTGGGACCGCATGAGATCCTTGTTCATACCGGGAGCGCGATTGATTCCAACGGGACCGAGACCAACCGGCGAATACGGATCACGAGTCCTCTCAGTGGATGACTACGTTCAGCGCAGTAGTCCATTTCTCGAGAAGGAAGGCTTTTTTGAGAAGGAAGTCGCGCGGCGGGCAGAGACGTTCGGTCAAATAGCTCACGTCTTCAGCACTTACGAATCAAGACACAATGCTGATGACGCAAAACCGTTTGCACGTGGCATCAACAGTATTCAACTGATGAATGATGGAAAGCGTTGGTGGATTGTGACGATATTCTGGCAAGGGGAGGATCCCAAGAATCCTTTGCCTGAGAAATACCTAAAGAACTGAGTTGAGAGAAGATCAGGATATTCCGGGGCTAGGCAAGAAACCATTTACCGTTTGTCGTTTGACATTTCTCATTTTGGTCTTTGGCCTTCGGTTTTCGGTCTTTGCCCTGCGTACAAGGTCAAAGGGCGGAAACCGAAGGCCAAAAACCGAGACCGAAGGCCAAAGACCAAAATGAGAAATGTCAAACGACAAATGGTAAATGGTTTCGGATCTTCATCACCGACGTAAGTCTCCAGCGCTGCTTACGACGCTCTCCTTCTCCACGCGGATAACGAGCCGCCGCTGCCGCTGCGTCTGACGGCAACAATCTCTGCGAGGATCGCCAACGCAACTTCTTCAGGTGTAACTGCGCCGATGTCCAACCCGATCGGCGCAAAAACCTTTTCAATAAACGAAGCACTCGCCCCGGCGCTGCGCAAGCGTTCGAGCACAATGTTTGTTCGACGTTTACTTCCGATGAGGCCGATATACTCAGGAGATATGTCGACGAGTGCACGAATGCAGGCCTCATCTTCGTTGTGCCCGCGCGTTACTATGGCAACCGCCACACCATGTCCGTCGCCGACAGCCTCACGCACTGCTTTCGACCAATTATCAGCAACGACGAGCTGAATCCGCTCGTCAGGAAACCGCGTCCGGTCCAGGAATTCTGCGCGGTCGTCGATCAAAGTAGAGCGATATCCGAGCATGCTCGACAAGTTCGCAAGCACTGCGCCCACGTGACCTGCACCACATATCACAACACGCTGTTCGGGTTGGAGCCGCTCAAAAAGTACTCGAGCATTGCTGAAATCTGTTAATTCAGGAGCGAATTCCTTGACAGTGAATGTTCGCGTGTCGTCTCGAGAAGCTAAGAACTTTCTTGCGTGCTCCGTCACGGCAAGATCGAGAAACGATTCGCCAAATGAACCCGTCGATTCCTGTTCGCCCACCAGAATTTTTGCGCCCACGTTCAACGGAGCCTCGATGAGCGTCGCAAGCGCGGCTATCGAACCTTCTCTTAGAACATGCTGAATCGCATCAGTGAGAGTAAACGTCGCAGGCATGTGGATGACTAACAGTTAGAACGCCCATTTGTTTTTCTGATTCTGTGGAAAAACTGGTGGGTGATGCGTGAATACCTTGCGCAGCGTCTTCGTGTTATTTCGTGGATCTCTTGCTTTCGCCTCATCTTCCAACCGTGGACTGTTTTCGTGTTATTTCGTGGGCCGCTCTGCAGCTGGTAGTTGTTGTTCTTCCACGAAACTACACGAATATAGTGCAAGACTTTGGGAAAGCAGAGAAGCAAACGATCCACGAAATAACACGAAAGCTCCTCAGGGCAGACGCTGATTTTAGCTTAATGTAATTAGACTACGTCTGGGTTGATGACATCGATGAAAATGTCCATTGTGCCGCCGCAGACCATTCCTTCTTCACTCGCTTCCTCTGCTGTCAGCGAGAAATGGTGCAGCTCGGATTTTCCGGAACGCATCGCTTCACGAGCTTCCGCCCACACTTCGGCTTCAATGCAACCACCGCCTACGGTGCCGGCAACTTCGCCGCTTTCAAAAAACAACATCTTCGCGCCGCGTCGTTGCGGAGTGGAGCCTCGCGTGTGCGCCACCGTCGCAACCACAACGCTCTCGCCACGCGCATGAGCGTCGCTGATTCGCTGATAAAGTTCGACTTGTGAAATCGTACCCATCGCACTCACCTTACAACATGAAGTGCATCAAGAATACCATTCAACTGATGGTAAATTGCAGGTCAGGAGGGGCGGTTCACCCCCGCTGCCTCTAGCAATCGAGCACTTGAGTAGACAAAGGCAGCGGGGGTTGAACCGCCCTTCCTGACCTGCAAATTAGTTTGGCTGAATGACCGCTAGCAGAACCCTTATTGCTAAATCCACATTTATCTGTGGCTAAGCTTTCTTACTCGGGTTTCTTTCGATTATTGGCGGGTTTCTCAGCCTGATCCGACTGCGCGTTATCTTGCTGTTGCTCTCTCGCCTCGAGGCGTCGGCGAAGCAGATCAACTTCGGCATCAGCGGAGTTAACGGCTTGTTCGAGGCGTGCCTTACTGGTCTCGAGTATCCGGACTTGATTCTGAAGGCGCGTGCGCTCATTTTGCAGTGAACGGCGCAAGGCATCGCGAGCCTCCTCAGGACGCGTAGATCCATAAGTCGCTGTGGAACGCTCGATGTTCTCAGGCTTGATTGAGAATTCAATTTGCTCGAGTCGCAATTGTAGATCAGCCATCTTGGTTTCGTTATCGAGTAGCTGCGAACGAAGACTCTCGGCTCGTTGTTCGGCTCGAGTAAGGCGTTCCATGTCGATCATCGCTCGATCGCTTTCCTGCATCTTGCTCAACTTATCGGAAAGCTTGTCGACCTGGTCGGACAGCGTGTTTATCGATTGCTGCACGTCCTCTTGATCGCCCGTTTTCTTTTTGGGTTTGGTTTCCGACGTGGATTCCGATTGGTCGGAACTGGTTGAGCCTTCTTCTGCAGTACTGACTATCTTGACGTCACTACCTTCTTCGCCGGGCGGTACAATAGGCGGATTGGTGATAACTGGTTTCGGAGCAGCGGGTTTTGCCTTGGTGCGCGATCGCCGCTTGCGGGATTGAGCTTGCCCGTCGACCAGGCAGAGACTCACAGTGAGGATCACCGCAAAAGCAAGGAAAATTAACCTGAAATACCGACTTTGCATCGAAGACTCCTTCCCCGCACCCAAGATACGCCACGCGGAAGATGCATTCAAGCGGCAGTTGGATGCCTTGCGTTACACGCCAGCCAAACTCCAACCGTTCCAGAAATCAGGCTTACGCATAGGTTTAGTAAGGCTGTACCTGGAAAGCTATCTCCATGGCGCGAGCTGAACTGGTGAGCGCGCCAATTCCGATCAAGTCTGCCCCCGCCTCGGCGTACGAGCGAACGTTCTCCAACGTGAAAGGCCCGGTGCACTGAATGGTAATGTCCGAACCTTTTTCACGAGCAATGGAAACAAGACGACCGACCTCCTCGGCAGGTGTGTTCTCAAGGATGATCATGTCTGCGCCGTTCGCCAACGCATCGCGCAACTCTCCTTCAGTTGTTACCTGTACCTCGATCTTGTGGACGCGACCAAGGTTCTCTTTCGCGCTCTTGACGGCGGCGGCTAATCCACCAGCGATGGCTGCATGATTTGCGCGGATAACAACCCCATCATCGAGACCGTAACGATGATTGCAACCACCGCCAAGCAGGACGGCATACTTTTCGAGCATTCGAAGACCCGGCGTTGTTTGTCGCGTATCTACAATACTCGCCGAGGTATCCTGAACCGCGCGAACGAATTGGCTTGTAAGAGTTGCTATTCCCGAGAGGTGCTGCAAGAGATTCAGCGCGACTCGCTCACCTGCGAGCAACACGTCGGCAAAGCCAGCGGTTCGGGCAATCACCTTGCCAGCTTCAACCTCTTCGCCGTCGGAAGCGAACGCCTCGAGTTGCTGCTGCGAGTCGAGCGTCAGAAAAACTTCCTCGGCAGCTTCCAAACCGGCAACTACCATTTTTTCGCCGGCAACAAATCGACCTTTAGCTCTCGTATTACGCGTGATTATTGATTGAGTAGTTATGTCACCGCGACCCAGGTCTTCGCGAAGAAAAACTGCGATTTGCGAATAGAGTGCGCCTTCGTCGAGCCAGTTCATTGTAAGTTGTCGATCGTTTGCTGTAATTGAGCAGTGCGCTGGGCAATATCAGAAATTCTGTCACGGACCTCTTTAACGCGATCGGCCGGCGCACGCTCGAGGAACTGGGGATTCGCAAGCTGAGCTTCGAGCTTTGCAGACTCAGCCAGCAGCTTTTCTCTTTCTCGCGTCAGACGCTGTCGTTCCTGATCGAAGTCGATGAGCCCTTCCAGAGGGACAGCGACTTCGGCTCCGCCCGCCAACACCGCGCGAGCAGAAGCTCTTGGTGCGACCAATTGATCGCGAATCGAAACATCTCCAGCGCGAGTCAATCGAGTGACCTGATCGATACTGGACGAAAGCACCTGACGCAGTTTTTCATCCGGCGAGCCGATCATCACCGTAATCTGTTCAGAGGGTTTGATGTTCATCTCCGAGCGAATATTTCTTACTCGTGAGATCAAATCAATCACAACTTGCATCTCCCACTCAGCTCGCTCGTCGATCAACTCACCGATGCTTTCGGGGTAGGCGGCGAGCATGATTGTGGGACTCGCGCCACGGTACGCAGGGTGCAGGCTATCATCGTGCTTTGCCGGGAGGCGCTGCCATAACTCTTCAGTGATGTAGGGCATGAACGGATGCAACAACCGCAACGCCTGTTCGAGCACGCTGAGCAGCCGCGTGCGTGCCTCGGTACGGCGGCTCGTGCTTTCCTCGGACGTGACCTCTTGTTTGCTTAGCTCGATGTACCAATCACAAAAGTCATCCCAGAAGAAGTGATAAAGAGTCTGCACAGCTTCATGAAACTGGTACTCGGTCAGGGCGTCGCGAACCTCCCGCACAGTCCTGTTGAGTCGCGACAGTATCCAACGATCATGAAGTGCCAAATCTTTGCTGTTCCGCAAGACATTCGGATCGACCTGCGCGCCCTCTGAGTTCAACAGGCAGAACCTGGCAGCGTTCCAAATCTTGTTTGCAAAGTTGCGATACGACTCTACCTGCTTTTCATTCCAGCGAATGTCCGTACTGCCGACTGAAGCGAGCGTAAGTCGCGTGGCATCTACGCCGTACTTGTCAAAGACATCAAGCGGATCGACGCCGTTCATTTTTGTCTTCGACATCCGCTGACCCTCTTTGTCAAGAATCGTTCCTGTAACAAAGACGTCATCGAAAGGACGCTCGCCCATGAATTTCAAGCCCATCATGACCATTCTCGAAACCCACAGAAAGATGATGTCGCGCGCCGTCACGAGAACGCTTGTCGGATAAAACGTTTCAAGGTCTTTCGTGTGTTTGGGCCAACCCAAGGTTGAGAAGGGCCAAAGTGCAGAGGAAAACCACGTATCGAGGACGTCTGTGTCCTGCGTCAACTCAGTTGTCCCTGCTTTTGCCGCAGCCTCTTCAAAACTTCTCGCAACCACCACCTGACCATCTTTTGTGTACCACGCCGGGATCTGATGACCCCACCACAGCTGGCGTGAGATGGTCCAATCTCGCAGGTTTTCCAGCCAATTTATATAGACCTTCTCGTATGGCACCTCTGGAACAAACTTCGGCTTCCGCTCACGCTGCATCAGGTCAAGCGCGAGATCCCGCAGCCCGTCCATACGGCAGAACCACTGGGTCGAAATCAGCGGCTCAATTACCGTCTTGCAACGCTCGCACTTCGAGATCGAAAACTCGTAGTCGATTACTTTCTCGAGCAGTCCCAATTCCTCGAATTTCTCTACAACTTTGTCTCGCGCTTTGTATCGATCAAGTCCCGAGAATTCTGCACCAGCGTCGTCCGTCATTTTCGCAAACTGATTGATGACAACGACTCGGTCCAGGTTATGCCGCTCGCCGATGTCATAGTCATTCGGATCGTGCGCCGGTGTGACCTTTACTGCTCCGGTGCCGAACTGCGGATCTACAAATTCATCCGCGACGACAGGGATCTCGCGGCCGGTTAACGGGAGCTGCAGCGTTGCGCCAACGAGACTCGCGTAGCGCTCGTCGTTTGGATTCACAGCGACCGCAGTATCACCAAGCATCGTTTCTGGACGCGTAGTCGCGACTGTTACACGCTGACTGCTTCCCTTCACGGGATACTGCAGGTAATAGAGTTTTCCCGCCATCGGATCCTTTTGAACTTCCAGATCCGAAAGGACCGTTTGGTCATTTGGACACCAGTTCACGATGCGATTGCCGCGATAGATCATTCCCTCGTCATAGAGGCGTACGAATTCTTCACGCACAGCTGAAGAGAGGTCTTCATCCATCGTGAATTTTTCACGCGACCAATCGACTGAGGCGCCCTCGCGTCGCATCTGTTGAGTGATCTGTCCACCGGATTCGTGCTTCCACTTCCAAACTCGTTCGACGAACTTCTCCCGCCCGATGTCGTGACGTGAGACACCTTCTTTCTTGAGCTCACGAACCACCATCAGCTGAGTCGAGATTCCCGCGTGATCCGTTCCTGGAAGCCACAACGTGCGATAGCCACACATTCTTTTGTAACGAGTCAGCACATCCATCATCGTGTGCTGCAATGCGTGGCCCATGTGCAACGAGCCGGTAACGTTTGGTGGCGGGATGGCGATGGAAAAGACAGGGGCGCTCGGGTCGCGGTTGATTTCGGGAGCAAAGAAGCCACCGCTTTCCCAGCGCGCGTAATGGTGCTGCTCTGCTTCTTTCGGATCGTAAGTCTTGGGGATGTCCATTAAACAATAAGTGGTCTTACTCAGTAGTCGATGACCTGATCAATTTGGCAAAGAGGCATTGTAATGAGCGGTATCGCTAAAAACAAAATCGAGCAGCGGAGTAGGCGCTGCTCGATTGGAATCTAGATTAGTTTGAGCCTACTTGTGCTGAGACTCACGCTCTTCGAGTTGCCGTTTGATTAAGAGCTCGGCGAGTTGGGGAACGACTTCCCACGCAATTTCTCGTATGACTTTGTCTGACAGCATCTCGACCGCGCGACGGGCAATTATGTCGATTAGCTCAGGTGATACGTCGGTTGCAGTCAGCGGCCCTCGAGTTTCTACAGCAGCGCTGACGACAGCTTCGCGCAAATGAGCATAGGAACCTTCGATCTGACTCGCAGAACTTGAGCTTCCCACTACTGGCTCGGGTTCAGCGGCAACTGTTGGAGCTTCAGTCACTGCAAGACTACCTGACTCTTCCCAGGCCTTGACCGGCGGCGTGGAAACTTGAGGCTGGTAG
>JBKPAC010000126.1:0-31364 GCA_046726175.1 Acidobacteriota bacterium
GATTCGCCCATCTATACACGGTTTCAATTAACGGAGGCGACCTTACTCAGCTCACCTCCGGAAAGTTTGAAGTTTCAGATGTGCGACTTTCGACCGACAGGAAGAAGTTCTACTTCACGTCGAGCGAGGGCAGTTTCTTTCAAAGGCACTTGTATTCAATGCCACTTGGCGGAGGAACGAGAACTCGTATAACTGCTTTGCCGGGAAACAATCAGGTTGAGGTGAGTCCCGACGAGCAGATGCTCGCCGACGTACGCTCGTACAGCAACAAACCTCCGGAACTTTATCTATTGCCGAATACTCCGAGGGCGGAAAGTAGCGCGGCACACCTCAAACCTGTTACGACTTCCCCGATCCCAGAATTCTTCACGCATGACTGGATCGATCCCCGAATCGTCAACTTTAAGGCCCGGGATGGCGCCACCGTCTACGGACGAATGTATATCCCGTCGAACTGGAGACGTGGTGGTCCAGCTGTCCTTTTCGTTCACGGAGCGGGCTACCTGCAAAACGTGCATCGATGGTGGAGCCAGTACTACCGCGAATACATGTTCCACCACCTGCTGATGGAAAGTGGCTTCGTTGTTCTGGACATCGACTATCGAGGCAGCGCGGGCTACGGTCGAGATTGGCGCGTCAGTATCTACCGTCACATGGGTGGCAAGGACCTGAGCGATCACGTTGACGCGGTGAATTATCTCGTTAAAGAGCACGGCGTCGATGCGCGTCGTGTAGGAATCTATGGCGGCAGTTACGGTGGGTTCATCACCTTGATGGCGATGTTCACTGAAGCAGATGTTTTCTCTGCGGGAGCTGCGCTGCGTCCGGTCACCGATTGGGCGCACTACAACAACGGATATACGTCGAACATCCTGAACCTGCCGCAGAACGACACGGAAGCTTACAAGCGAAGTTCACCAATCTACTTTGCCGATGGTCTCAAGGGAGCGTTGCTGATCTGCCATGGGATGGTTGATACGAACGTGAACTTTCAGGATACGGTGCGACTTATTGAACGGCTGATCGAATTGCGGAAGGAGAATTGGCAAGTAGCGCCTTACCCGGTAGAGGATCACGCTTTCGATCGTGAAGCGAGTTGGGCGGACGAGTACAAACGGATCTACAAACTGTTCATGGAAAATCTGCGTCCGGATTCCCGCGCGTCCGCAAGAAATTAGCAGCCCAGGGGATACGGTCAAATCTATTTATCATTGGTCGTTTGACATTTCTCATTTCGCATTTGTGATCTGAGTTTCGTGTTGTTTCGTGGATCTCAGCGTCACCAAAAACTCGATCCACGAATTCACACGAAACGCCGACCACAAATGACAAATGAGAAATGTCAAAATGATGAATGACAAATAGATTTGAACATTACTCTCTCTCGCTTCAGTTCTAGTCAAACATCAAACATCGCACTAATCTCCGCATACGGCACTGCCTGATCCGCGAACGTGAATGTGCCGTGGGTAAGCATCTCCTGGGCTGCGCGTAAGAATGCTCCAAACGCAGCCCGCGTGAGAGCACTTCCCACACTGATGCGCTTCACTCCGAGCTCAGAAAGTTCCTGAAGACTCAATTGGACGCCGCGCAGGCCCATCACGACGTTCACGGGACGATCAACCGAACTGACGACTGCGGCAATATCCTTCTTACTCGTCAGGCCAGGGGCGTACAGAACATCAGCGCCCGCCTCCTGATAAGCCTGAAGTCGCTGGATCGTATCTTTTAAATCAGGGCGTCCAACGAGGTAGTTTTCCGCGCGCGCCGTCAGCGTGAATGGAAATGAAAGAGCACGCGCCGCATCGGCCGCCGCTCGCACGCGCTCTGTGGCAAACTCAAGCGCATAAATGCGATCGTTCTCGCGATGCGTATCGTCCTCGATTGACGCGCCGGCAAGTCCAGCCTCAGCCGCAAGCCGAATCGTCTCAGAAACGGTTTGCGGATCGTCTCCGAAACCATTCTCAAGATCCGCACTCACCGGCAGATCGGTGGCTGCGACAATGTCGCGCACATGCGCCATCATCCTCTCGCGGCCGATGGTATTGTCGCGTTGGCCAACAGAGAATGCGTATCCTGCGCTGGTAGTAGCCAAAGCTTCAAATCCCAGATATGACAGCAGATGCGCCGTACCTGGGTCCCACGGATTTGGAATGATGAAAGCGCGATCACGATAATGGAGCGCGCGAAATGCGTTTCCTTTTTCTGCTTGAGTGCGCATATAGATTTCCTCAGGAAGATTCTATCGCAAGGTTGTTAGGCCGCGGATTAACGCGGATCAATCAGAAGAGAGGAAAACAGCTAAGTCTTAGCAATGTCATACTTCTGATCCGCGTTAATCCGCGGCTTAGCACCTCACGCTTCTCCCTACCACGATATCACTTGCACCGCGTTTTAACCTCAGCTACTCTCCACTCGTGCGTCTCGGAAGCCTCCGGTCCGCGGAAAGGGCCAAGCCCACCGACTCCAATTAAACTCTTTGGCAAGCGTACTCCTTCGCCTGATGTTGCGGACCACAGGCTTTGACTCCGTGAAAAACGGAAGAGGAGATCGCTATGCCCATTCAATCGTTACCTAACAATCCATCTCTCGAAAATCTTCGCAAGCAGGCAAAATCATTCCGCAAGTCGGTGATCCGCAACGACCCGGACGCGCTGGCTCGTGTACGCGAGTTTCATCCTCACGGGGACGAAATAGCAGAAAACTTTTCGCTCGCTGCCGCTCAGTTGGTCATCGCGCGTAGCCATGGATTTTCAAGCTGGTCCAGGCTGAAACAACATCTCGAGGTTCTTGAGCTTTCCTTTTTTCCTCCCGAACCAAAAACCGAAAACGAATCTGAACCCCTTACGGATCGGTTCATACGCCTTGCGTGTTTGAACTATTCACAATTCGATCACAAAGAGCGGCATGTGAAGGCCAGAGAGCTGCTCGCACAGCATCCAACAATCGCCGCGGAAAACATTTATGCGGCAGCAACGGTCGGCGATGTGCAGGCTGTCCGGAATGCGTTGAATGCAGACCCGAGTCTGGCTGCGGCACGGGGTGGACCCTACAACTGGGAACCTTTGCTCTACGCCGCGTACTCACGGCTGAACAGCACAGCGACAGGACATTCCACGCTCGAAGTCGCGCGCTTACTACTCGATCGCGCGGCTGATCCCAACGCGGGTTTTCTCTGGGATGGGCACTATCTTTTTACAGCGTTAACCGGCGCGTTCGGCGAAGGGGAAGCAGGCCCGGTGAATCAGCCGCAGCACCAGTACTGCTATGAGCTCGCCAGATTGTTGTTGGAAGCGGGAGCGGATCCTAACGATGGCCAGACGCTCTACAACCGGATGTTCACAGGTGGCACCAAGCATCTGGAGTTGCTGTTCGAATTCGGCCTCGGCAATGGAGGCAATGGTGTTTGGTTCAGGCGATTCGGTCATCAGATCGGCACACCATCAGAGATGTTGCAGCAACAGATGGGCTGGGCAGCGAAGTACAACCAAATGGAGCGAATGCAGGTACTGGTCGAGCATGGTGTCGACGTGAACGGGATCGACAGTCGCTTGCAACGAACGGCATATGAGCTGGCCGTGCTGAACGGTAACAAGGAGATCGCTGAGTACCTGCTTGAACACGGGGCAACACCAGGTCAGTTGAATGATGCGGATGCGTTTGCTGCGGCGTGTCTGACCGCGAATGAAAAGCAGGCGCGGTCGTTGCTCGCAAAAGATCCCGCACTGTTGGAGAGGCTCCGACCCGATCGTGTCGAATTACTTCAGCTCGCAGCAGAGCGGGACCAGCGAGATGCTATTCGACTGATGGCGGAACTCGGCTTCGATCTGAATGAACTGAAACGAACGACCGCGTTGCATCATGCAGCGTCGGCCGGACATCTCGAGATGGCAAAGCTCTTGATTGAGCTCGGCGCGGATCCCTTAATTCGGGATACGGAGTTCAACGCAAGGCCCATCGGCTGGGCACGATACGGTGAGCAGAGTGAGGTAGCAGAATTTCTGCAGCAGTTTGAGCCTGAGTAGGGAGTGGCCAGTCGGCAGTTGGCAGTCGGCAGGAGCTGGAGGCAGGAGCAACTCTGTCACCTGCGTCCCGCCGTCTGCCTCCTACTCCAGCCTCCTGCCGTCTCCTACCGAATCCCTACCAAACCTTGTACTGACTGAATCAACTTCTCAGAGTCGTAGCCTACTCCGTCTTTGAAGACTATTTCGACCTTTTCGATGTCTGCGATGGTCGCCGCAGGATTACCTTTGACAACCATCAAATCAGCCTGTTTTCCCGGAGCAATCGAGCCGATGCGGGAATCCTCTCCGAGAAATTTCGCGCCATTGAAGCTCGCAATTTTTATCGCTTCGACAGGAGTGAAGCCGGCTTCAACCAGCAATTCCACCTCGCGCAGGTCACCGAAACCAGCGACAACACCTCCGTTACCAGTCGGATCGAGACCCGCTATCAACAAACCTCCCGCAGCGACAAAAGCCCGTTCAAAATCCATCCCTTTGCGCAATAGCGCGATGTAATTCGCTTCAGGTGAAACGCGTGCTCGTGCCGTCAGGTAACGTACGCGAGCATCGGTTGACATCACTGCAAACACCCTCGGGTTCATCAGCGCGCTCGCTGCTCCAACCCCGCTTTGCGTCAACGGCACGCCGGCAGCTTCGAAGACGGGCAAGGTTGAGGTAATCGCAACCTTCTTTGCGACGAGTGTGCGAATCGTTTCCTGCGCTGCGGCGCCATTGAGATCGAGTTGCCGCAAGCTGTTGCCAACCACCTGCCCACCCGGACATTGATCGGGTTGTTTGTTAGGCACGAATTCGCTGTCGGCCATCAGACCGTGTTCAAGATTGTCGATGCCAATCTCCGCTGCTTCACGATAGCCAATCGAACAAAGGTGACCTGTAACCTTTAACCCTCGCTTATGGGCCTCTTCTACGACTGCACGCAGCTCGTCGCGAGTGATGTTCATGTACGCTTTGAAGGACGTTGCGCCGGCATCAGCCCAAAAATTCACCATCCGCTTCGCATCGTCAGGCCCGGTGAGTTGATGCATCACCGGCGTGAAGGCTCCCTTTCCTTCCAGGTAGGGCGCAGTGATGTGCATCTTTGGGCCAATCATGCGACCACTGTCGATGAGCTTCTTGATCTCAAGGTCAGAATCCGGAGCGACGCTGCCGGTGGTGCGAATCGTAGTGACTCCGAGTGCGAGGTAAAGACGCGGAAAGCTGCTTCCCATGTTCGAATACATCGGGGGCGAGCCACCTTGCGGAAAGAACATGTGGTTATGCATGCCTACGAGGCCAGGCAGCACCGTATAGCCGTTGAGATCGAAAGTTTGCGACCCCGCAGGTGGCTTTGCGCTAGCGCTTGGACCAACTGATTGAATCTTCCCTTCAGCGATGACGATGGTCTGATCCTCGAGCGGCGCCGCGCCCGTTCCGTCAATTACACGAACATGAGTGAGCACTACGACAGGCGCCTCAACTCGCACCATCTGCTGCCGATCCGCCGGCGCCTGCGCAAGAGAAACAGGACACAAACCGCAGAGTAGAAACAGAGTGATGATTATCTTCATGATCTCTCCAACTGGAATTCACGATTTGTTTGGCAGAGCTTGATTGATATATCACAAGTTGGTGAGGCTGGCGCTACTCAATTCCTTCCAACAATCACAGTCAGGGAGGGCGGTTTTCCCGCGCTCTACATTGTTACTCAAATTGTGATTAGGGAAAGTTGAGCGGGGGTAAACCGCCCTTCCTGACTGTGATTGTTGGAAGGAATTGAGTCACTCGACCGACGGAAGATAGTTGCCAAATGTCCAACTGTGGCCTTCTGGATCTTTGACGTGATACTCGCGCGCGCCGAAGTCTGTATCATGCGGCACCAACACAACCTCCGCTCCGGCCGCCTGCGCCCTTTCGAAGTGTTCATCCACCTCAGCGACATAGACACACAGAGCCTGCGTAGCGACCCCTAACTCTTTCGGTGTCGTCAGCCCATCTTCTCTGACAGACCCTAACATGATCACATTCGAGCCAAGACTTAGTTGCGCATGCCTGACAAAATCTCCCGTTTCCGGAAACGAGAAGTGCTCTTTAAAACCAAACGCATCACACAACCATCGAATCGAACCGCGCGCGTCTGAATATCGAAGGATTGGAAATATTGTCTGCATGGTGCATTAATCTTGCTCCCACCTCTCTGCTATGGGCAACTCATCCCGGCTGATCTCATGTAAAATTAGCATTAGCCTGATCCGGAAAGATCACTTGTGCCAGCCCGGTGACGATTAGTGGATAGATCAGTCCCAACAACACCGTCGTTACGATGGTCATCAAGATTGCAGTTAGTAAGTTCTTCATACCGTCCTCTTTGTTAGTCCGGAGTCAGCGCATTTAGCATGAACTCGTACTGTTCGTGTTATTTCGTGTATTCGTTTCGTGTCTTTTCGTGGATCGTCTCGTTTCTTCCGTAGCCTCTGCCAGGACGAATAAGACGGATCCACGAAAACGAAACCGACACGAATCAACACGAACATGTCGCACCTAGCTGCTCTACAGCTCCTTACGACTAATCACGCCAATCCAATCGCATGCACGATCATGTCAATGATCTTGATCCCCACGAACGGCGCGATTACTCCACCCAGTCCATAAATCAATAGATTTCGCCTCAACAATGCCGCAGCACTCAATGCCCGATACTTCACCCCTCTCAATGCCAGTGGAATTAGTGCAATGATGATCAGTGCGTTGAAGATCACGGCAGACAAGATCGCCGAGTGTGCCGTCTCGAGCCGCATGATGTTCAATGCCGACAATGGACCATTTAGACTGCCGGGCGCGGCATAAAGCGTCGCGAACATTGCCGGAATGATTGCAAAATACTTTGCCACGTCGTTGGCGATCGAAAACGTCGTCAGCGCGCCGCGCGTGATCAAAAGCTGTTTTCCGATCTCTACGACCTCAATAAGCTTTGTCGGATTCGAATCGAGATCGACCATATTTCCGGCTTCTTTGGCTGCCTGCGTTCCGGTGTTCATCGCTACTCCGACATCAGCCTGGGCCAGCGCGGGAGCATCGTTAGTTCCGTCGCCAGTCATCGCCACGAGCTTGCCACCTTCCTGCTCGCGTTTGATCAAAGCCATCTTGTCTTCCGGGGTTGCCTGAGCCAGGAAATCATCCACCCCGGCTTCGCGCGCTATTGTAGCTGCCGTGAGCGGGTTATCACCGGTGATCATGATCGTCTTGATGCCCATCTGGCGCATCTGATTAAAGCGTTCGATCATGCCTCCCTTAATAATGTCTTTCAGTTGAATGACACCGAGCGCCTTTTTGTTCTGCGCCACAACGAGCGGAGTTCCCCCGGCCCTTGAAATCTCTTCGACGATGCTTCCTAACTCTTTGGGAACTGAATTTCCGTGCGAGTTGAGATACTTCTGGATTGCGTCGGCAGCGCCCTTCCGTACTTCATGGCCATCGAAGTCAACTCCTGACATGCGTGTCTGTGCTGTAAACGGGATGAAGTGAGCTTCGTGTGGTCCAAGTTCGCGGCCTCTAAGACCATACTTCTCTTTAGCGAGCACCACGATCGATCTTCCCTCCGGCGTCTCGTCAGCGAGCGACGACAATTGCGCGGCCTCAGCCAATGCTGTTTCGTCGATCCCGGGAAGCGGAATAAACGCAGTCGCCTGACGATTTCCGAGCGTGATGGTTCCAGTCTTATCGAGCAACAACGTATTCACGTCGCCTGCTGCTTCCACGGCGCGACCCGACATCGCAAGCACGTTGTGTTGAATCAAACGGTCCATCCCCGCAATTCCGATAGCGGAAAGCAGGCCGCCGATCGTTGTCGGAATCAGACAGACGAGCAATGAAACGAGCACGAAGATCGTTTGCCGTGCACTGGAGTAGATTGCGAAGGGCTGAAGTGTGACCACAGCCAACAGAAAAATTACTGTCAGGCCTGCGAGGAGAATGTTTAGAGCGATCTCGTTTGGTGTCTTCTGTCGCTCGGCCCCTTCGACAAGCGCAATCATGCGATCGATAAACGTCTCGCCGGGATTCGAAGTAATTCGTATCTTGATCTGATCCGACAGCACGCGGGTGCCGCCAGTCACGGCGGAACGATCGCCACCTGCCTCACGAATCACGGAGCTGACTCGCCGGTGATAGCAGATTCATCTACAGACGCGACTCCTTCGATGATCTCGCCGTCGCCGGGAATGAACTCGCCGGCCGAGACGATCACGACGTCGTCTTTAAGGAGTTTGGGTGCAGCCACTTGCTCCGTTTGCCCATTGGCAAGCAAACGATGCGCGATAGTTTCGGTCTTCGACTTGCGCAGATTGTCAGCTTGGGCTTTACCTCTGCCTTCGGCCATGGCTTCGGCAAAGTTTGCAAACAGAACCGTGAACCACAGCCAGAGCGTGATCTGCAGTTCGAACCCCGTGTGCGTGACCTTCGGCACCGGGCTGATAATGCCGCGAATGAGCTGAAGTGTTGTTAGCACGCTGCCGACTTCGACAACGAACATCACAGGATTCCTCATCATCTTTCGAGGGTTGAGTTTGATGAAGGAATCCACGATCGCTCGCTTGATGATCTGGGCGTTCCAAATTGCTTGTTTCTTCGTCTGTGTTGCCATACTCAAAACAGTGTCAGAACCGTAACGCGGTAGCGTCGGGTCAGCTCACGACATCACGCGCCTGGTAACGATAGGCGACCGACGCTACCGCGTTATGGTTCTGACTTCATTGCCTTCAAAATGTTTGACCTCCGCGCATCAGGAAATGCTCGACGATCGGACCGAGACTCAACACAGGAAAGAACGTCAGCGCGCCAACAATTCCAATCACGCTCACCAGCAGCACCGTGAATAGCGGCGTCGTCACCGGAAATGTACCCAAAGATGGCGGCACCAGTTTTTTGTTTGCCAGATTTCCAGCGACGGCGAGCGCCGGCACGATCATCAGGAAGCGTCCGATGAGCATCGCCATGCCAATGGTCGTGTTGTACCAGTAGGTGTTCGCTGAAATCCCGGCGAATGCCGAGCCGTTATTTCCAGTGCCGGAGGTAAATGCGTACAGAATCTCAGATAGACCGTGTGGCCCGGCGTTGTTCAATTGCGAAGTACCAAAGCTCGGCGCCAGTACTGAGATCGCTGTGAGCACCAGAATCACCAGCGGAAAGATCAAGACGTAGAGCATCGCCATCTTCACGTCGTACGACTCGACCTTCTTACCTAGATACTCAGGTGTTCTGCCAACCATTAAGCCGGCAATGAAGACGGATAGAATTACAAAGATCACCATTCCGTACAGACCGCTTCCGACACCGCCGAAGATGATTTCGCCGAGCATGATGTTCGCAAGCGGAACCATTCCACCGAGCGGTGTGTACGAATCGTGCATTGAATTTACCGCTCCACAACTCGCATCAGTGGTGACCGTTGCGAACAGAGCACTGTTTGCCTGGCCGAACCTGACTTCCTTCCCTTCCATGTTTCCACCCGACTGAGCAGCGGTTGTAACTTGATCCGCGCCAAGTTGAGTCAGAATCGCGTTGCCTCGGGTCTCGGCCCAGTACGCGACTGTCACTCCGACGAGGAGCACAAAGACCATCGCTGCCAACACTGCCCAGCCATGCTTTGGAGAACCTGTCATTGGCCAAGCGTGTAGGTTAGACCAGCTCCGATAGCGAAGATGGCAAGCATCTCGATGAAGTTTGTAAACGGCGTAGGGTTCTCGAAAGGATGGGCCGAGTTGACATTAAAGAAGCCTCCCCCGTTTGTGCCGAGCTCCTTGATGAACTCCTGCGACGCTACCGGACCCTGCGCGATGATTTGTTCGGTAATCTGTTTCGTTTCCTTCTGGTTGGAACCGTCGGAATTTGTCAGGACATTGCCGCTCGTATCTTTCTTGTCAACCTCGATCGTTTGCGCTTCAACTAGTTTCGCCGTGTCGTAAGGGTGGAAGTTCTGAATCACACCCTGCGAGACGAGCAGCAGCGCGCCGACAATGCAGACGGGCAGTAGCACATAGAGATTGCAGCGCACGAAATCGACCCAGAAGTTTCCGATCGTTTTCATCTCGCGACGGGCGACGCCACGAATGATCGCAATTGCCAGGACGATACCCGTTGCTGCTGAAGCAAAGTTGTGATAGGCAAGCCCAGCCATCTGCGTCAGGTAGCTCATCGTTACTTCGGGCACATAGCTCTGCCAATTTGTGTTCGATGTGAACGCGGCTGCAGTATTGAAGGCCGAAGCAACAAAGCCGGATGTTGCGCTGCCACTTGAATCAACACCTGGCAGCTTCTGAGGATTAAGCGGAAGATAGCCCTGCAATCGTTGAATGACGTAAAGCAACAGCAGTGACACCAGACTGAATAACAGCATCGCCGTAGCGTATTCAGTCCAATGCATCTCGCGTTTCTCATCGACTCCAGTGAGCCGATAAAGCAGACGCTCGACCGGGCGCAAAACTGGATGCAGAAACGTTCTTTGGCCCTCGAAGACGTGGGTCATGAAAATACCGACCGGCTTCGTAATCGCGACGATGATTGCGATGTAGGCCAGTATTTGTAACCAACCATTGAGCGTCATATTCAGAACTTCTCCGGACGCAGCAGCGCGTAGACGAGATAGATCAGCAACAGTGCGGACGCTATCAATCCCACGATCGATTCGATATTCATCTCTGCTACCTCACTGCAATTTCTCGCACCCGCGCACGTACGCGAGCGCAATCAAAAAGAAACCAATTGTGATTGCGATATAAATCAGATCTTGCATTTTTCAAGACTCCCCAGCGATGAAGTCAGAACCGAAACGCGGTAGCGTCGGCTCATGAGATTTTCGATTTTCGATTTTCGATTTTCGACTTACTCATATCCAATAATCGAAAATCGACATTCGGCACTCGAAAATCTCTTGACCCGACGCTACCGCGTTTCGGTTCTTACTCCATTTATCCGTCTAGTAGATCAAGGCAGTGAGCTCCGAGAACAAGGAGTGGGATTGTCAGGACCAGGAGAATCATTCCGTCGCGTTGCACCGATATCCCGTGCCAAGTGGGGCCGGTGAACCAAGCCATTGCCGTCAGAATCGACCCAAGCAGCGGCGCAGCCAGCCCTCCGCCTAAACCAAAGAATGCGATCACAGCTTTCCAGGTAAGACCATTTCTAGCAGTGTGATTTCTCAGGGAGTCTTTTAGGGATGAAAATTCCGTCGTCATAAGCCCTCTTTCTTTTCAACCAAAGAGAGATTACGACCCGGCCTATAAGAATGGCGTAAGGCGTTTATAAAAAGTTCGTAAAGCAGCCTTCAGGACCTTCTATTGCACCAAAGGTCAATAAACTTGCACCGAAGTACAATTCCGCGTGCTATTTCAAGGCTGGTGACGTGATACTGAGAGCGCGGGCGTCTCGCCGCCCGCCTCTTCTTCACATCCCATGCTCGCGGGGATCAAACAATAGCGGGAAAAACTGTCCCGCCATCTTCTCACCTATCGGAATCGCTGGCACTCCCTCCAGCGGAGGCTCGTCAGATGCAGACTCGACGCCGTCACGGAAGACGTTAATCACTACCGCTCGGCGCGGACGGCCGGTGCGATTCTCATAAGATCCATGAACCATCAACGGGTGATGAAAAGAACACTCGCCCGCCTTCAGCTCGATTGCAACAGGTTTGAAGTCTCGCTTCTGCTCTGGCGTTAATGACTCTTCAATGGCAGCCATATCATTCGCAAAACTCTTTCGCGGTAAAAGATTCCATCGGTGACTACCGGGCACGTAATGTACGCACCCATTGTCACGGGTCGAATCGTCCAGCCCAATCCAACACGAAAGATGGGCCATTGGTCGCGTTCTGGTCCAATACGAATAATCCTGGTGCCAGATGACAACTCCTCCATGATGGGCCGGCTTGTAGAAGATCTGGTCATGCCAGAAGCGAACTGCTCCGCCGATCAACTGCGAAGCTGGAACTGTGAACGCCGGATGCCACAGCAGATCGTGCAAACCCGGGGTGATGCGCCAGGCTCCAAGCGCATGAAAAAGGATCTTATTCGGGTCAGCTGATTCGTTTGAGTTGAACTCGTAGAACAGACGATTGCCCGGATGCGCTGGACTAACGAGTTCTGTCACTTCCGCGCGAAGCACTTCCAACTGTGTGTCATCCAGCAGTTTGATCCCGGCAAGGTACCCTTGCTCGTGATAGAACTTAACCTGCTCATCGCTCAACCGTAATTCAGACCAGCCCGCTTCACTCGCAGGATTTCTGAAGAGGTCACTCACAAATCCGTGGCGTGTCGATAAGTCTTTAATCATGTAATTCACCGGTGTCACAGGCGGAGTGTTCCTGGCAGCGTGCGAAATGGTAATGTAGTGCTACGATTATCTGAAGTTCGGGGATAGTCGGCAACGCCATCCTCCTCATACTAAAAGGAGCAGAACGAAACCTTATGGAAAACAACCCATGCCCCCAGTGTGGATTTGTTACTCCACTCGCTAATGAGATTTGCCAACGCTGCGGAACTGAATTGCGCGCAGTGCCCCAGCCCACCGAAGCGAGCAAGGTTATTGCGCATGAGCACCCAAGGTCTCAGGAAAAAGACGCCTTCGAGTACTTTCCTTCCATAGGTCCATTCGATTCAGTCGGATCTGTTATCAGCCCGACCATCACTCTGTTCAAAGACAACCTATGGCTAATCACAAAGATCATCTTTGCAGTATTCGCGCCGTTCGAGATTTTCAAAGTACTGAACCTGCAAACCGATGACTGGCGAACGGCGGCGGGCGTGTTTGTCATGGGCCTTGCCTGCAAAGCACTGGTTGCGCCGTCGCTGATTTACGCCCTCGTTACAGTGATGCGAACGGGGGTCGCTCCTTCCTTAAGTGACTCGTACCGGTACGGCATCAACAGACTTGGGAAATTAATTGCCTGTGCGCTCATGGCATGGACTCTTCAGGTTCTCGGATTTTTGCTCCTAATTGTCCCCGGAATTATTCTCGGCCTCGCATTCGAGTTGATCTACCCGATGGCTGCTCTCGAGAATCGCGGGCCGGTAGAGATACTCAAGCGAAGCTACAATTTGACGAGCGGGTATCGGTGGAGAATCCTGGGTGCGGGGATTATCTTCGGGCTGCTTTGTATGATTGTCGCGATACCAGTAACATTTTCGATAGGGTTACTAGCAGTTGCGGGAATTCAATTCTGGCCGTTGGAGGTTGCAGCGGCAATTGTTGCTGACGTTATAAATGAGGCAACGACAATTCTTTCCCTGGTGATCTACCTCAGCATACTGAGGGGAACTTCTTCAGAGTAACGACAATCAGGATTTTCATGTATTCGGCTCAAATCACACGCGCAAATCCCACCTGCATTGTTCTGCTGATAGATCAATCAGGCTCAATGTCTGATCCGTTCAGCGGTGACACGGTGACGAAGAAGGCGGACTTTGTTGCTGAGGTCGTCAATCACACCTTACACGATCTCGTGATCCGCTGTACGAAGACTGAAGAAGTACGAAATTACTACTTCGTTTCAGTGATTGGATACGGCCGAAAAGTCGGGTCGGCATTTGCTGGTCCTTTAGAAAAGCGACGATTGGCTCCAATCGCGGAAGTTGCGGACTATCCATTGCAGGTCAAGAGCAGCTACAAACGCGTTCCCGATGGCGCGGGCGGATGGGTCGAGATTCCGATCCGATTTCCCGTATGGATTCACCCTGAAGCCGAAGGAAAAACACCGATGTGCGAGGCTCTGTCACAGGTAAGAGATGTGCTCGACTCATGGCTCTCGGATCATCCTCGCGGTTTTCCTCCGACGGTGCTGCATCTGACCGATGGTGAATCGAGCGACGGCGATCCGAATCTGATCGGCAGACAGATCATGTCACTCCACACCGACGACGGTCCTGTTCTGCTTTTCAATTGTCATATCTCATCGCGTCGACGCTCGAAGATCGAATATCCAGCGGATGAGTCGTCTCTTCCGGATGGCTTCGCTCGAACGCTCTTCCAGATTTCCAGTGCGCTTCCTCCAAATTTTTTGGCTGCTGCAGCGCAACTCGGAGTGCAAACTTCAGAAGGTTCTCGTGGCTTCGTTTTCAACGGCGACCCTTCCTCAATCGTTCAGTTCTACGAGATAGGCACCAGCCTGACCGGTATGACTCCCTACCGGTGGATGGACGATAGAACGGAATCAGCTTGATCTCAGCAGGAAAAATCGCGGCTTGGTCTCTTGAGGCTCGACAATTCCTCATGCCCAAGAGTGAGCTGGAAATGGCTGAATGCGAAGACGCAATCGGCATTAACCTTAATCGCAACCGGTTCTCTGTTGCTGACGGTGCGACGGAGGCGTTTGCTGCCCAAAGCTGGGCGCGACAGCTCGCAGAGGGTTGGGTCAATTCAGAGTGCGCTGTTCTAACGGTCGACGAGTTTCGTTCCTGGGCAGCTGAACAGGGAGTCGCGCTACACGAATCATGGAACAAACCTCACTTATCATGGTATGCGGAAGAGAAAGCGAGGACCGGCTCATTCGCGGCTCTGGCTGGATTACAAATTGACCTTGCCGGTGACGTTCCTTCCTGGAAGGCGATCGCACTGGGTGACACATGCATCGTTCAGCTTCGCAACGGCAGGATCGTGCAGGCGCTACCAATCTCACGTTCTGATTCTTTCAATGCGACTCCGTGGTTGGTGCCTTCTCAGAGCGTCTTGCTTGCTGCTGCCTGCGAACACGTCTCCATCGGGTCAGGAACGGTTGAATCTGGGGACTTTCTGCTGCTACTTTCTGATGCAGCCGCCGCCTGGCTCTTCAAATTGTTCGAAACCGGAGATGCCCAGGGCTATCTGGATCGACTTCTTCGCCTCCCCTTCGATCCAGGATTCGCAAACCTCGTTGCAGATGAGCGGACGGCAGGACGCCTCAGAGACGACGACATCGCAATAATCAGCATCGAAGTGCTGAATCGGGGAATTTCATAGTGGCAGCAACGGAATCACAGTCTAAACGTGTTCCCGGCTACTGGCCCTCAGCACGTCATTTCACCGAGGCCGTGCAGTGTCCGAGCGTGTGCTTCAGCAACCCACACTTGAGACAGATGATGCCGGCGCTCGATCGGCTCGGTATGCCTTTGGTTACGTCTGGGCAGTTCGCTTACGTTTACAAGCTCAAATCAAGAGAAGAAAGACGCGATTTCGCCGTTCGTTGTTTCCGCGGGTACCTCGGGGATCGAGATCAAAGGTACCGCGCAATTCAGCAACACCTGCGCCAACATGCTGTTCCTTACATCTCTGACTTCCATTATGAAGCAGAAGGAATACTCGTCGGTGGAAACCGGTATCCGATCATTTCGATGAACTGGATCGAGGGACCGACACTCGACCTGTATCTGGAAAGAATGATCCACCGGAAGGAGGTACTGCTCCATTTAGCAGATGAGTGGCTGCGGTTGGTTAAGGCTTTGCGAGATGCAGGCGTCGCTCATGGCGACCTCCAGCACGGCAACATCATCGTCCAAGCCGGCAATCTTTGCCTGATCGATCATGATGGAATCTTTGTGCCTGCTATGGCTGGTTGGACCTCGAGCGAGATTGGGCACCAACACTATCAGCACCCAGGCAGAGATCCACACCACTTTGATTCGACTCTGGATAACTTTTCTGCACTGGTCATATACCTGACTTTGATCTCACTCGCAGAAAAGCCCGAGCTATGGAACGAGTATCACGACGAGAATTTGATCTTCAACAAAGCCGATTTTGTCGACCCGGCTTCGTCGATGCTCTTTGCTCGGATCCGTGAGATTGGACCAGAGCACCTGCGTCTGGCAACAGTTCTTGACGAAGCGTCGCAGAAAGAGCCGGCGGCAGTTCCATCTGTGCTCGATCTTGTTGCGCTAAAACCAACGCTGCCGTCGTGGATGACTGCACCAGCTGATCTGGAAGCACAAACGAAAACGCGAGAAGTAGTTCATGCTCGGCCGGCGATGCAAGGTCCAAGATGGATACCCTGGCAGGCAAGACAAACTTCCTCTAATGTTCCGTCAACCCCGGCTTCGTCAACTGTTCAAAGTGTCTTTAGTGTTCCGCCTCGAGGTTCGGCGCCGTTGTCAAACGTGCGCGATCCTTCAGCAGTTTTCAGAAACACCCCGTACTTTGCTAAGGAGCTTTTGAAAAGAACTTTTCTCTTTTGGTATTGGGGACTCTATGTGTTTCTGAAGTTCATTGGTCTGGATTTCTTTTCATCATTCCTAATCGCCGTGTTCTTCCTGGCATCTATCAGCCTGACGTATGGATTTATTCGCGCTCAGCAGCTTGCAAATTCCGCATTGAGTTCGAAAGCGATGTCAACTGGCAACCTTCCTCCTCCACCACCACCAACATGGCATAGAGGTACGATCTCTCCATCCATTGTCACAATACCGGAATCAATAATCGGCAACGCGGCGCTCAGCATTTTTCACCGCAAGGATTGTGAATGGGTGAGGCTCATCTCGCCGAAGAACCTCATCCGCTTCTCTTCCGCAGTAGAAGCCGCAGCCGCCGGCTACAAAGCCTGCCAGGTTTGTTCAGGAATTAGCTAGGTCGAGGAATTTAAGCCGCGGATAAACGCGGATCGTACGGTCAAAATCTATTTATCATTCGTCGTTTGACAGTTCTCGTTTGTCATTTTCCGATCTTCGTTTCGTGTGAATTCGTGGATAGCTCATTTGACGACATCGCGACGATCCACGAAACAACACGAATCACAGACAGCTAATGAGAAATGAGAAATGTCAAACGACGAATGATAAATAGATTTGACGGTACGATCTGCGTTTATCCGCGGCTATATTTTTCCCGCTAGGCTTCAAGTGCCTGGGTGAAGTCGGTGATCAGATCCTTTTCATCTTCGACACCGACGGAAATTCGCACCAATCCATCGCTGATGCCTGCGGCCCGACGCTGTTCTGCAGAATGCTGATGACCCCACATTGCTGCGACGTGGGCCACAACTGTCTCGACCCCGCCGAGGCTGACTGCGCATTTGGCGAGCTTCAGCTTGCTGATGAAAGCATTGACGTTTTCAAACCCACCCTTCAATTCAATACTCATCATGCCACCAAATCCTGACATCTGCTGCCTTGCAATCTCGTGCTGTGGATGTGATTCGAGTCCCGGATAATTGACCCGTTCAATGGCCCGATGAGACTCAAGGAACTGCGCTAGCGCCATACCGTTCCGGTTCTGAGATTCGACTCGGAGTCCTAGTGTTTTTAGTCCCCGTTGCAGCAGCCACCCATCAAACGGACTAAGGATTGCTCCAGAAATGATCAGGAAATCCCAGGCGTTCTCGAGGAACTCTTTCGAAGAGACAACGACCCCCGCAGTCAAATCGTGGTGACCACCGAGGTACTTCGTCGCGCTATGGACAACGACGTCCACGCCCAGTTCAAGCGGCCTCTGATTCACCGGCGTAGCAAAGGTGTTATCGATAATTGTCGTAATGCCCTGACTCTTCGCCAGCTGGACCACCGCCCGAATGTCGGTAAGGTGTAGAAGAGGATTTGAAGGCGACTCGATATAGATCAGCCTTGTGTTTGGCTTTACTGCTTGACCAAACTGCTCGGTCTTCGTCTGATCGACTACCGTGCTTTCAATGCGCCAACGCGGCAACAGGTCTCGGAACATCTTTGCCGATCCCGAATAATGGTTCCTTTGAACCACGACATGATCACCAGCGCGCAAGATGCTCAGCACTGCCGCAAAGATTGCCCCCATCCCCGAGCTCGCAACGAGCGCATCTTCTCCGCCTTCAAGCGCCGCAATCGTCACTTCGACCTGCCGGTGTGTCGGATTACCGTAGCGGGTATAGAACTCACTCGGGCGAATGGATTCACCGAGAACAGCGAGCTGCTCGGGAGTCCTCACACTAAACGTAGATGTTTGCCAGATCGGCGCGGTCAGAGCCGATGTTTCGTTGAACGGTTCCCACTCGTGCAGAACTTTCGTTTGCAATCCAGTCTGTCCTGAATTCTTTTCTTTCATCTCATTACCTCATCCGTTTCGGATTGCTTCCAATCGTATTCCATGTACTCGGCAGTCTCATTCGCTTGTTCTTTGCCGAGAAGTTTCGCAACAACATACAGAGCCATATCTATGCCGGCCGAAATGCCTGCTGATGTAATCACCGTGCCGTTATCGACAAATCGTTTCGTTGCATCGAGCGTCGTATGGGGCGCGAGCTTTTGAAATTCCGCCAGTGCGCGATGATGGGTTGTCGCAGTCAGTCCTTCCAGCAAGCCCGCTTTTGCAAGCACAAAACTTCCTGTGCAGACGGATAGAACCAGGTCGGCCATTCTTGAGTTTTCCCGCACCCATTGAAGCACGTCCGGCTTATGGATCTCCTGCCGAGTGCCATAGCCGCCGGGTATTAACAGAATGTCGGCCGGCGGACAATCAGCGAAGCTGTAATGCGGATTGATACTCAAAGCGTTCCGCGCAAGCACTGGTTTCTTTTCCTTAGCGACTGTGTAGACGTTGAATGGCTGAAGATTGTGACGTCTTCCTGTTACCGAAAACACTTCGAACGGACCGCAGAAATCCAGCACCTCGACTTCGTCAAAGATGAAAATTGCGACGTTCCACTGCTTCTCAAGCATTTTCGAGACTCACTTTCATGTGGACCTGCTCTATAGAATTTTTGAATCCAGCTCGCGTCAGAATTTCCACCACAACGTTATCGGCGACCCTTAGGTTGTAGGTTGTGCGACGACATTCCAGACGTGCTGGAGCATAAACCTTTTCCAATGCAGCTCGAACAACTCCTTCCCGATCGAGTACTCCACCGCGAGGGACGCACTGGTACAAGGCAATGCTTGAGACCTCTCCAGCGTCGTCAAGTCTTCTCTTATAGAGCACGTATCCAACATCAGTCCCGGATCGATCTTTCACAATCACGGCTTCACCGTTGTTGATCGCAAGACTCTGCCACTGTGCCTGCCACGCTGCAGTCGTATCATAAAAATCGAGTCGTCCGACACGCTGCGGCGGCACATGTTGCACCGAATAGGCGTTAGTGTCGCTCCCGCTGAAGGAATCCAAAGAACCCTCGTGCTCAAGGAACACCAGGCGATCCGTAATCTGGTATCCAAAGTTATGGTAGAGCGCGATCGCTCGCTCATTTTCGGAAATCGACTCGAGAGTACCAGTCTGCACCGAGTTTCGCTTGTAGAAATCTAGCGTTGTTCGCATCAAGGCTGTGCCGACACCGCGCCCACGAAACTCGGGGCTGACACCGGTGCCGCCGTTCCATGCCACTTTCACATCATCTGACGAACGAATGCCGTTGAGCAGTATCCCTGCTGGTCTGCCTTCGCAAAAAGCCAGGAACGAGTATTCCGGCGAAAGACTTTCGCTCTGCAGCCGCGAGAGGAACTTGTCGAGAGAAGACGACATGTCGACAAAGTAGCCTTGAAACCCTTCGTTCCACGCTTGCAGAGCGTCATTAAAGGAGCAGGTGCTGAGTTGACTGATGTGGCAAACAGTGTCGGTCATGTCACTTCGCATACTGTTCAGCGCCGAGGAAATGGAGCGAGACGTAGGGCTCGTTACCAACGACCCAGCTATCATGTGGCACTGGTGGAATGTAAAAGAGATTACCTGCCTTCAGGTGCACTTCCGTATTGTCAGGCATCAATGCGACTGCATGTCCGCTCAGAACAAGTCCGACATGTTCCACGTCGCAGAGACTGGCACCGGCAGTCGGACCAACATGCTCGGACCATTTCCAACCGGGTTGATACGTAGCGCGCCCAATAGACAGGCCACCGATATTTACGATCTCAAACTTGCCCTTCTCAAAACTGCGTGTTTCGTCAGGAGATTCGAACCGCTTTAGTATGACTTCCATCGCAGACATGTCAAATTTCTCCTATTCTAAAATTTCGTTTGCTGATATCAGGTTTGTCATGATGTGTTTTAAGGAGAAACGTCTGGAAGTTGTAAGAAGTTCTAAGAAGACTGATCAACGAATAAAGACGAAAGGTCCTGACTGAGTCATGCATTCCACCTCATCTCAGACTATTCGCGAGCTTGATGTGCATACAGAACACGAGAGGGTTGTGCTGTGCGAAGATAGCTCCTGCGGGTACCGTGGGATTGTTTCTATTCACAGCACCGCTCTTGGTCCGGCGGCCGGTGGAACAAGATTTTGGAATTACGCGTCAGACGAGCTAGCAATCCAGGATGTACTCAGATTATCGCGAATGATGTCGTACAAGAATGCCCTCGCCGGTTTACCACTCGGCGGAGGTAAAGCAGTCATCATCGGCGACAACAAGACTACGGATCGCGAGAGTCTGTTTCGCGCTCACGGCCGGTTCGTCGAGTCGTTCGCAGGCACTTTCATCACCGCCGAAGACATAGGGACGACACCAGCTGATATGCAGTATGTCCTTCAGGAAACCAGTCATGTGGCCGGACTGCCGGGAAAGTCAGGTGACCCATCGCCGGTGACGGCACATGGCGTATTCAAAGCCATGGAAGCATGCGCTAAGCACCGCTGGGGTTCGACTGACGTGTCCGGCAAAACTGTCGCGATTCAGGGCTGCGGAAACACTGGGTATTATCTTGGTCGTGAACTGGCGAACGCTGGCGCCAAGCTGCTCGTAGCCGATCTTGACGAACTAAAGATTCGCAGAATGATAGATGAGTTTGGCGCCACGAGAGTCGACCGCGCAGAGATTCTGAGCGCAGATGCTGACATTCTCGCGCCATGCGCATTTGGAGGAATTCTGAATGACGAAACGATTCCGCGGCTCAAGGTAGAGATGATTGTGGGTTCAGCTAACAATCAGTTACTGGAGAACCGTCATGGCGAGGTCTTGCACGAGCTGGGTATTCTCTATGCGCCCGATTACGTAGCGAATGCCGGAGGTGTGATCAATGGCTGTCGTGAAGTGCTGGGTTGGGACACGGCAGATGCAGAGCGAAGAGTAGACGGCATTTACGATACGATGACTGAAATCCTTGCGGCAGCAAGTCAGCAGCGAATACCGCCGTATCAGGTCGCTGATCGAGTCGCCGAAAACAGACTGGCTGCTGCGAGAAAGTGATGCTTCACCCGTTATGAAAGCCTGGATCTGCAGAGAACCTAGTCCTGTCGAGAAACATCCTCTCGAGTTGGTGGAAATTCCCACACCCGTTCCCAACGACGATCAAATTCTGATCCGAGTGTCGGCATGCGCTGTTTGTCGTACTGATCTGCATGTTGTCGAAGGCGATCTCCCTGTTCGCTTACGACGTGTCGTCCCAGGCCATCAAGTCGTTGGCCGCATCAAGCAGGTTGGAAACAATGTCACCGGGTTTGAGCCGGACCACCGTGTCGGCGTCGCCTGGCTACATTGCACGTGCGGTGTGTGCGCTTTCTGCCGATCAGGGCGCGAGAACCTGTGCGATCGTCCCGACTTCACCGGCTGGACCGTAAATGGTGGTTATGCCGAATACATCGTTGCTCCGGGAAGTTTCGTGTACGAGCTGCCAGAATCTTTCGAAGATAATCAAGCGGCACCGTTGTTGTGTGCTGGAATCATCGGCTACCGCGCCCTGCGATTAACTGAATTGGGAGGAAGATCGAACGGTTGGTCTGGAAGCAGGCTCGGCATCTACGGTTTTGGCGCTGCCGGTCACATCTGTATTCAATTGGCGCGCGCGCGTGGCGCCGAAGTCTACGTAGCTACACGCGATCGCGAACGGCATCAGGCATTGGCACTGGAACTGGGGGCTGCGTGGGTTGGCGGTCCAACCGAGCAACCACCGGTCAAACTCGATGCAGCGATCATCTTCGCTCCCGCGGGTGAACTGGTGCCCGTCGCACTCAAAGCTCTGGACAAGGGTGGAACATTGGTGCTTGGCGGAATTCACATGAGTGCGATCCCATCGTTCGAGTATGCGACGATCTACGGTGAGCGTGGGATCAGGTCTGTTACAAACAACACTCGTGAGGATGGCCATGAGTTTCTGGCTGAAGCAGCAAGGATTCCTGTCAAAACCAGAGTACAGGTCTTTCCATTTGAACAAGCGGACGAAGCCTTGATCGCTTTGAAACACGATGCCATCAAAGGCGCTGGCGTAATCTCGATCTAACGCATTTAGCTGTTGAGCAATCTTACTTAGGAACAAAGTTGTAATGAATCACGCCGGTAACCTTTACTGGCTCACCCTCCAGAAGAGTAGGCGTGAACTTCGCCTGCTTTGCGGCCGCAACGGAGACTCCTTGCAGCAGTGGATGCCCCGCCACGGCAGCTGCAGAAATAACTTTACCGCTTTCGTCAATAACAACTTGCACCACAACTGTGCCAGAGGCGTGTGCAACCCGGGCTATCGGTGGATAGTCTGGGCGCGGTAAACTCAGTGCTTGGCCATTGAGAATGCCTGCGCGACTTTCCTTTGGAGCTGAATTCGACGATGCGGCTGTGGCAACTGTAACGACTGGTCGCGCCACTGCTAAAGTAGAAACGATATCCTGCCAGGGCGTGATTTGTTCATGTTGATCTTTTGCCGCTCTAAACAGGACGAGATTGATCCAGCGTAGATGCAAGCGAAATCCATAGATCTCGGCTGCGAGTTCTTCTTTTTTTGCAGAATCCTCCAGCCGTACTCCTTCAACGCGCTGGCCGGCAATGTCTAAACTAATAGCTACACGGTCGAGAGTTTTCCCGGCAGGGGCAATTCTCAACTCGACCTGTTTTATCAGCGGCTCAGTAAAGGCTCTGCGAGCATCTTCCACTCGTTCACGTAGGATTACGGCTTTTGGAACAATGATCATTACTTCAGCTACGCTGCCCTCGCGGCTAATGAAAAACTGATGAGCTGTCTCAGTGCTCTTGTCGGACACCATCCATCCGGCGGTATAGTCGAATGCGATTCCCTCTGCTTCGAAGTGCTCGGTTTTCTTCGATGTTGACTGCGGAAATACTGAAACGCATAAAATCGCTCCAATCGCACATTCCAGGATGATATTTCGGAATAGGTACATTGCTTGCACTCCACTTATAAAATGACGCACAAAGTAAGTCTTGATGATATTGCGATCCGCACTGACCTCAGATCCGGAGACATCGGCTACGTAACCTATCTTCACGGCATGTTGTACAAACAAGAGTACGGTTACGGTATCGAGTTCGAGTCTTACGTTGCAGCTGGTTTACACGAGTTCTACAAAAACTACGATCCGAAAAGAAATCGCGTTTGGGTTTGCGAGCACGATGGTCGAATAATGGGCTTCGTGCTGCTGATGGACCGAGGCAAAGCTGCACAACTCCGATACTTTCTGATCTGCCCTGAGTATAGAGGTTTAGGTCTCGGGAAAAGACTCATGGAACTCTACATGGAGTTTCTTCATGAGTGCGGTTACAAATCTTCTTACCTTTGGACCACGCACGAACTCGCCACCGCAGCCAGCTTGTACACGAGATTTGGATTCAAACTCACGGAAGAAAAAGAATCGACTGCGTTCGGCAAGCCTCTGATAGAACGCAAGTATGAGCTGGTAGTTTAAGCCGAGAACTCGCGCGGCTTCACTCCCACCGCATAAAGAACATTCGATTCAATCGACCGCAACTTCGAGCGAGTAATGTAGTCCAGGTTCTCCTGCCGAACCCGCTCGAACTCACGCGGGCGGAGTTGGTCCACCGTGCCGCGATAACCCGTACCGAGGACCATGTGCCACCAGTCCTCTGGTGACTTGACTGAACAAGTTCCCGTCTCCGCTACCACGTCGAGAACCTTAACACCTGTGGAGGCTATGAGCTTATAGAGTGCGTCGGGCTCGGAAATCCGGTCCCAGGGATTGAAGCCTTTGTAGAGCTCAGGTCTGACTGAACGAACCGATTCCCAAAATGCTGTAGTTGCCGGCTCGAAAAACCTCGGCCCCCACGTGGTGATCGCGAGCTTGCCACCCGGACGCAGGTAGCGCCACAGTGCTTTTATCGCGCCCTGCATGTCCGGAATGAAGAAGATGCCGAAGACACAGACGACCGCATCGAAAGTGGACGGCGGAAGTTTCAGATCGAGAATGTCGCCCTTCCGGAAGTCGATGTTAGTCAGCTTCCGCAGGGCCACCTTTGCGCGCGCAAGGTCGAGCAACTTCTCTGCTAAGTCCACGCCCAGAACGAATCCTGTGGGACCAACGGCCCCAGCAGCCGCAATAGCCGAGGCGCCGCTGCCACAACACGCGTCGAGCACTCGTCCGCCGGCAGGTAAGCGAAGCCGCTCGATGGTCCGACGTCCGTAACGCTCCCAGAAAGCGTTTGCAGGATGATCGTACGAGTCTGAAGCCGCATTGTATGTCGTTGCGGCTTTCTGTTTTGCGACTTCGAGTGAACTCATGTCTGATCCGCGTTTATCCGCGGCTAATCTTTCTTCGCCAGTTGGTTCTTAGCCTGGTCGACTAACCGGTTATTACGTTCGTAACTCAGCTTGTTCTCTTTGTCGTCTGAATCTTTCGGTGGATATTGATGACGCTGGTACACCGAATAGGCTTCAGTACGAAGGTGTGCCAGCATGTGATGCCCTCGCCGCGATTCCCTTTCATGACGTAGAGCAGAAATGTCGATCGGGGCTACCACGATTCTTTCGCCTGGTCCTGGAGAAGCTTCCGCCAGCATGCGACCGTCAAAATCTACAATCTGACTACCACCGGGCCAAGAGTAGGGTGGGTAATGTTTAAGACTTGCTCCCTGGTTCGCTGCCACAACGTAGGCGATGTTCTCTATGGCCCTGGCGCGATTGATCACGGTCCACCACGCCATCGGCTCGGTCGCGCCCCATGGATCCATGTAGGCCGACACCCGAATGATCACCTCTGCTCCGTTTGCTGCAAGTTGCCGCATCGCCTCGGGAAACAACCAGTCATAACAGATCGCACAACCAATGCGCCCGATAGCAGTGTCGGCGACCGGAAAGAGAGGTTCGTCGTAATCGGCGAGATCGTGAGGACTGGTATGAACCTCATAAGGTATCCACGTATTTACTTTGCGATACTTGTAAAGAATTCCTTCTGGCCCGATTAATACCGTCGCATTGAAGACGTGGCCCGGCCATCGCGGATCGAGTTCTAGCATTGAACCGCTTTGGATGTAGACGTTGTGCTCGCGTGCCTTCTGCTGCAATCGTTCTGTGTGTTCGTTTGGAATCGTAATCGCCAGTTTATCGAGCAACTCAGCCGCGGTTTCAAACACAGGAGCTGAATGCGCAAACTCGGGAAACACGACCAATCGCACAGGTAAAAACGGAGCTGCACCTCCGACGGCTGAATCGATCATCGAAAGCATTCGATCCGTATTCGCACGCATTCCCTTGCGGTCGATTGGATTAGCTTGATCTGTTTGACAGGCTGCTACTGAATATCTGATGTGTTCCATAAATCAGTTCACGCTTCAATACATTCTCTAACTCGGTCGCCGACTTCGTTCACGAGTAGCCTGGCTTGCGTTTCGCTTCTTGCTTCGGCGACGACGCGGACAATGGGTTCGGTATTCGAACCTCTTACGAGGAACCAGCCCTCAGGCACCATCACTTTAACGCCGTCGCGCAAATCCATCTTGTGATCTTTGTATTCCTCTTTCACACGTTTCAGCACTCGACTTATCTTTGCTGACGGGCAAACCAGCTTCTCCTTCACGATGGTGTAACTCGGAAACTGATCCAGCAACTGCGTAACGGTCTTTCCCTTCTGAGCCAGCAAATGCATTACTAAAGCCATTGCCACCAAACTGTCGCGAGCGAAATTTATCCGAGGGTAGATGACGCCGCCGTTACCTTCGCCACCGATAACCGCGCGCTGCTTCTGCATCTCTTCCGTAACGTTCACCTCACCGATGCGCGTGTGGAAGATCGGACAGCCGAAGCTGGCGGCAACGTCATCGAGCGCCATCGTCGTTGACAGGTTGGCTACGACAGCACCGGGTTCTTCGCTGAGCACGTAAGCAGTCGCGAGCACGAGCGTGCTGTCCTCGCCGATTGGCGTTCCCTGCTCTGACACAATTGCCAGCCGATCCGCGTCCATGTCCTGCGCAAAGCCAATGTCGGCATGATGTTCTTTGACAGCCGCGCAAAGAGCACCGAGATTCTCCGGCACGGGTTCGGCGCCGCGCGGGAACGAGCCATCTGGAGTCGTGTTGATGGTGAAGACTTCCGCGCCGAGCTGTTCCAGGAGTTTTGGACCGGCTATGGACCCTGCTCCATTACACGAATCAAGCACCACCCTTAAACGTCTCGCGGCCTCCGGAAGCGGACCGAGGGTGTCCAGAATTGCTTTAAGGTGCCGGTCAGTCGCGCCTGAAACTTCTTCCACGTCCCGCATTTCAACGCCGGCGACTTTTGTGTAATCACCTTGATGATAGATGTCCAACATCTCGCGCGCTTGTCCGGGCCCTAGGAATAAACCGTCAGGGCCGATGAACTTCAGCGCGTTCCACTCAGCGGGATTGTGACTGGCCGTGATTGCGATGCCGCCGTTTGCATTACTCTCACGGACAAACAATTGGACTGTTGGCACCGGACACATTCCGATATCGATGACGCGCAGACCACTGGATACAAGTCCGGCGACTACGGCCTGCTTAACCATCTCGCCGGAGGTCCGCGGATCTCGTCCTATCACCACTGATCCTGAGCCGATGTACGTACCAAATGCCTGTGCGAACCGAGTGAGCATGGTCGGAGTCAACGAGTCGCCAATTACCCCGCGCACTCCGGAAATACTGATCTTTAATGTTGGAATAGCTCGCATAAGAAATTTCGGATTGCGAATTGCGGATTGCGGATCGTGCTAAACCGCGGATCTACGCTGATCAAGCATTACAATCCGCAAGCCGCAATCCCCAGTCCGCAATTCTCCTCACTTCTTCAATCGATCGCGGGCCCAGTTCAGCAACGCGTCTGAAGTCTGAGCGTCGCTGGCTTCCACGATCACACGGATTATAGATTCGGTGTTGGAAGCTCTCACGTGCACCCAGCCTTCCGGCAGTGTCACCTTTATCCCGTCTGTCGCATCATATGTAATCTGTTCATCCTCAACTCTCGTGCGGAAGTCCTGAAGCACTGAATAGAGGCGATTTGGTTCGACGGGTATGTTGTGCTTTGAAATTGTCAGTTGCGGAATTTGGGCCACGACCTCCGAGGTTCTCTTTCCCGTGCGCGCCAGATGCTCAAGAATGAGACCAATTGCAGCCGCGCTATCGTGCGTCGCATGGACCTCAGGCACTGTAACCCCACCACTTCCCTCGCCGCCCAGCACTGCATTGTGCTCGACGACTGCCTCTGAGATGTAGGGTTGGCCCACCGGCGTCCGCAAAACGGTACCGCCGTATCGCTCGGCGATTAAATCGATCGCACCTGTGGTTGAAACGTTTGTGACGAGCGTTCCCCGGCGGTCCTGCAAGCGGATGTACGCAGCAAGGCTGAACGTCATTTCTTCGGATAGACGATCGCCGAGCTCGGTCACGATCCCGAGTCTTTCGCCATCAGCATCATGAGCGAATCCTATGTCAGCGTGACCAGCCTTAACAACAGCACAAAGTTGGGCCATAGTTTCGCGACGCGGCTCAGGCTGGTGGGGAAACGGAGCCAGTGGATCATCATTAACGGCTAGCACCTGGCAGCCGAGGCGTTCGAGCCAACGCGGACTCAACACTGAACATGCCCCATTACAACAATCTACTGCGACTGTCAGCTTACGCGATCGGATTGCTTGAATATCTACCGCGTTCTCGAGAGCATCGAGGTTCTTATCCAGGGGATCAAAACTTTCGATCCGGTTATGGATCTTGTCCCAAGTCGCTTTTGTGAGTTCACCTTGATGATAGATGTCCAGCAGCTCTTCCGCTTGTGAGGCGTTGAGGTACAGTCCGTCGTTGCGTACGAATTTGAGCGCGTTCCACTGTGATGGATTGTGGCCGGCCGTAATGGCTATCGCGCCATCTGCTTTCAGCCAGCTGACCGCGAGCTGCATGCTGGGCGTCGGAGACACGCCGAGATCGTAGACTTCACAACCGGCTGCAAGCAGTCCGGCAACTACAGCTGAGCGGATCATTGGACCCGAAGGCCGAGTATCACGTGAGACCAGGATTCGACCGCCATCGATGTAGGTGCCAAAAGCTTGTGCGAAACCAACGGCAAGCTCAGGAGTAAATGTCTCACCGACAATTCCCCGTACTCCTGTAATTCCGATCTTGAGTGGCTTCATGAATGGGTAGAATGTGGATAATGGCCGACGAATTCAAATCTATTTAACATTTCTCGTTTGACATTTCTCATTTTTCATTTGTGCTGTTCGGCATCCACGAAACAACACGAAATTAACAGAGGCCGAACTCTATGCCAACACGGACCCACGAATTCACACACAAATGAAAAATGGGAAATGTCAAACGACCAACGACAAAGAGATTCGACGAACAACATCCTCGCCTATGGCCGCTTCCTGGAAGTAACAGCTACAACCACCGGGGCAACATTGATTCCTTCGACTGATAGGAACGGAGCAGCGTTGCCAAGGTCGCTTAGCTTGTAACTTGCAGTGATCTCTCTTCGTTCACCGGGTGCCAGCGAAATGTAGTTTTCTTCCCAAATAATCGGCAAAACCGGTGCGCCTTCACGCCCGTGTGTCACTTTCAACCGGATGAAAAATGCCAGTGCCTTATCCGGATTCGACAGCTCAACATTCAGATGCTCTCTTCTCATTCGGCGCTGTGAGGTGGCACGAACGGACAGCTTCACCGGCGGCATCTGTTCCAGCGCAGTCATGTCTGCATATGAGCTCACCGGCGTGTAGTACCACTTTGTTTTTTCATGGTCGAGCACATCGTCTTTAGTCGAAAGCCAATAGAAGTTCGACGTGACCATTCTCCCGTGAGGATCCTCGAGTATAAGACTTAGGAAGTACGTAGTTGAAAGGTCGCTCGGCTCAGGCAACGAAAAGGCGGTCGTATTTGCGTCTGCCGGCACATTGACAACTTTCGAATTTGAAAACTTCTCAGCGTAGTTGATGTCAAACAGCTTCGCTGACACTTTCAGATTTGAAAGAGACTGATGGGTTGTATTAACAACAAGGATGGATCTGTCGTCATACGAATACTGAACGTGAACTGGCTCGCACGCCTTCTTCGTACCAAAGTACCCGCCAGCCGGCATCAGAAAGTAGTCATAGAGATGCCAGATCATTGCTGGCCAAGCGTTATTCAACATCCACTGAATCACACCTGTCGATTCGTATCTGCGTCCGCCGTACGCTTCGAACATTGCTCGTTGTGCTTCATACGTCATCAACTGAGCTTTCTTCGCATAGTCGTTCGCGTCTTTTGCAGTCCCGTAGCGCGTATTCAACGCAGCAGTGAAAATGTCGATGTCTTTAAACTCGCCGCCGCCGGCATGAAAGTTCCAGACTTCATTGATGGGCCACATGCGATCCTCGGGAATCATGCGTCGCAAACTCTCGATCGGCGGGACCGCCGGGCCCGGACTGATCTCGGTTGCAAACGCATGTGCTCCACCTGCTCTTTTGTCGAGCAGCCAATACGACGGTGGCACCCAGTCATAAGGTCCCTCCATCTTCACGCCTGTCACGCCGGACAACGGCGCTTCCTTTGCAGTGGCTGAAGAGAGATAGGGATTGGGCCATTGATATCGTTTGAGCACGTCGATATACATCTTCTCAACGTCTGCCGGAGGTGGGTTGTCGCTGCCGTTCAGCCACACGAGGACGCTCGGATGGTTTCTCAGGCGACGGATTTGATCCGCCTGTGATTTCGCGGCAACGTCGTAGTCTTCCTTGTCCCAGGTCGGGCCCTCCTTGTAATCGTCGCGACGTTCCCAGTGTTCCCAATGCGAGCAGCAGCACCAGCCTGCCATGATTAGAATCCCAAACTCATCTGCAAGATCGAAGAAGCGGTCCGGCTCCAGCTGCCCCTCGAGACGAATCGCATTGAGGTTCATGTCACGGACGTACTCAAACTCGTTCCTGATTCTTTCGGGATCAAATCGCAGGAACATGTCAGTCGCCCAACCACCGCCTCGTATCAGAACGTTCTTGCCGTTGACTTTAAAGAGACGGTGCTTTTGTGCATCAAGCTCGGATGTGATTTCTCGAATGCCGAACCTTGTGGTTTGGTGATCAGACACCGTGCCCTGGGTTTCGAACTGCATGTTCAGTTCGTAGAGGTTTTGGGGTCCTTGATGGATGGGCCACCAGATCCGCGGTTGCTTAATGTTGAGTTGAGGAAACTGATCCGGAGTGAAAGTCACCGATTTGGTTTCACCGGCTGCGAGTTTGATCGGTTGCGAAAACCGCACGTTCCCGAACTGACCACGCAGCGCACCTTCGACTTCGCGGTCCGATGCGTTTGTGAGCTCAGCATTGACTGTGAGATGCGCCATTTCGAGTGAGGGAAGATCAAAGTGAGTCACAACCTGCGGGTATCTGACGGTGACTGGTCCACTACTGGTGATATAAACGTCACGAAAAATGCCCATATTCTTATCAGGCGGCATCGGGTTCCAGTCGACCCAGGTCCATCCGAGATCGTCTACTTGAGAAGGAAAGACTTCGACGGCGAGAGTATTCACGCCGCCGCGTTTTGCAACGTCGGTGATGTTCAGTTCATGAATGCGGAAAGTGCCTGCGATCTGATCTGATCCGGCCAGGCGTTTCCCGTTCAGCCAAACGTTTGCTCGAAAATTGATCCCATCAAAGTGAAGCCATACTTCCTTTCCGGTGTAGCTCGCGGGAAGGCGGAATTCAGTTCGGTACCACCATGAGTTGCGAAAGGGACTGTCCTCAGGCATTGGACGTAACGAAAAGTTTGCACCGATAGGGTAAGTGCAACCGGGGATCTGTCGCAGGTTCATTGCAAAGAACGGGTCTGGATAGACCTTGTTATCGACTAATGCTCCGACGACAGTTGAGGGCACAGTCGCCGGGTACCATTTGACCGAGTTGCGATACCGCGCATTCGAGATGCCTTCACCTCCCTCCTTAACCACCGCCGACGACTGAATAGACCATCCGCGTTTGAGATAGATTCTGGGACTCGTACGATTTGGTTGAGCTGAGATGGAATCGGATAAAGTCAACACAAGAACCAACCCGAAGAGAATTATCAGTAGCGCACGCATTTTTACATCGACACCTCTCTTCGTGAGAAATTCAAGTGGGGAAGGGCGGTTTACCCCCGCTCAACTTTCAATAATCACAACCTGAGTCCCAGAGTTGAGCGGGGGTAAACCGCCTTCCCCACTGTGAATTTCTAACAAACAAGAAGATTACTAGTCTTGCCTTCAATACAGCATCACGCGAAAGGCCATTTGTTTGTGTATTTC
>JBKPAC010000127.1:0-59455 GCA_046726175.1 Acidobacteriota bacterium
GGACAAACAAGTTTGCGAGTGCTGATTACTGGAGGCGCCGGTTTCATCGGGTCACACCTGGCTGATGCTTATCTGGATCGTGGTGACGAAGTCTTTGCCATTGATGATCTCTCTACGGGTACGATTGAGAACATCCGACACCTGAAAAACAATCCGCGGTTTCACTATACAATCGATACAGTCCACAACTATCCGGTCACGGCAGAGCTTGTGGACCAGTGCGACGTGGTCTTCCATCTTGCCGCCGCAGTGGGCGTCAAGTTGATTGTCGAGAGTCCGGTGAGAACCATAGAAACAAATGTGCGTGGCACTGAAATAGTGTTGGCACTGGCAAACAAGAAGAAGAAGAAGGTTTTGATTGCCTCCACCTCTGAAGTTTACGGGTTGAGTACCGACGTTCCCTTTCGCGAAGACGGGAATCTCGTGATGGGAGCGACCACGAAGGGTCGTTGGAGCTACGCTTGTTCGAAGGCTATCGATGAATTTCTGGCGCTGGCATATTGGCGCGAGAAAAAACTTCCAACCATCATTGTTCGTCTCTTCAATACCGTGGGACCGAGGCAGACAGGTCAGTACGGAATGGTGATCCCAACGTTCGTCAAGCAAGCTCTCGCCGGTCGCCCAATTACTGTATACGGCGATGGAAAACAGAGCCGCTGCTTCGGTTATGTGGGAGACATTGTCGGCGCGCTGATTAAACTGATGGAGCATCCCGATTCAGTCGGGCAGGTCTTCAACGTCGGCTCGAATCAGGAAATCACGATTCTCGAGCTCGCTGAGCGCGTGAAGGAATTAACGAAGTCAAAATCGGAGATCGTTTTTCTTCCTTACGACGAAGCATATGAAGAAGGCTTCGAAGACATGCCCAGGCGAGTTCCGGACATCAAGAAGGTAAGCGAGTTCGTTGGTTTTCACCCCGCGATGGATCTCGACGGCATCCTGCAAAGCGTGATCGAGTTTCACAGCAATCGGATCGGAGCGGTACTCTAGGACCCAACCGAACCGGGCCTAGTTTGTTTTTCCACCTGGATGCTACTTAGCACATTCAACCTTTTTGCCGTTGCGGCGGCTGTGGGATTGGCAATTGTGTTGACGCCATTGGTGCGTGCGGTGGCGCGCCGCGTCGGCATGGTCGCTAAGCCGAAGACTGATCGCTGGCATCAAAAGCCGACCTCCATGCTGGGAGGGGTCGCGATCTGGCTATCGTTCGTAATTGCTTATCTCATCTTTGTCCCGCGAACGCCGTACAGCTGGGTCCTGCTCGGCTCTACCACTTTCATGTTTCTCGTCGGCCTTGTCGACGACGTCATTCACATCAAGCCTTATCAGAAACTGATCGGCCAGGTAATGGCCTCGGCGATCGTTATCTACTACGGACTGCGCCTTCCTTGGACCAACTCGCTATCGTTGGACATGGCGTTGACCATCTTCTGGTTGATAGGAATCACCAACGCGCTCAACCTGCTCGACAACATGGACGGCCTCGCGTCGGGAATTGCAGTGATCGCTTCGGGATTTCTTGCTCTCAGCTTCATCACAACCGGCCAGTACACGGACGCGTTGATGCTCGTCACATTCGCAGGAGCATTGCTTGGTTTTCTGATCTATAACTCGCATCCCGCATCGATCTTCATGGGCGACTGCGGTTCGTTGTTTATCGGGTTCTTCCTCGCGAGCTCAGCACTGATAAACCTTTCCGGAGGACGATCCAGAAGCTTCCTGCCGGTTCTGGCGGTGCCTATCCTCGTCCTCTTCATTCCGATTTTTGATACGACATTTGTGACGTTGCTGAGAAAGCTGTCGGGCCGAGCCGCTTCACAGGGCGGACGCGATCACACTTCACACCGGCTGGTCGCTTTAGGACTTTCGGAGCAGCGCGCAGTCTGGATGCTGTACGGCCTGGCGTTTTTGTCGGGACTTGTCGCCGTGATGGTCCAACGCGTCAAGACGGACGTGAGCCTGGCAGCCATTGCGGGCTTTACAATTATTCTCACCTTAATTGGTGTCTACCTTGCCGGTGTCAAAGTTTATGATGACACCGAGGCAGCAGCCGCTCTAAAGGAGAAGCCACTTTATTCGTTTCTGATCGATCTCTCGTACAAGCGACGTATCTTCGAAGTCCTGCTCGACCTCGTACTGATTATTCTCGCCTATTGGAGTGCCTACGCGATTCAGTTTGGTGCTTTCTCGAATAGTCCCGCATGGCGACTGTTTTTACGTACGCTGCCGGTAATTGTTTTTGTGAAGATGTCGGTATTTCTCGTAATGGGAGTTTATCGCGGCATCTGGCGCTACACGAGCATCGACGATTTGATTGTTTTTGGCAAAGCAGTCTTTCTGAGCTCGATTCTCTCGATGATCGTGGTGCTTCTTAGGTTCAGGTTCGAAGGTTTTTCGCGCACCGTTTTCCTCATCGACGGTTTGCTGATGTTGATGTTTCTGGGTGGCAGCCGGATGGCGTTCCGATTACTAAGGCAGATGATTCCGGCACCCGTTCAAACCGACGGCCGGCGCGTTTTGATTTACGGCGCAGGAGATGGCGGTGAGCTCCTTCTACGCGAACTGCAGAACAATCGCGATCTGAAGTTATCCCCCGTTGGTTTTGTCGACGATGATCCCGCGAAGGTCGGGAAGGTCATTCACGGGTTGAAGGTTTTGGGTGGTAATGGAGATCTCGGAGCAGTTTGTAAACAGCACCAAATAGATGAGATCGTGATTTCAAGTTCGAAGATGCCGGAAGACCGTGTTGAAGAGATAATTCGACTCTGCGCGGATCGCAAGGTCGTTCTGAAACGAATGAAGATTTCCATCGAAGAACTTTCATAATTCGATGCCTGATCCGTTAGTCCAATTAGACGTCCGGCGGCTGGGTGTTCGGATCGCAATGGTCCTGATAATCCTGCTGCTACTCGTCTGGTCCTGGTTTCTCGTCCGCTGGTATATGGGTAACACCGTCGCCGAGTATCTGAATCCTGACGACAACACATTGGAAACCGCCAGGATGGCAGTCGCGTTGTCTCCAAATGACCCGCTTGCGCACTGGCGGCTCGGTCAGGTAACGCAAAAGAAGTTGGCTGCAGCTCAGTTAGACCAGGCAATACGTGAGTACGAAACAGCAGTAAGGCTTTCGCCCAACGACTATCGCTTTTGGATGTCTCTGGGGACGGCCCTTGAGCAGCAAGGTGATATTCAGAAGGCGGAGCATGCTTTGCGCCGGTCTGTTTATCTTGCTCCATCCTACTCTTATCCCGCGTGGTACCTGGGAAATCTTCTGTTGCGGAGCGGACGCTATGATGAAGCGTTTACGGAACTGCGGCGCGCCAGCGAAGGTGATCCTGAGCTCCGACCCCAGCTCTTCAATGTTGCCTGGGAAGTCTATCGCGACGATTTGGAGTCAATGAAGAAAGCAATCGGTACGAGCCCTGAAGTGCGCGCTCACTTCTCTCAGTACCTTTTTGAACACGAGCGGTATGATGATGCACTGCGTCTATGGAACAGTTTGAGCGAAGTCGAGATGCGGGCAAATCGAAAAACCGGAAACTCGATCATCACTTCGCTCTTTGCAGCGAAGCGATTCCATGACGCGATGGCGATCTGGAATGACCTCTCAGTTTCGGTTACCTATCGTGCCGAGATCGGGAAAATACTTGAAGGAGGGTTTGAGTCGGACATTCCGCGCAACTCCGACCAGGCATTCGGATGGCAAGTGAAGACTGCGCCCGAACCCCAAATCAGTATTGATACTTATAAGAAGCATGGTGGCAGTCGCAGCCTCCAACTCGTTTTTCGGGTGCGATCACAACTAGAAGAAATCGGAGTTTCCCAACTCGTCGCGGTTACGCCGAGTACAGAGTACGACCTCGAATACTACGTGAAGACCGAAGGTTTGCAGAGCGGCGCGACACCGATGATTCAGATTTTTGATGCTGCCGACAACGCGGTGCTCGCAACGTCCAGTGAAGCTCCTCACGGTAACAACGATTGGCAGCCAGTGAGCTTGCATTTTAAGACGGGTGATAAGGCTCAGGCTGTACTCCTACGTGTAACTCGTTCGACGTGCGGTGAGGATTCCAGCTGCCCGATTTTCGGTACGCTTTGGTATGACGACTTTAATCTCACGCACAGAAACTGAAGCACGGCCAGATCAAACCAAAAAGGCCGTGACGGAACCGCAACCGGCAACCGTTCGCTTCCATCATTCCCTGGCGAGCCGCTTTGCCTTCCTTCTTTTGTGCATCGCAATTGTACTGACGGCGCTCGCTTACGGCACCGTGCATTATTGGGCATTAGCACTCTTCAGTCTGGGCGGAGTGACAATGGTCATTCTCTGGCTCGTCGACGGCTGGCGCATCGGATCGCTTAGGATCAGTCGGAACCCGCTGCAACTCGCAGTCCTGGGAATGTTGGCTCTGGGATTGGTCCAACTCTTGCCGTTTCGTAGTTCAGCAATCGATACCGCCATTCCGGCTGTTCGATCTTTTTCTCTTGATCCCTTCGCTACACGGCTGGTGCTGGTCCAGGTCGCTGCGCTGTTCATGTACTTCGCGACTGCTCAAGTATTCACCGATACACCGCACCGTTTGCGCTTGCTGGTGCGGACGATAACTATCTTCGGCTTTTTCCTCGCGATCTTCGGTCTCACGCAATCCTTCACCAGTCCTACCAAGGTGTTCTGGGTTAGAGAGCTTTCGCAGAGCACTGCATTCGGTCCATTTATCAACAGACATCACTTCGCCGGCTACATGGAACTGGCGATTGCTATTCCTTTGGGACTGATATTTACCGGGGCCGTCGACAAGGAAAAGAGATTCATCTATCTGTTTGCCGCCGGCTTAATGGCGGTGGCTTTGATCATGACAAGCTCGCGCGGAGGGATTATCAGCCTTGTTGCCGAGATTCTATTCCTTGCAGCAATTGCAGGCTTTCGTCGTCATCGTCGTAATCATGATCATGAGAAGTCTCGAGCAGGCAGCGCCGCCGTACGAGCAGCACTTGCTCTGGCATTGATCGTTGCCGTGTTCGTCGGAGTCGTATTACTCGGCGGAGAGGATGCGTTGAATCGCTTTGTTGGTACGGTCAATGCCGAGGATCCGACAACCGGTCGAGCTCACTTCTGGAGCGTTACCGTTGATATCATCAAAGACCATCCAATCATCGGCACAGGCTTGGGTGCATTCGGTGTGGTTTACACACGTTACGATTCTCGGAACGGCTTATTGAGGCTCGAGCAGGCACACAACGATTATCTTCAGGTTCTGTCAGACGGTGGAGTTGTAGGCGCACTGTTGGCACTGTTTTTTGCGGTGGTTTTGTTTAAGAAGGGATTCGCAAACAGGGAATCGCGAGATCCCTTTCGACGAGGAGTTGCCATCGGTGCGCTCGCCGGTTGCTTTGCGGTATTAGTGCATAGTTTCTTTGACTTTACGCTCCACACTACGTCGAATGCGTTGCTGTTTCTCGTCCTTGCCGGATTGGCAACCACAGATACTCGGGTTGAAAAGCCCACGGTTCGTCGCAGACGCCGGCGTCATCAGATCCCCACAACTGCGCCCGTTGCGTTAAAGCCAAGTTCAGTTTCAGTTGAGGAGAGCGAGCAGACGCGGGTATGATTTGGCCGCTATCCGTTCTCTCAGAGCAGTCTTTGCTTTCTCCCGAATAAAACGCAAAGGAGACGCCAATTCGTGGCTTCGGTGACGTCGGCCAGAACTGACTCCAGCACGAGCAGAACTTTGACTGGTCCCACATCGCTACCGGGATTGTGTCTGGCAGCCGTTTCCAAACACAACAAACCTGACGCCCTCAATCAGAGGATTGATGGTGAATGGCAACACATTTCCGCTGCGACGTTTGTCGAACGCGTGCGCACCGTAGCGTTGGGATTGGCTGAATTAGGTATCCGGCCGGGCGACCGTATTGCGTTGCTCTCCGAAAATCGTCCAGAGTGGTCCATAGCCGACCTCGCAATCCTCAGTCTCGGGGCAATAAATGTTCCCATCTATACAACGCAGGCCGTCGAGCAGATTAGCTACATCCTGGCTGATTCGGGTTCACGCGCCATCTTCATCTCGAACCGAAAACTTTACCGGCACGCGCATTCTGCTCTCTCTGAGCGCAAACACATCGAAAGCCTGATCCTGTTTGACGCCGAAGCTGCCGAGGGGCTTGACCGCGCGACTACGCTCGACGTCGTCGAAGCGAGAGGTCGCGAACAATCAGCCCAGCGGCCCGAGGCGTTTGAGGCTTACATGCACGCCGTCCGTCCGGATGATGTCGCCACGATCATCTACACGTCAGGTACGACCGGCGAACCCAAGGGTGTGATGCTGACGCACAACAACTTCATGTCAAACGTAGAATCCATCAATGCCGGCTTGCCGATTGGACCTACTGACATTGCTTTGTCTGTGCTGCCACTCTCTCACATCTTCGAGCGAACCGGATTCTACGTCTTTTGCTTCAGCGGCGTTTCCGTGTACTACTCTCCTTCGTTCGATCAGGTGGGAGAAAACCTTCGCGAGGTGCGACCTACCGTGATGACCGCTGTGCCTCGCCTGTTCGAGAAGGTTTACCACCGCATCGTAAAAAAAGGGATGGCGGAAACTGGTTGGAAGCGACGTGTGTTTACTCGTGCGCTTGATGTTGGGCAGCGCTACGGGGAATTAGTCGACAAGGGCAAACGCGTGCCGCTTCGTCTTGGCATGCAATACCGGCTTGCAAACAAGCTGGTGTTCTCGAAATGGCGAGAAGGTGTTGGTGGACGACTTCGGTACTTCGTATCGGGCGGAGCTCCGCTGTCACCCGCACTTTCGTACTCATTTTCGGCAGCGGGAATTCCGATCCTGCAGGGATACGGCGCAACCGAGTCATGCATCGTTTCAGCGAATCGTCCCGACAACAATCGAGTCGGCACCGTTGGAGTTCCGTTCGGAGGAATCGAATTGAAAATAGCCTCAGATGGCGAGATTTTGATCCGCGGTCCCAACATCATGCGTGGCTACTATGGCCAACCCGAAGCAACTGACGAGGTGCTTAAGGACGATTGGTTCGCAACCGGTGACGTCGGCTTCATCGACAAGGCTGGGCACTTGCACATAACGGATCGCAAGAAGGATCTGTTCAAGCTATCAAATGGTAAATACGTCGCGCCGCAGTTGATCGAAAGCCTGCTGAAGCAGAGTGAGTTTGTTAATCAAGTAGTCGTTGTCGGCGCCGGTCGTAAGCAGCCAGTGGCGTTGATTGTGCCGGATTGGGAAAGCCTGAAAGAGGCAATGAAAGAGGCCGGCCACGACGTGCCTGCGAGTAAGGTCGAACTCAGCTCGGATGAAAAAGCGTTGAAGATAGTCCAGCGCGAAGTGGCCACCCTCACCAAGGATCTGGCAGATTACGAACGCGTACGCCGGATCACCCTCTTACCCGAGGAGTTTAGTATTGACAGCGGTGAGTTAACACCGACGTTAAAGGTCAAGCGTAGGATCATTGACGAAAAGTTCGGCGAGCTTATTGAACAGCTCTATTCGTGACGACATGCCGGTCCATCCCCACTTCACACAGAATTAACATGACGTTAATGTCGAGTTCAGGGCTCGATATTACGCTGGCTCATCTCTTCTTGCTTCTTCTTTCGGAGGACAACATGAAAACTGGTCCGAGGCGGATTTTCTCAATTGCACTCCTTTTGTTGATTGCATTCATCTCTACTCGAGCTCAAAACCAACCAGCACCTGACGACCGCAAGGCGCCTCTTGCTATGTTGCCGACAGCGACTGGCGCAAATGCTGGTGATGCGCAGCCCGAGAAATCGCGCAGCGATGCGGAACGGATCAACTCTCTTGAAGAGTCAGTAAGGCAGCAGGCTGCTCAACTTGATGAACTACGAAGACTGTTGCTCGAACAGCAGGAAACGATCCTCCTGCTCGCTGGAAAACTTTCACAACCTTCTCCGAATGTGGCGGTCACGATAGATGCGGCTCCTGAGACGAAACCTTCCGCAACAATCGCCGAAACACAGGCGCCTCAGGTGGAAGATCGTTTGAAGAAAGTCGAGAGCCGCCTATCCGAGCTCAGCGCTATCAGGATCACCGGGGACATTCGGCTACGCTCAGAAACGTTCTTTGGACTTCAAAACGTATTGCCAAATGCTGATAATCCGGCGGTTTTCGGAAATGAGTTGAGTCTGCGTCAGCGGATGCGTATTAGAGCTCGGTTGCAGATGCGCGGCACCATCGGCAACGAGTTTGACTGGGGACTTCGCCTCGCGACCGGCAGCTTTGCCGACAACATCTCAACCAACCAAACGCTAACCGACTTTTTCAATCGAAAGCCCTTCGCTCTCGATCAAGCATTTCTAACGTACAAGCCTCGGCAGCTGCCTGGGCTTCGACTACAGGGCGGCAAGTTTGAGATTCCATGGCTGTTCACAGAGATGACGTTCGATCAGGATTTAACGGTAGATGGTTTCAACGAGCAGTACTCGCGAACATTCAAGAAGTCGGCGTTTAAGGACCTTACGTTCGTAGCGTGGCAGCTTCCGATGCTGGAGCGAAATTCAGCCTTCGTGCGCAATTCGAATGGAACCCTAAACATCATCCAATCACGTCTTGACGGTCGCGACCTCGCACTTTACGGCGGGCAACTCCGCACGCGCATCGAGCCAAGTTCCAAGGTGGCGCTTACGCTCGCAGCTGCGGATCACTACTTCTACGGCACGCAGTTCATATCACCGGTACAGGTATTCGGGTCTACGCTGACGCTGCCAATTGTCGTGACTATTCCGGCAACCGCGACGACTCCTGCTCAAGTAGTTACAACTCAAGTCTCGATCCCGCGTGACCTGTTGGTTGCCGGCAACGCAAATCTTGGTCTAACCAATCTGAGCAACAACGCAGTCAACAGCGACGGACGTTTGTCATCGGGCTTCAACCTCGTCGATTTCTTTGGGCGGCTCGATCTCAAGTACAATAAGCGATTTCCTGTGAGTTTGCTTTTCGATTTCGTCACAAACACTCAGACACGTGATGTGATTCGCAGTGGACCGGGCGGTACAACTGAGGTCCTTCGTAACAATGAGAAACATGGGTTCTGGGGTGAAGTCCAGGTCGGGCAGTCGAGAGAGCGAGGAGATCTTTTCCTGGGTTATACGTTCTTGCAGATAGCGAAAGATGCCGTTCTTACACCATTCAATTTTTCCGACGTAACTCAACAGTCCGATATGCGAGGTCACCGAGTGGTCTTCACTTACACGGCAGATCCGCGAGTGACTTTCTCGGTTATCGGGATTGTGACGCAACGGCTGAATGGCTTATTCGGACCTTTTGTTCCGACGCCGGCGGGATCGTTGGATCGATCCACATTTCGTCTACAGCTCGATACGGTGTTTAGGTTCTGACTTGACTTGCGTGCTCCGGTGTAAGATAGCTGCGGAGGCTTTAGATGGCGCTGCATGATCTCGTCTTTCTTTTTGACGTCGATAACACGCTGCTCGACAACGACCGAGTTACTGTCGACCTCGGGCGGTATCTCGAGCGCGAAGTCGGGACCGAACGAAACGAACGTTACTGGCGAATCTTCGAGGATCTCCGTGCTGAGCTCGGGTACGCGGATTATCTTGGAGCGCTGCAACGCTATCGACTTGAATGTCCGTACGACAGTCATCTACTGACAATATCCACTTATCTGATCAACTACCCTTTTGCCAATCGGCTCTTTCCAAATTCGTTGGACGCCCTCGAGCATTGTCGACAGTGGGGGCCGACAGTAATCCTTTCAGATGGTGACGTAGTCTTCCAACCTCGGAAGATTGAAAGGTCGGGACTTCTCGAAGACGTTGATCGCAACGTTCTGATCTACATTCACAAAGAAGGTGAGTTGGCGGACGTAGAACGGCGGTATCCTGCAAAACATTACGTCCTTATCGATGACAAGGTGAGGATCCTGAGTGCGATAAAACAGGTCTGGGGTTCACGGGTGACAACGATCTTTCCGCGTCAGGGACACTATGCAAACGACGTCGAAGAAGTAGCAAAGTACCCGCACCCAGACATAACGATCGAACGTATTGGAGATTTGCTAAATCATGACTTCGGTCGAATCGCAACTACCAGTGAAGGATGATTCCAAGCAGGAACCGCAGCACTCCCGCTCCCATAACTACCCAAAATGCGTTCGGTCGAAAGCGGATCAGAATTACCGCTGACAGAACTGCAATCGACAATCCAATCCAGGTATGAATACCCGCCCTCCCAAGGCTCAGACCCGCCGCAACCAGCAATCCAACCACGGCGGGCGTAACGCCCTTGAGGAATGATTGCACGATGGAGTTGGTGTGAAATCGCGCCAGCGATGAGCCGGCTGCGATCGTCATTAGAAAGGAAGGGAGAAATATGCTGACTGTCGCCATGAGTGCGCCGAGCGTACCCGAAACACGGTACCCGATGAACGTGGCGGCGATCAGAACTGGTCCAGGAGTGATTTGTCCCAGCGAAGTTGCGTCCGCGAATTCCTGATGCGTTAACCAGTGTCGCGCGTTTACGACTTCCGCTTCGAGCAAGGGAATCATCACGTAACCTCCGCCGAAAGTAATTGCGCCGAGACGGAAGAATATAGTCGCGATCAGCAGGAGCAGCCCCAGCTTCACAAAGATTGGTACGGGCGCTCCGAAGAAGAGTACGGATTTCAGATCCAGTTTCGTCTTGCGGGATCCGTTTTCCTCCTCCTCAGCCGTTGCCCTCCGCACCCGCTCATCCGCGAGTGCCCGCATCAACTGACCTCCGATGAAATGGGTCTGCTCAAATCTTCGACGTCGCCGCGCCAGCGTCAGTCGTGCGGAAATCCGCTTACGACGTCGAGCGGCTAATCCACTAAGCTTCACGAGATGTTCTTCGGCGAAAGAGTCCATGAAAATTCCTATGACTCCAGCCGCCAACACTACTTCGATCACCGTCGCTCCGAGGAAAGCAACGATCACACACGCGGCGACCGCCAATAACCATTGCCACCGGCGGTGCAGTGACTGCTTACCCATTCGCCAGGCAGTCACGATTACCAAAGCAACAACTGCAGCGTTTAGACCGTGGAACAAGCGATCTGTATCAGGAATCGACCTTAGATGACGGTAAAGGATTGCGAGCACAATCATCATCAACATCGATGGCAGGATGAATCCGGTGATCGCTACCAAAGCTCCACGCCAGCCTCGCAATTTCAATCCTACGTAGGTAGCGGTATTGCCTGCTGCCGTACCAGGAAGCATTTGCGCAAGGGCAAAACCTGCGGCAAACTCGTGCTCTGTTAACCACCGGCGCTGTTGCACTACCAGCGCCCTGATTTGCGCAATAACCGCGAGACCGCCTCCAAAACCTACTGTTCCGATTTTGAGGAATGAAAGAAAAATTCCAGCGAGTGTTGGGGTAGCGGCGATACGAACAATTTCGCGGCGGGTCACCCGCGCCCGCGTCCGCATCTTATGAACGCGATGACTGACTCTGGAAGATCTCGGGAGGACTTGTGGTTGCACCGATTCGTCATTCTCAATTTAACACAAGCGTCGAGATTAACTTAACACCCAGCCCGAGCATTCCATGAAGAGAATACTCCTGTTACGACACGCCAAGGCATTACCTATAGCGCGAGGCTTGATCGATTTCGAACGTGGCTTGACTGAGCAAGGATCGGATGATGCCAAACTTGTGGGCGAGTACCTGCAAAGTCGCCAGGTTCAAATCGACTTGGTGATTAGTTCGCCTGCGAATCGAGCTAAGGAGACCACCGGGTTGGTCGTTTGGAGCGCTGGCCTAGTAGTTGATGTGACCTACGACCGCCGCATCTACGAAGCCGATCCGCAGATGTTGCTCGACATCGTTTCCGAGGTTGATGCGCGTCGCAACTCGGTTTTGTTGGTTGGGCACAATCCTTCAATGGAGGATTTCCTGAGAGGGTTGACTGGACGAGATGAAAGGATGTCTGCGGCCTCTCTGGCACAGATTCAGTGCGATGTCGAAGCGTGGACTGACGTGGCGCCCGGCAAATGTGTTCTCAAGTCGCTGATTAGCCCTCGAGATCTACCGATGGACTAATGCGATGTTACTTAACGATTATTTAATTTGCTGGTAACCGGTCGTTAGCGTTAAAGGGCGAGAATACATTCAGCATCGTACTGAGCAGGATTACCAGGTCGCATCGCGGACAACGTCGCTCAGAATCGATGTTTCCCACCCAAATCTCCCAGCCGGTTGATCGCTCCCATGATCGACTGGGTTGCGGCCTCGTAAAAGAATCATCGCTTTCACCCCGGCAGCCTTGTGCTGCCGGGGTTTTTTTGCGCGGTCCCGCATTGTTCTCCAACAAGTCCTAACCGGAACGAACTCTACCGATCGCTGACGCCCTCGCCATATGGTGTTCGGCGTTGTGATCTGAATCTCTCGTTCAAGAGCCGATAAAAGCACCTTAGGCACATTGCTTCGGAATCTTCAGAGCGAGTCTCACGGATTCTCGCAGTACACCACGAACAGTAAACGTAGTACGGCGAGCGATCCTTTCTTAGCGCATTATTGTCTTTGTCTTTTCTGAACTTCATTGTCGATCATGATGCGGCGCTGAAATTACCGTTGAATGGCGACTGCCTTAAATGCGTGTTACGCGTCAGTTCGCTGGTTCCAGCCCACTTGTGTTCAGATGCGCTTCAGGCGAAGTTTAGCCCGATCGTCATGTGAAAAAATTTAACATCGCTCGAGTTAACATTTTGGTAACATGACCGTGCTAACCGCCCGCCCCTTGGCGCAGGACGCTTACCGACGCATGAACATCACGTCGCCGGTGCAATCGGGAGATTTCAGCAGTGTCAAGACTCCCTGCAGTACCTGTCTCGCAAATTATGAGGACACCGGCCCTCATCGTTGTCGCCATACTGTGTGTCATCAGTAATGCAAGAGCGGACACGGTGCGCGGGAATGTCGTGTGTCGGGAAGGTATCCACGAGCACGAACGTACTCAGCTCGCAAACAAGCTTCGACAAATCACCGGCCTGAAGGATTTGAGTTTTGATAATGCCGGAGTCTTGCAACTCGGAACTCGTGAGGACTCGGGAGGTTCGAAGAGTGCTCGTACCCTGTTGTTCCGAGCTGTCCAGGGTTCTAACCTCATCATCCTTGAAGACGCAAGTAGGCGAGTAGATGTAGTTTTTGCACGAGTGATACGAGGCAAGTGGAAACACCAAGTCGCGCGCACGACACCGGTGTTCGTGGTCCAAATAGATTTTGCGGATTTTGAATGCCTGATCGGAGACGAACCCGCTCTGAAAGCATTCGACGCTGCGTGGGCTCTGCTGCACGAGCTGGATCACATCGTCGAGAACTCAAGTGATCCAACTTCGCTCGCAGAAGCAGGTGAGTGCGAAGATCATATCAACCAGATGCGACTTGAATGTAACTTACCGACGCGAGCGGGTTACTTTCACAGCCTCTTTCCGCTCAGCGGTGATACAGAGTTCGCCACGAAACTGGTTCGACTCTCTTTTCTTGCAGGAAATGGTTTGTCTGAAAAGAAAAAGCAGTACTGGTTGATGTGGGACGCTCGCGTAGTGGGAGTCACACCACAAAGACGACTCGCGGCCCTGCGATAGTTCCAAAACACCGAACCGATCGCGGTAGCGCCGGGCCAAAATGTCTTGGCCCGGCGCTACCGCGATCGGTTCTGTGTTCTATCTTTCCTTAACTACCTCCAGCAGCAGAGGCGGTTGAATTTTCCTGCTCGGAACCAGCGCCGCTATTGTGACGACTCTGCTGCGCCTCATTCATTTGACTCAGTACGGAGTGAATCCGAAAGACAACTTCCTGCAGGTCTTTCAATTCACGTGGAGATCTGTTTGGCGGCGATAGTAGCGCCGCTGCTATCTCGCTGCTCAATTCGTTTGAAAGTGCCATGCGGTTCTGGTCGGGTCTGTCTTTGAACTAAGAATTTCTGAAGGAACGACCTTAATTGGAACGTGTTACACCGAAGTTACGCCCGTGTTAACTAAACAGGTTCAGCGATTTACATTGAAGTCTGGTTAACAACCTTTTAAGGCCCAATTCACAGGTCTTTAACCTCCTGTCGCTACAGTCCTCACTCAACAAGAAAGCTGAAGTTTCTCTGCTGAGTTTGTCCAAGAACTCTTAACCAAATGACAGGAGAATTCCTATGCAGACAATAGCCCGTCGAAGGTTCGGCCTCGTCTCGCTCATTTTCGTGATGCTGTTGATTGTTGGCTTCCCACACTCCGGGATGGCCCAGACTGAGAGTGGTCGAATTGCCGGAACTGTACGAGACAGTCAGGGTGGGCTTGTACCCGGTGCGTCGATCGTCGCGAAAAACGATCGCACTGGTGAAGAGCGAACAACAACCAGTTCGAGTGAGGGACTCTACATCCTTTCATCCCTCAAACCTTCTTCATATTCACTCACCGTAACCGCCCAAGGATTAACTGCTAATGCGACGGTCCAGGTGATGGTCGGTCAGGAAGTAAAGTTAGACATCACCGTACAGCCAGCGGGACTTTCCGAAAGCGTCAACATTGTGGCAGGCGGAGAGACCACGCTGACTGTGGATTCCGCCAGCATGAACGTAAACGTCAACCCACGTGAGGTGGAAGGCTTACCAATCAACGGCCGGCAACTGTCCCAGCTCTATCTGCAAGCACCAGGATCGGTCAATACGGGATCCGGCACGTTCGGTGATATCCGTTTCTCAGGTCGCGCTGTTGAGCAAAACATTGTGAGGTATGACGGCATTGAAGGCACTGCGATTATCGATTCGTCACCGGGCAATCTGAATGGAGAAGTTCCCACACCGTTTCGTCTGCAATCGTCCCTCGAAAATGTTCAAGAGTTTCGAATAGATTCCAATAACTATCCCGCCGAACAGGGAACCGGTACTGGCGGACAAATCAACGTTGTTACCAAGTCAGGTGGTAACCAGTTTCACGGTTCGGTGTTCGAGTTCTTACGTAACGATGCGCTCGATGCGCCAAATTTCTTCGACAACATCATCGGACAGAAGAGCAAGCTTCGTCTAAATCAGTTTGGAGGTTCTATCGGTGGTCCACTCGTCAAGGACAAGGCGTTCTTCTTCTTTTCCTACGAAGGGTATCGGCTGAGAGGCGGCGTTAATTCAATCGAAGCTGTCCCGGGTCAGGCTTCTCGCATTTGCGCACCCCCACTCGGTACGGGAACGATTGCCTGCAACGCTACCAGCGCGAGTCTGATTCCCGCCTTCCGTTCACCTGATGCGGTTACGTTGCGTGTTGGTCCGGATCTTTTTGATACCGTACAGGTCCAGGCTACTAATCAGGTTGACGAGAACTCTGTTGCGTTTCGCTTCGACTACAAATTCAATCCAAAGAATTCCGCTTACTTCCGGTTCTTCCGCGACCAAGGAACCAACAATCAGCCGGAAGGCGTGACCGGTCGCCGCATCGCTATCAAGAGCGTGCCGCAGAACGCTGTGTTGGCATGGCAATCGATACTTCGGCCAACTCTGCTGAACGAGCTTAAGCTTGGCTACAACAGCGCCTACTCGCGGATTAATGGCGTTGCTCCCACTTTTAATGGATTCGATTTTTCGAGTCTCTCGATCAACATCGCAGGTAGCGTTGCAGGTTTTGCGCTTCCCGGTCAGGGAGCTAACGCTGGTGTCGCTTCCCCAGGTGGTCTCGTGCGTGCCAACAGCGCCACGAACGGTCGAGGTCAGCCGTACACTCCGTACTCACTGTCGCTTATCGATAACGTGAGCTGGACCAAAGGTAATCATGTATTCAAGTTTGGCGGTGAGGTTCGCGCCATTCGTTTGTATACCGATAGACAGGGCGGAACGACATACACCTACTCGAGTATCAATAACTTTCTTACAAACTCGCTTCAGTCAATTCAGTTCCTGGGCGATGTCAGTGCACCATCACCATTCAACGGTGGCGCCACCGGACAGCGATTCGCAAAACAGGAGTACTACATCGCGTACGCGCAGGACGAGTGGAAACTCTCGCCGAGCCTGACTCTGAACTACGGACTGCGATACGAGTACTACACGCCGCTTCGTGAAGATCGAAATCTCCAAGTGTTGTTTGACATCAACACGGGACAGTTGCGAGATCCAAAGCAGGACGCTTTCAAAACGTCGAAGAGCAACTTCGGACCACGAATCGCTCTCAGCTGGTCACCGAATCCCTCCGGCACCAGCTTCTTCGGCGGAGGGCGCACCGTAATTCGCGGCGGTTTTGGAATTTACTATGGGCCCGGCCAGACAGAAGATCAGATTCAACCGATTGAAAGCGACCGCATCAGCGCCACATTCACCAGCAATCCGATATTCCCAGGTGGACCACCCTTGGCTTTCCCGCTCGATTCGACGGCAGCCACGACGTTCTTCTTGAACAATCCCAACACGCGGTCCTATCAGCCTCGCGCGTACGCGCCTGAGTACACTGTGCCCGAGAAGATCTATCAGTACGGTTTTTCAATACAACAGGAACTGCCTTACCAGCTTGTGTTCACGGCAGGATTCGTAGGCTCTGAAGGTCGAAACTTATTCCTGCGCAGTGTAGCGAACAGAATTAGGCCGGGTCAGACAACGATCGTTGACGGAACTCCGCTACCCACCAGTTTTGGAGTGGTTAACCGTACGAACGCTGCGGGACGTGTTATTGGAGTTCACACGATTCGCGAGTTCGCGATCGTATCTGGAACATCCACAGTGCAAAATCCTTTTGCCGAAGTAGATTTCAAGACTAGTGGTGGCGAGGACAATTACCGAGCGCTTCAGATGTCGCTCGCTCGACGGCTGAACAATGGACTCGTGCTTAATTCTCAATACACATTTGCACGCAGCTTCGGAAACACAGCGGGTTCAAACGAGGCTCGCACGGCAGCCAATAACGCACGCGCCATCAGTGAGTATGCCTATGACAACGGTTACAACAATTTTGACGTTCGTCATAGCTTCAATCTCAGCGCCATCTATGAACTGCCATTTGGAAAGGGTAAGGCACATGATTTCGGCGGTGTGGGCAACGCAATTCTCGGCAATTGGGAAGTGGGCACGATTTTCAATGCACGCTCCGGATTGCCGCTTGAGGTCGGCATCGTTCGACCAGATGTTGTTATCCAGTGCGCCGACAGCAGTGGCTGCGTCGTACCCACAGGAGCAGGAGGCATTACGACAACCTTCGCAAATGGATTCGTCGCGCAGCTACCTGGCACCATTAATGCCGCTAATCCGTTGCCGCCTGGGTTTATCGCGGTAGTCAACACTCCGGGAGGAGGGGCTTCGCGAAATGTGCGTCGACCTAACTTCGTACCTGGAGCTAATCCGTACCTCAACAACGATCGGAACCTGCTGAACCCTGCAGCGTTTACGGCACCGCTACCTGGAACTTTTGGTGATGTGCCTCGGAACGCTTTACGCGGACCCAACTTCAGACAGTTCGATCTGATCCTTAATAAGCGCTTTCGATTCTCCGAGTCGATGAATCTCGAGTTTCGGACGGAGATTTTCAATCTTTTCAATCGTCCAAACTTCGACATTCCAGGCTCACGCTTGAACCTTGCTTTACCAACATTCGCCTTCAATACCTCCGGGGCAGCTGCGAATACGTACACCTTTGGCAACGGCCTGCAGCCCGGACAGGCCTATACACAATCAGCGGCCGGACAAACCTTCGGGCTGCTGCGTCAAACTGTAATTCGCGATGTCGGACTTGGAACAAGTCGGCAGATCCAATTTGCTCTGCGACTGAACTTTTGAGGAGCAGTTATGTCGCTAGGTGAAATGCAAATCGAGGGAATGACAAATCGGGCTCAGAAGGAAGAAGATGACGTTTACGATGACGGTTATCTTCGGGTCGAACACAATAATTACTACATCGCTTGCCACGGCAAATCGCTGAAGCTTGCTCGTACTGAGTTCCTGATCATCTCACGTCTAGTTCGCTCTGCCGGCAGAATCGTTACCGCCGAAGATCTGTGGCAGCACGCGTGGGACAGCACCAAACCTCTGAACTCAGAGAGTCTGCATGTTTACATCTACAGGCTGCGCACGAAGCTGGCCCCTTACAAACTGCAGATAGACACAATGGTGAACGTCGGATATCGCCTGGTCGTGGACCCCGAGGCCTAAACAGCCCCTGTGTTCACATCAAATTCAGGCTGCGTTCAGACGGATGTAACACCATGAAACTAGAGTCGTAGCTTGCCTTACCACTTCTGTTAGAGGAGAAACCGATGCTTTTTTCAAGAAAGCTATCGAAGTTCGTGACGGGTATCGCAGGTCTTTTCTTGTTGGTGTCTTTTGTCGGCTGCGGCGGCTCGAGTCAAGTTAGTTTAAATGGCGCTGGCGCCACGTTTCCAACGCCTATCTATCAAAAGTGGATTAGCGAGCATGGGAAGCTGAACCCAAACGTAAAGATCGATTATCAGTCGATCGGATCGGGCGGAGGTATTAAGCAGATTCAGGCTCAAACTGTCGATTTCGGCGCCTCCGACTCACCGATGAAAGATGATGATCTGAAGGCGGCTCCTGGATCGATTCTTCATATACCAACCGTACTCGGTGCAGTTGTGTTGACCTACAACCTTGCCGAGGTCAAGCAGCCGCTCCGTTTTTCATCCGATGTCGTCGCCGATATCTTTCTGGGAAAGATTAAGAAGTGGAATGATGCTCGACTCAAGACCGACAATCCGAATGTAACCTTACCGGATGCAGACATAGTTGTGGTCCATAGATCAGATGGTTCAGGTACGTCTGCTGTTTTCACAGACTACCTCTCCAAGGTAAGTCCTGAATGGAAGCAAAAGGTTGGAACCGGTACGTCTCCCAGCTGGCCCATCGGCATCGGCGGCAAGGGGAACGAGGGCGTGACGGGCCAGATCAAGAATACGCCGAACACAATCGGCTACGTTGAGCTGGCCTACGCGGTACAAAACAAGTTGCCGGTCGCGCTGATTAAGAATCAGGCGGGCGAGTTTATTGAACCCACTCTCGATGCTGTCACGGCAGCCGCAGCAGAATCGCTTGCTTCGACGCCTGAGGACCTGCGAGTGTCCATAACCAATACTTCCGGCAGGAACGCGTATCCGATATCCAGCTATACCTACATTCTTATCTATCAGGAGCAGAAGGATGCCGCCAAAGGAAAGGTTCTCGTGGAGTTCTTGTGGTGGGCGATCCACGATGGTGAAAGGTTTGCCAAGGATCTGCAATATGCTCCGCTGCCCGCCGAAATCGTTAAGCGCGCCGAAACGAAACTGAACTCCATTACCGCAGGCGGCAAACCTCTTCACTCGTGATTGAGTTCATGGCAATCGCAGCGCGATTTGATATGAGTGGTCCTCACCTCACCTTCAGTATTTGGTTCTACGAGCATGAGTCAGGTTAATCCAGCCTCGACAGCCGATCACAGACTCAGAGCCCCACTCAGTAGTTGGTGGCATGCAATTTCTCCGACTGGCAATGCCGGCGACGCAGTTTTTCGCAGTGTCATTTTTTTTGCGGCGCTTCTACTAGTGATCATCGTCGTGGGAATGGTCATTGTGCTCACCGTTGATTCAATGGCGTCGATCCGTCAATTCGGCTTTGGTTTTCTCAAGGGACAGCAATGGGATCCGATCAAGGGTAGTTTTGGAGCTCTTCCGTTTATTTACGGCACCGTAGTTTCTTCCCTGCTCGCATTGCTGATCAGCGTCCCGCTCAGCTTGGGAATCGGAATATTCTTGGTGGAACAGGCGCCACGTTATTTGGCCAGGCCAATGGGCTTTCTGGTTGAGTTGCTGGCCGCAATCCCTTCAGTGGTGTACGGCGTATGGGGAATCTTCGTCCTCGCACCTTTCCTGCGAGTCTATGTCGAGCCCCTCCTCGCGAGATGGTTCGGTTGGCTTCCGCTATTCCAAGGTTCCATAACCGGAATCGGCTTATTCACCGGCGGAATTATCCTGGCGATCATGATCACGCCGATCATTTCGTCGATAGTCCGAGATGTGCTGGCGGCTGTACCTGGTGCGCAACGTGAAGCTGCCCTGGCCTTAGGCGCGACAAAATGGGAAACGACCAGGGTCGTGTTAGTAAATGGAGTACCCGGAATTGCCGGCGCTGTGATTCTTGGGTTGGGCCGCGCGTTGGGCGAGACAATGGCGGTAACCATGGTCATCGGCAACCGTCCACAGATCAGCATTTCCTTATTTGAACCTTCGTACACCATTGCATCAGCGATTGCCAACGAGTTTACTGAAGCTACTAGCGATATTTATTTGAGTGCGCTTGTTGAGCTGGGATTGATACTGTTCTTAGTGACATTTCTGGTTAATGCCGCAGCCAGACTACTCGTCCAAAGCGTGACGAGGCGCACGGCCGGAGTGGGAGCGGACGTCTAATGCGAAGAGCTGATCAAAGGCGTCGTGTAACCAGCGCTGTCATGACAACACTGACAGCAGTGTGCACCATGTTCGCGGTTGGTATTCTTCTGATCATTCTTGTGTACATAACCGGTAAGGGCATTGGATCTCTGAACTTCAGTTTTCTTGTTGACGTTCCGCGTCCCGTAGGAGAGGGTGGAGGTATCGGTAATGCGATTCTGGGTTCGTTAATTCTATTAGCGCTGTCGTCAGTCATTGGGCTGCCTGTGGGAATTGCAACCGGCGTGTTTCTCTCTGAATTTGGTACCAGCCGATTTGCAGGCATCGTCAGATTTGTCGCCGACACAATGACAGGGATTCCCTCGATTGTCGTCGGTATGTTTGTTTATGCCATCGTCGTTCTTCCGATGAAGCACTTCTCGGCATTTGCAGGTGGCGTCGCACTGGCGATAGTCATGATCCCGATCGTTGCACGTACTACTGAAGAGATGATCAGACTGGTTCCCCAAAGCCTGCGTGAGGGAGCGCTGGCATTGGGTGCGCCGCAGTGGAGAGTAACGCTCGGAATTGTGATTCCCGCTGCCTCATCCGGAATCGTAACAGGCGCGATGCTTGCACTCGCGAGGGTGTCCGGTGAGACGGCACCCTTACTGTTCACGGCGTTGGGTAGTCGGTTTTTCCCAACGTCGCTGAATGAGCCGATCGCTTCGTTAACGGTGCAGATCTACAATTACGCGATTTCTCCCTATGACGAATGGCACGCGCAGGCTTGGGCCGCGACACTTGTCCTTATGACACTTATTCTGGCAATAAATATTAGTGTTCGAATCCTGACGCGAAAGAGGGTTTGAATGTCCATGCCAACTTTGAGTGTCAAGCCAAAGCCTCCTGCTGTCCCGCGGCGCGAGGGCAAAAAACCGTCATCACCCGCTGGCGGGCCCGCGAAAGTGTCTGTCGAACACCTGAATTTCTATTACGGCCGGACCCAGGCGCTGCATGATATTTCTCTGGAGATTCCCGAAAAAATCGTGATGGCGTTCATTGGGCCATCGGGTTGCGGCAAGTCAACATTCCTTCGAACTCTTAATCGAATGAATGATGTGATACCCGGAACGCGAATCGAAGGGCACGTTCTAATCGACGGTCAGGATGTTTACGCGCCGGGGACCGACGTCGTGGAACTGCGGAGAAGGGTGGGAATGGTTTTTCAGAAGTCAAATCCTTTTCCGAAATCCATTTATGACAATGCTGCGTATGGCCTCAGAATAAATAAGTTGACAACGAACAAGGCTGAGCTCGATGACCGTGTCGAATTAGCATTGAAGGATGCTGCGCTTTGGGATGAAGTCAAGGATCGATTACGACAATCGGCGCTGGGATTGTCCGGCGGTCAGCAACAGCGTTTGTGCATCGCTCGCGCCCTGGCGATTCGGCCCAGCGTGATTCTGATGGACGAACCTGCATCGGCGCTTGATCCGATTGCTACTTCGAAGATCGAAGAGTTGATTGTAGATTTGAAAGAGCACTATACGATTGTCATCGTTACGCACAACATGCAACAGGCAGCGCGCGTTTCCGATCAGACCGCCTTCTTTTTGTTAGGTAAACTAATTGAGGTAAATTCGACAGAGAGGATTTTTACGGCGCCTAACGAAAGGCTGACTGAAGATTACATTACCGGAAGATTTGGATAGAGAGGCAGTAGCGTGGTTGATTTACATAGACATTTGGACGACGAACTGAATCGACTGCGGGATCGGGTCTTGCTGTTGGGCGGTGAGGCAGAAACCGCAATTGAACGTGCGATGTACTCGCTTATGGAGCGGGACAGCGACGTGGCTCGTGATGTGTTGAAGCGCGACGACACCATCGACAAGATGGAAGTTGAGATCGATCGGCAGTGTATTGACATTATCGCTTTACGCCAACCCGCTGCTCGAGACCTCCGCTTCGTGTTTTCTGTCGCAAAGATGACTCCTGTTCTGGAGAGAATTGCCGACCATGCGTGCAACATCGCGCGTGCTGCAATCGATCTGAATAACGAGCCGGAGTTGAAGCGAACGATCGAACTTCAGCAGATGGCGGACCATGCGTCGGCGATGCTGCGCTCTGCGCTCGATGCGTTTACCAATAGCGACGCTCAAGCTGCACGCGAGATCATCAAACGTGATTGGGAAATCAACGAACTTTACAATCGGGTGTTTCGAGACCTCATCGGTAAGATGGTTTCCGAGCCACTAACCGCCACCAGAGACGCCCGCCTGCTTTTTGTCGCCAAACATCTCGAGCGCGTCGGCGACTATGTAAAGGACATCTGTGAACTAACGGTTTACATGGCTGAGGCTGCGGTAATCAAACATAGTAACTGAATATGGGACGACCGGTTCTAATCATCGAAGATGATCCTGATATCTCGGAGAGCGTCAAGTACAATCTCGAACGCGAAGGACTGGAAACGGTTGTCGCGGCGACGGGTGAACAGGGGTTAATTGATGGACTCAATGAGCGACGACCTCCGTTGCTAATTCTTCTTGATCTGATGTTGCCCGGTATGAGCGGCATCGAGCTCTGTCGTCGATTCAGACGTGAACCACTTACCCGCCGCACTCCCATCATCATTCTCACTGCGAAGAGTTCCGAGTCCGATCGTGTAACAGGGCTCGATCTCGGAGCCGACGATTACATCACCAAGCCGTTCTCAGTCAGAGAACTAATGGCACGGGTCAGAGCAGTGCTTCGCCGCGCTGATGAGAGCGCAGCCAAGAACTACGAAGACGATCATTTGATGATTGATTTTGGCGATGTTCGCGTCGCCTGCGATGGGCAGCGCATAAAGCTCACGAATAAGGAATTCACGCTTCTTTCGGTGCTTGCGCGGAGTCCGGACCGAGTTGTCACGCGTCAGCAGTTGCTGGACAGCGTTTGGGGTTATAGTTACTACGGTGATGCCAGGACACTCGACGTGCACATCAGACGCCTGCGGCAGAAACTTGGGGAGTGTGGTGATTGTATCGAGACCGTAGTCGGCGTGGGATACCGCTTTATCGGATGTACAAAGATGGCGAATCCTGCTGCGGGATGAGGACGCTTTGTTTCGTAGCTATAGTTTTTGGATCGGCGCTGGACTGCTCGTAATCGCGGCTGCTCTTACTCTATTTGCCTCGCCGGCGTGGTCCATCCTTGCCTTCATCACTTCCGTCCTTGCCGGAGTTTTAATCACCCGCTCGTCCTACCTCGCCAGGCAACAACCGTCGTCGATCACTGATCGCACAACAAAAACCACCGACAAGGAAGAGTTCGGCTCAGCAACCCTCCTTCAAGCGACGATGACGGGAATGAGAGAAGGGTTGCTGGTCGTTGACAGGGATCTACGAGTTGTTGCGTCCAACTCAGCTGCACAGCGATTGTTCAGCCTTGCCAACGGTAACCCAAACAACAAGCGACTTACCGAGTTAACGCGGAATCCAGCTATCTACGGTGCATTCCTCGATGCCTTGAAAGGCAGCGAACGATCAGATGTAAAAGTTGAACTCCACGATCCTATGAGGCACATCTTCGATCTACGGGTCGTGCCCTTATGGGACGACGATGACCACAACCCGGATGGCGCCATCGGAGTTTTCTTCGACATTAGCCGCCTTGAGAAGCTTGAACGGGTGCGGCAGGAGTTTCTTTCGAATGTATCGCACGAGCTCCGCACACCGCTGACGGCGATACTGGCGTTTGTGGAGACATTGGAAACGGGAACACTGGAAGAGACAGACGACAACCGCAGGTTCCTTGCAATCATCCGCAAGAACGCCATGCGAATGCATACCCTGATCGACGACATACTCGAGCTAAGCGCGATCGAGGCCGGCAACGTAAAGGTCCAACCAAGTGAAGTCAATCTGTATCCGTTAGTCAATGACGTGGTTACTTCGCTCGCAGCTAAGGCTTCGTCAGCGGACATCGTGATCAACAATCTGATCGACCCTCAAGCAGTAGTCTTTGCAGACCCCACCAGACTCGAGCAGATGCTGACGAACCTTCTTGAGAACGCGATCAAGTTCAATCGGAAAGACGGCCAGGTCACAATCAGGTACGAAAGCGGAGAGATGAACCGGATTATGGTTCAGGACACGGGAGAAGGAATTCCCGCTCAGCATCTCGAGCGACTATTCGAACGCTTCTACCGGGTTGATCGAGCACGTTCAAGAGAGCTCGGCGGAACTGGTCTAGGATTGGCAATCGTGAAGCACCTGGCAAGGGCTCATGGCGGAGAGGTCAGGGTCCAGTCTAAGCTGGGGGAGGGAAGTACCTTTTGGATCGATCTTCCACTAAACGGTCGTAGCCAGTCGATGAACTAGTGGTAATTTAATTCCTTCCGGTTGAGCGTCGATCATTGCGGCGGCAAGGCTCCTCAGAAATCTGAATTTTCCCACTCTTATGAAGCAACGACTCAGCCAGCACCCGCAGATTCATCGGGATGTCTGGTGCCTTGGGTTCACCTTTTCGTGGCTGCGAATAGTGGTTGAGCAGAGGCAGTTCGGCTGAGCAAAAGTCGCATGCGGCAAGGTGAAACTTCACCAGATTCATAATCTCGTTAGATAGTTTCCGAGAGTTGTATGACACGAGTATTGTGTCGGAAGGGCAAGCGGCGGTTTTTCGGAATGCCGTCACGGCTGCAGCTTTCATCTACCCGGTGCTCCGGTTTCTCGAGAATACGTGGCAGCTTCTGCATTTGAGGAGGAGCTGGGGGGCAAGTGAAGCTTCGGCCTCAAAGGACCGCAATCCGCGGATCTAGCTGTTCAACAGGATAAAAGACCCAATCGAACCCGAGTTCCAGAGCTTTTTGACGCCGTAAACCCGCTTTTTTCAATAGAATCCCGGCGGTTTTATCGTTGTAAAAACCTGTTGCCCAATCTTCAAAACCCTGTTAAGATGGCTGCCGTCGAGTCAAGCGGCCCATCCGCCACTTGACGCACTTTCCGAGCACGCCCACCTGCTTTTCGTGCGGAACCGGGCAAAATCAACGATCTCAGTATTTTCAGGATTCAGAAATTGAGAACCGTCTCAGTTTCTTCTGGGATCCGATTTCAAACAGCTTGGAGAGTGAGGGCCAACCCGTGACGGTTAGCACGGGTTTCAGTTGTAGAGTCCCCCTTGAATCTAGCCTCACTTGAAACCCCGGCGAGTCAATGGCAGTTGGATTCTTAGATGTTCCATTGTCCCTCACCCCAAGGTCTGGCTGACCCCAGAACTCGTTTGGCAACACGTCAAAGCCACCAGTCGCAAGGTTCGAATCAACACGTAAATCGTGAATTACGCCACCTTCGAGCCAATACGGACAATCCCTGTGAAATCTATAAGCCAAGATTACGAAAAGGATGCTGAGCACAGCAGCGTTGAGCAGCCGCCTCAGCAGTCGCGACCTCGCCGGACAAACGAGCGTCAGGGCAAGACCGGTAAGTGGGTCGAGAGTCTGCTCGTTTCCGATGTAAGCCGGCTGTGGTCGGAGCTGCATAGAATCGTATCTCATCACCCTCTCGTGCGAGCGTCTCGAAGTGCGGGACTACTCGTTGAAGAGGGTGCCGCGTCTGCATTCACCGACCTTACTCAGGAGCTCTTTGTACAGCTGTTGAGTAAGAACCGATTCGAGCATTATCTTGAGACCGAGATGACTGACTATGAGATTGAGTGTGAAATCAGTCAGATCGAACTCACAAATCTTTTGACCGCTGAGCTTCGCAGACGTCATCCCGAAAGCTATCGTCTTGCTCGTCGCATTTCTACATTAATCCAATCCAGTTCGAACTTTCGGCGCTTCGATTCCAGCGGCATGAACGATGAACCGCATCGACGGTTGGCAGATCGCGTATATGGACTCAGTGAGTGGGATCCATCAAAACCGCGTCGTGATTCTCACGATGTCGAGCAGCGAGTGCAAATCGTTCCGGTACGTCCCCGTGACACCAGAATGGTTGGGTGCACAGGTGACTCCCAGGTCGTGATCAGCAATTCAGACCTCGAGGACTTGATAGTTTCAGTTCTCGACGCGATCGATTCGCCCGTGGACGTCCGCAGTCTACGCAGCCTGGTGATGTCGCGGTTACCTGTGATGGACATTTATCTGGTACCGCTGGACACGGATGATAACGACAACGACGGTTATCAGTTCGAGCCGGTCGATAAGAAAGAGAGCCCTGAACAGAGCCTGATGCGGCGCGAAGCCGAAGGCGAAGCTATAGGGCTGGTTGAAGTTTTCCTAAAGAATCTCAATGAGACCGTACGCGGGAAGGTCAAGCAATACAATCGAATTCTTGGTGTGCTTTGGCATTGCTATTTGAGCGCGGACCACTCGACTCAATTGGAGGTAGCAGCGGCGCTTGGCGTTTCGGATTCGTTAGTTTCCGACTACAGGAGGAGGATTGAGCAGGAATTACGGGCTCTTTCGTTCTCTGAAGTAGAAGAGGCTCGCCGATTTGAGGGGGCGCTTCGCGAGCGAGTAAAGGCCCTGGTGTTTGCCTCGGTTCCCGAGAATGTCGCTGTCTGAACGGTTCAAATCGCGAACCTTTTGAGCTGGTTGGACAACTGGCAAGTACCACCCTCGTCCGGCGAAAGCTGGACGCTGTTTTCAAAGCTGCAAGCGCGAAAGCGTCTGCAGCTTCTTTTGTTTTTTGTGGTAACGGCCTTAAGATTGCTGGCTCGGAATGCACGATCAATCGTGTTCGGGTATATTCCACTCCGGGCGAGATCTGACCGCTGGGTTTGTCCTCCAAAAGCTTTTGTGCAATGAAATCTGAGAGTTGGTGTTGATGAAGCAAGCGGGCTTGGTGGTGGCACAAACTGTTTTCTGGCTATGTGCGGCGGGCGTAATTTACGCCTACATTGGCTACCCTCTGCTACTTGTCGTTGCCAGTAGATTGCGATCACGGCCGATCAGGAAGGCGGAAATCTGGCCCAGCGTTAGTGTCATCATCACTGCATACAATGAAGAAAATGCTCTCGTCCGGAAGCTCGAGAATTCGCTGTCGCTCGACTATCCAAAAGATCTGCTAGAAATCATCGTAGCCTCGGATTGTTCAACCGATCAGACTGACGAGATTGTAAGAAGCTTTGAATCGCAAGGTGTCCGCCTTCATCGTCAGCCGAAACGATTTGGAAAGACTTCAGCTCAAAATGCTGCCGTCGAGAAAGCAAAAGGCGACATCATTATCTTTTCGGATGCGACGACACTCTATGAGGCCGATGTGCTTAGAGTGATGGTCCCGAGCTTTGCGGATCCTAGTGTGGGTTGCGTAGCCGGCCGTTTGGTCTATGTGGATCCCTCACAGACCAATGTGGGTAAAGGTGCGCGTTCGTACTGGGGTTATGAGTCGTTTCTCAGGCAACACGAAAGCCGGGTGTGTTCGTTGATTGGTGCATCTGGATGTCTTTATGCCGTGCGGCGCTCTGCTTACGTTCCAATGTATGACGAAGCCTGCAGTGACTTCCTGATTGCGACGAAGATGATGGAGCAGGGCCTGCGAGCTGTCTATGAACCCTCCGCTGTTTGCTTTGAAGAAACGAATCGGCTGCCTGGCAAGGAATTGCAAATGCGCGTGAGGGTCATTACACAAACTTTCACCGACCTTTGGCGTCATCGCAGTATGATGAACCCGCTGAGGAGCGGCTTCTATGCGATCGAACTTATCTCGCATAAGGTGATGCGCTATCTAGTTCCGTTCTTTTTGCTGACCATGCTCTTGTGCTCCATGGTTCTGGCGTGGAATTCACTTTTCCACTTCTGTGTTTTGATAGCTGGATTGGTTTTCACCCTAATGGCTTTGGTAGCTTGGCTGGTAGAGCTTGCCAACATATCCGGCAAGGCGCTGACCCTTCCCTATTATTTTGTACTGGCAAATCTCGCCTCGATGCTGGCTGTTTACAAGTTCGTAACCGGTGAAAGGTACGCTCGTTGGGAACCAATTCGCGATCCCGTTGACCGCTCGGTTGGGTCAACCTCGGCCACTTTGCCAGTAGGCAGGGAGGGTGGGGGACAGTGAATTCTCAAACCGATTCAGTACAAACAGCACCTAAATCAACACACCCTACTGTAAGCGTGATTATTCCCGCTTATAACGTTTCGCCGTTCATACGTGAAACAATCGACTCGGTGTTGGCCCAAACGTTCACAGACTACGAAATCATCGTCATTAACGACGGTTCCGAAGATACGGAAGAACTGGAGGCCGCGCTTCGCCCGCACATGGATCGAATCACCTATATAAAGCAGGAGAATCGAGGAGCTGGTGCAGCGCGGAATGCCGGACTACGAGCGGCAAAAGGTGAGTATGTCGCTTTCCTGGATGGCGACGATGTGTGGCTCCCTGAGTTTCTGAGTGACCAGCTTGCCTTCATCCAGAGCGGCAACGGGTACGACTTGGTTTATGCTGATGCGGTGCTCTTTGGCGACCGGCGCGCAGCGAAAGGAACCATCATGCAGCGAGAGCCGTCGAACGGGCCCGTAACATTTGAGAGCTTAATCGGAGAACGCTGCGTAGTTAATACTTCAAGTGTGGTCGCGCGCAGAGAACCGATTCTTGAAGTTGGACTCTTCGATGAAGACCTTCGCAACTCGCAGGACTTTGATCTGTGGTTGAGATTAGCCATGCGGGACAATGCTCGGATGAACTTCCAAAAAAAAGTGTTAGTTCGTCATCGGGTGTGGTCCGGAAGTCTTGCATTCGACGGAATCAAATCCGTCGAGGGAGAATTGCGGGTCTTGGAAAAAGTTGGCCGGCGAAAAGATCTAACCGCTCAAGAACGAGCCACGCTCGCGCGCACAGTTGCCTTACGGACCGCTAGCGTGGAGATAGACCGGGGAAAGCGCTCGCTGTTACAGGGGGAGTTTAAAGCGGCAGCTGATTCGTTTCGAATAGCCAATAATTATTTTCATAGTTGGAAGCTTCAGTTAGCGCTTTTCGGCCTGCGCGTTGCACCTCGCCTTCTTCAGCGCGCTTACAAATCCAGCACGACGTAGCCTTCCGAGAGCGGATGTCTCAGGATCCAATTGACAAGTCACTGCAAGCGGAGATGGACGATTCGGATCAGCATTTCCGAACAGACCACCTAAAGCCTTCTCTGACCGCTCACACTGCCCGCGGCGGCACAATCATGATCGTGTCGCAGGGATTCAAGTTCATCTTTAACATGGCTTCTGCTGTCGTGCTGGCGCGTCTACTTACGCCGAACGATTATGGGCTCATCGCTATGGTTGCGGTGATCGTGAATTTTTCTTACCCCTTAAGGAATCTTGGATTGTCAGCCGCTACGATGCAGCGTGCTGAGATTAATAACGCACAAGTCAGCAACCTGTTCTGGGTCAACGTGGGGCTTAGCCTCGCTGCTTCGGCGATAACTATGGCGATCGCACCTGCGGTCGCATCATTCTATGGAGAATCGCGGTTAACTTGGATCATTCTCGTGGTGGCTGCAGGCTTTATCTTTGGTGGTCTTACAGTTCAGCATGAAGCTCTATTGAAAAGGCAGATGCGCTTTGCTGCTTTGGCAGGGAACGAAATCGCATCAATTCTTTTGGGTACTTCGACCGCAATAGTGCTCGCGGCATTGGGCGTGGGTTACTGGGCTTTGGTCTTCAGCAGCCTGGCTACAGGAGCAAGTTACGCTATCGGAGTTTGGATGATTTGCAGATGGCGGCCTAGCCTTCCCAGCCGCAATTCCGGAGTTCGCTCGATGATTGCTTTTGGCCGAAACCTCACCGGTTTTAACGTACTCAATTACCTGGCGCGAAACCTCGACAATCTACTTATCGGTCGTTACTGGGGCCCTCAACAACTGGGTCTCTATGCGAGAGCTTACCAGCTCTTACTTCTCCCGCTGGATCAGATTATTGCGCCAATCGATGCTGTTGCTGTCACAGCTCTGAGTCGGTTGGCAGATACGCCAGAGCGCTATAACCGAGCCTACATGCGAATGCTGGAAAAGCTGGCAATGATCACGATGCCTGCAATGGCTTTTATGATAGTGACGTCGGATTGGGTTGTGAGGGTACTGTTGGGACCGCAATGGGTCGAAACAGGTCGTATTTTTGCGCTGCTCGGGATCGTTGGTCTAGTGGAACCTATCTCCAGCACTATGGGATGGCTATTGATATCGCAGGGTCGCACCCGCAGCATTTTTCACTGGGGATTGATAGATGCGACGCTTTCAATCGTGTCGATAGTTGCTGGCTTGCCGTGGGGTGCAGTAGGCGTAGCCGCATCATACGCGATAACAGGTTTGTGTGTTCGGAAGCCTCTTCAGTTCTGGTTCGTGAGCAGATCTGGTCCAATTAGGATTTCTGAGTTCTATCGCACCATACTTCCATCCGTAGTTACCTCTTTAGGAGTAATGATTGCCGTCTTCGCTTTCCGTATGAGCGTGGGAACTATCCGGCCAGTACCGGGTTTGGTGGCGAGTTCTGCTATTGCGGTGACGGTTGCCTTGCTGTCTTTTCTTGCGATTCCAGCGGCCCGACGAGCACTTCTGGATATTAAAGATTTGTTCCCACTTCTAGTGAAAAGCAGTAATGCGGAACCCTAGACCGCGGAATCCCTTGCTAGAGAGAACGAATCTCCTTCTTAACAAGAGCCGGGTCACATTCCCTGAGCGTTACTGTTCCGGTTCTTGAGTGTGAGAATCTTGGAAGGCGGCCTCTTTTTGCTATGTCTGAACAAGAGGGAGGTAGCAAGTACAGATGACAGTCTTTGCAGGATTATTCAGCAGGATACCAAACCAGGAAGTCCCTCCTTCTGCGTGTGAAACTCTCAGAGTCAACATCTCACGGGATCCAAATGACAAGGTAGAGGTTTTTAGTAACGATCGCTGCTTTCTAGCTAAGGTCGATATAGGTGTATACGGTGAACCAGCATTTCGGATCGGTCCAAATGGCTCAGTCTCAATGCTTGCAGGCGAGCCACTCCTTAGTCTTGCAAACGGGGATGGCTGGCGCTCGCGGACTGAGGATCTCAAAGCATTACATGACGCGTGGGACAATGGCGACTGGAGCTTATTGCAACGCGTCAGAGGCACTTTTTGCGCCGTCTATTACCAGCCCGTTACCGAAACTTTGCACTTGATCGCAGACAAGCTTTGCATCCGACCGCTGTATTACGCGTTAACGGACGAGTACGTCGCATTTGCTACATCGTTAAGGGTATTGGAGAGGCTTGGCGAAATACCGAAGGTGATGGATCTGCGCGCGATAACAGAGATCGTAACTCTGGGACTGCCCTTAGGGAACCGTACACCATATGCAAATATTCGCTTGTTAAAGGCAGCGGAGCTGGTGCGCATTTCGGAAAAAGATGTCTCGACGCAGCAATACTGGCGGTGGGACGACGTCCCAGAGTCACGCAAGTCAGAGTCGGAGTTGTTGCAGGAGGTATTTGACAGCTTCACAACAGCAATCGCAATTCGTAGTCGGGCAGACACAGCAACATCGGCGTTTCTTAGTGGTGGATTAGACTCGAGATGTGTGGTTGCCGCTCTTGGTAAACAAGGGATGAAGTTGCATACGTTCAACTTCGCTCGGGCAGGTACCCAGGATCAAGTCTTCGGCGCCGAGTTCGCTCAGCAGATAGGTTCACTTCACGAGGAAGCTCCGGTAAACAGTTTCGCAAGTCCGGCGTGGTCCATGATCATGGCAGATGCCTGGCGGAAATCGAAGCTGCGTTCAATTTCTCCTCCGGAACGGCCGAATCTGTTTTGGTCGGGAGATGGCGGTAGCGTGGGTTTTGGACACGTATACGTTAACCCGAGGATCGTCGAGTTTATGCGCCAAGGCGAGAAGCATTCCGCGATTGATGAATACTTACTCCAGCAAAGTGCACATATTCCCTTGAGGATGCTTAAGTCATCTTACCGTACTCCACTCTCACGTGTGCTGCATGAGGACATTCAGCAAGAGCTCGATGACATTCACTGCGAAGATCCTGGGAGAAGTTTCTATGTCTTTCTACTGCTCAACGACCAGAGGCGACATCTCGCGCTCCATTTTGAGGACATTGACGCCCACCGGTTGGAACTTCAATTACCGTTCTACGATAGTGACTTTCTCACGGCCATCGTTTCGACACCCATTGACCTGTGTTTGGGACACCGATTCTATTCAAAGTGGCTTGACTTTTTACCCTCAGAAGTAAAACAAGTACCTTGGCAGACTTATCCAGGTCATGAACCTTGCCCGTTGCCCATCGCTGAGGGACTTACGTATCAGTGGGACGGTCGCACACTTAAACTCAGAAAGCGTGAATTGCTGTCTGAGGGTGATCGGATATTGGGTTCCAAAGATTTTCCCGGCAAGATACTCAATAGGCACTACCTTCGTGCAACTTCATTGCTGTATCGAGCGAGTGTGCGCGATTATGGTTATCTTATTCAGGCCGCGGGAACCTATCACAAGTATTGGCTTCGCTGCAGCGGTCAGTTTGTGCTGGACTCTTAAGCTATTGAGGTGTCGGAGTTCCTGAGAACTGGCCGTCAGTGCTTTAAGTACCGCTATGCCGCCGAACGAACAGCCTGAGCGTCTGGAAGCAAGTCAACCTGACGGACGTCAACATTTCCGGACCGATCATCTGCTGCCGGCGATCGGAAAACACACCGCGCGGGGCGGAGTGGTAATGATCACAGCGCATGGTTTGAGGTTTGCGCTGAGCATAGTTGCGACTGCGATCATGGCTCGTCTGGTCCGGCCGGAGGACTATGGATTGATCGGCATGGTTGCGGTTGCCATAAATTTCTTTGGCTTGTTCAAAGACATGGGTCTTTCATTGGCAACTATCCAAAGCGCTGAAGTTAATTTCGAACAGGTGAGTGCTCTGTTCTGGATAAATGTGGCTGTGAGCGTCGTGATCACAATCATGATGATCGCTATCGCTCCGGCAATCGCCTGGTTCTATGGCGAGCCGCGCGTTACATGGATCGCGTTGGCGATGGCTCCAAGCTTCATTCTTGGAGGTATTGCCGTTCAAAGTGAAGCGTTAATGCGCCGTCAGATGCGTTTCTTTTCATTGAGCGCCATCGGACTGATATCCCTTATAAGCGGCTATGCGGTGGGTATCACTCTGGCACTTCGGGGCTGGGCTTATTGGTCGTTGGTGTTCAGCCAGTTGGCGTTGTTGGGAACAAACGCGGTTGGAGTCGTCTTGGTTTGTCAATGGTGGCCTGCCAGGCGTGCGAATCTCACGGCAGACACGCGCGCCATGTTGGATTTCGGCGGAAACATCACCGCGTACTCGATCTTGAACTATTTTTCCCGAAACGTGGATAGCCTGCTTATTGGCAAGTTTTGGGGATCGCAACAACTTGGGTTCTACAACAAGGCTTTCCAGCTTTCTGCTTTGCCTACCGACCAGATTGATGAGCCACTTTCCGCAGTTGCTATTCCGTCGTTAAGCCGTCTGGTTCAATCTGAGTCGAGATATCGTCAGGCCTACTTGCGGATGTTGGAAAAGGTGATGATTGTCACCATGCCGGTGATCACCTGGATGATAGTTACGGCAGACTGGCTCGTTCAAGTCGTGCTTGGACCACAATGGACCTACACTGGCCGGATACTGGTATTCATTAGTGCAGCAGCCTTGCTTCATCCGGCCATGAACACGGTGGGTTGGCTCTTCATAAGTCAGGGACGGTCGCGTGAGATGTTTCGGCTGGCGTCCATTAGTGCTCCGATATCTTTCCTGTCGATCATCGCTGGTCTGTTCTGGGGTGCGCTTGGGGTGGCTGCTTCATATTGTGTGACAAGACTGCTGATACTCATTCCGTTTTCATTCTGGTCGGTTGGCCGCTCTGGTCCGATTCGAACCTCGGATCTGTTTCGCATTACAGTCCCATTCGTGTTCGCCTCGGGCTGTGCTTTGCTGGCCGGTTTGGCTTTACGAAACGTTGTCAATTTCGGCAGCTCGCTGGTTGGACTGGCCTTAGAAGCCTGTTTCATTACGGTTACGATGTTTGTTGTATTGCTCGTTATTCCGGCAGGAAGATTTGCCTTGATGGACCTTAAGAATACTTGGTTACTCCTAAGGCCCGATAAACTTACGGCTGCGGTTCGGGATTAACCTAAATCTTGCAACGTAAAAGCTTGACAGCAACTTCGATAAGATGCTCAAATCCAAAAGTTCCCTATCAATGATCCCCGTACCCTGGCCCTAAGGATTTAGTTACGCGTAATTTTTGTTAACTTCAGAAATACGAGCGACTGTAATTGAGTCCGCTAACGACTCATAACTAATTAACGATCCGCCTGTTCAGTCTCCCAGCTGAAGCTTGCGGACAAATCCCTGCACAGATGGTGAAATCACAATTGGCTCTTCTCGAGTCGCAACCTATCTCACAGTGCTTCTTTAGCATCATTATCCCGACGTACAGGACTGCGCGATTCATAGCTGAGTGCCTCGAATCGGTGTTCTGTCAGAGCTTCACGGACTATGAAGTCATCGTTGTGAATGACGGAACACCGGATACTGCCGAACTTGAACAAGAGCTCGCGCCGTATCTAGATCGGATTACGTACATCAAGCAGGAGAACAAAGGGCCGGGTGGTGCTCGCAACACTGGGATTAGGTGTGCATCGGGCGAATTCGTTGCATTGCTTGATAGCGATGACCAGTGGTTGCCTGACCACCTCGCAGAAATGATCGAGATAATCAGAAAAGACCCGTCAGTCGATTTGATCTATGCCGATGCCGTGAACTTTGGAGAGCTGGAATCCGCTGGACGAACCAGTATGGAGACGAACCCATCGGATGGGATTGCAGATTTTGAAAGCCTGATGGAAAGAAGGTGCAACGTGATTGCGTCGTGCGTGGTTGCGCGACGGACCGCGTTGATTGAAGCGGGTCTGTTCGACGAGAACTTTGTTTATGCGGAAGATTATGATCTGTGGTTGCGAGTCGCATATGCGGGTAAACGAATCGAATATCTCACGAATGTTCATTCCCGACGTAGAATTCACGAAGAGAATCTGACTTCAAACATTATCAAGTCGTACCAGGGTCAGGCTGATGTACTAAGAAAACTGATGAGGGAACTGGCACTCTCAGATCACATCAGGAACAAAATGCAGCTTGAAATTGAACGCTGTGAAGCGTTCATCGCTCTCGAGAAAGCTAAGCAAAAGATTGTTGCCGGGCAATACGATCGCGCTGCACAGGAACTCAAGCGAGCGAACGGGTTTTTCCATCAGCGCAAACTGACTTTAGCCTTACTGTTTCTGCGTACCGTACCGAACTTGGTGAGGCACGTTTTCGTGAAACATTGGTCGAAAAGTGTGATAGCTGCGATGTTGCAGTTTACGTTCTGGCTCGAATACACCGGGTTTAAATAACTAATCCTGCCCACTCAACTCTCAGTAACAACGTCCAACCTATTCCAGGTTTAAGTTTCTCGACTCCAGCTTCGCTCGTCGAATTGCCGTGTGCAAAACTGAAGTAGTTGACCTCGGTTGACCGATTGGAGAGTTCGTAAGATTGGCAGTGTATACTTGTGGGCCGATCCATTCTGATCGGCAGGGTGCAAACCTCCTGAATTGACGCCCTAGGAGATAGACATGTGTGGTATCGGCGGATTTGTGGACCTCTGGGACGATAAGGCTTCGGCTGGTCAGGCAGGGCGTGCTCATTTGCTGAGAAACATGTGCCATGTGATCCGTCACCGAGGGCCCGATGATCAGGGCTTTCTTGTAAAAGACGGCGTCGCCCTTGGCATGCGCCGGCTTTCGATCATCGACCTTGCCGGCGGGCGACAGCCAATCTCCGGTGAAGACGGCACGGCGACGATAGTTTTCAACGGCGAGATCTATAACTTCATTGAGCTCAAGCTTCGGCTTCAAAATCGTGGCCACGTCTTTAAGACACATTCCGACACGGAAGCGATTGTCCATGCCTATGAGGAGTATGGAGCTTCTTGTGTTGATCTATTGCGCGGGATGTTTGCCTTTGCTCTATGGGATGAGAAGAAAAACGAGCTATTCATCGCTCGGGATCGTGTCGGGAAAAAGCCTCTGTACTACACGGTTACGGCCAGCGGCACATTGGTATTTGGCTCTGAGTTAAAGTCGTTACTTGAACATCCTGGCGTTCGTCGTGACATCGATCTCGAGGCGTTGGACGCTTACCTTACACTCGGCTACGTGCCTGACCCACTAAGCATATTTCGTGATATTCGAAAGCTGCCGCCAGGGAGCTATCTGATCTTTAACGACCGAGGGGTTAAGGTTTCAGCGTATTGGGATTTTGAGCTTTCGCCTGAGGAAGGACACAACGAGGAATACTATCTTGAGGGTCTACGATCGTTACTCGACGAATCCGTTCGCCTTCGGTTGGTGTCGGATGTTCCATTAGGTGCGTTCCTGTCCGGAGGGATCGATTCCAGCACCGTTGTCGCACTGATGGCCCGCCACATGGACCAGCCGGTAAAGACCTTCTCGATAGGCTTCCATGAAGATAGCTACAACGAGCTGCAGTACGCGCGGCTCACCGCAAAAAAGTTTGGAACGGATCATCATGAGTTTTTCGTCACACCTCAGATTTGCGACATAGTTGATGAACTCGCCTGGCATTTTGACGAGCCCTTTGCGGACTCGTCTGCGATTCCCACTTACATGGTCTCGAAGCTCGCCCGGGAACACGTCACCGTGATTCTTTCTGGCGATGGGGGAGACGAGCTCTTTGCCGGTTACACACGCTACGTCGTGGATAAGGAAAGAAGCGGATTCTCTTATGTGCCTCGTCTGCTCAGGAAAGGAGTGATGCAACCGATCTCTGCGCACATGCCGCATTGGACCATCGGTCGGAACTTCATTCACAACATCTCGCTTGATCCAATCGACCGGTACCTTGACAGCATTTCAGTCTTCACGCGGCTGAATAAAGAATCACTCTACACGTCCGACTTTCGTAACCGGCTGCAGGATGGTGATTGGGCCACCCGTTGTTTCCATGAATTGGCAGGAAAAGTGAACACGGGAAACTCAATTGATAGACTGTTATACCTCGACAGCAAGACCTATCTTCCGGGAGATATCATGACCAAAGTGGATCGCATGAGCATGGCGGTATCTCTGGAAGCACGCGCCCCTTTGCTCGACCATAAGTTAATAGATTTTGTTATGCGTATTCCCGCGTCAATGAAGTTGGCCGGTAACGAGACAAAACACATTTTGAAGCGCGCGGTGAGTGACCTGGTCCCGCAGGAAATTCTGACAAGACCAAAACAAGGATTCGGTGTTCCGGTCCAGGAGTGGATAAATGTTCAACTGCGAGAACGGATTCATGACGTCCTTCGCGATCCCCGCACGCGCCAGCGAGGATACATGAACTCGCGATACGTGGATCTTCTGCTTGACGAACATGAACGGGGCAGGCGCGATCACTCGACGAGTCTCTGGGCGTTGCTAATGCTGGAGCTGTGGCATCGGCAGTTTTTAGACGAAAATGGTTTTGGCGCAAGGAGGCATGAAGCTAATCTGGTTCCAGCCGCAGTTTAGTATCGGGGTTTAGTTGAGGCCAATCATTCTTCAATTGATAGACAGCTTTAATTTAGGCGGTTCCGAGCGTCAGGCGATCCAGCTCACTCGACTTTTACATGAAAGTAAACGGTTTGATGTTCGTCTTGCTAGCCTTAGCGGCGAAGGACCTTTGCGCGCGGAAGTCGAAGCTCTCAACCTCCAACCCATCCCTTCATTTCCTCTAACCAGTTTTTATGACCGGAACGCAATGGTGCAATTGCGTCGGCTGATGTCTTTCATCAAGCAGTCGCGAATTGATGTTCTACACACGCACGACTTCTACACCAATGCGTTTGGGATGATGGCCGGATCCTTCGCCCGAGTACCAGCGCGCGTTGCCTCGATGAGAGAGACTGCCGGGATGCGCAGCAGCGCGCAACGCAAGGCCCAGCAATTTGCTTTTGCGATGGCCCACGGCGTCGTGGCAAATTCTAACGCGGTACGTCTGAGGTTGATTGATCAGGGCATTAAGAAAGATAAGATCCACGTGATTTATAACGGGCTGGATGTATCTCGACTCGCGCCGGCACCGTCGCGGTCCGACGCTATTTCAATGCTCGGATTGAAGGACGAGAATTTGCACTCGCGAAAATTCGTCACGATCGTCGCTAACATGCGACATGACGTGAAAGATTACCCAACCTTTTTGCGTGCGGCACAACTCGTAAAGCGCGCTGTGCCAGAAAGCACATTTCTTTTGGCCGGCGAAGGAGAATTGGCTAATGAGTTACGCGCGCTTGCCCGCTCGCTCGAAATCATGGAAAGCACTTTTTTTCTTGGACGCTGCGATTCTATTGGCGCTTTGCTCAGCCTGTCAGAAGTATGTGTCTTGAGTTCAAAGGCCGAGGGCTTTGCGAACGCAATTCTCGAATACATGGCTGCCGGGCGGCCAGTGGTGGCTACGGATGTGGGTGGTGCCAGGGAGGCTATCAACGACGGAAGGAGCGGACATCTGGTGCAGGTAGGCGATTACCACACGATGGCTTCTCACATTATTGCGCTGCTTCGAGAACCTGACCGCGCCAGAGCCTTTGGAGAAGAGGGAAGAAAGATCGTGCTAAGCAAGTTTTCCTGCGAGGCCCAGCTCAAGCAAACTGAGCAGCTGTACGACACACTTCTTGCCAAGCGGTCAACGATCACCGCTGATTAGCGGCACCTGGTTCCTTTAGGGACGCGCAAAAAATTCAGCTCCCGTAAGATTCGGAGATGGTCAAAACCGACAAGCAAGATTCACAACGCCATTTCGACAAGAGTTTGTCCATCGATCTTGCGAAGCCTCTTCGTCTACTGATCATCGCGCCGTCATTTGACATTCTGGGCGGTCAGGCGGTTCAGGCGGCACGACTCCTCGAGCGCTTGAGAGACGAGCCGGGACTGGATATTGGGTTTCTACCGATCAATCCGCGTTTGCCGGGCCCCTTAAGAAAGCTGCAAGCGATCAAGTACGTCCGCACCGTTGTCACATCAGCAGCGTACATTGCATCACTGTTAACTCGTGTGTGGAAGTACGATGTTATTCACATCTTTTCAGCTTCCTATTTTTCATTTGTCCTTGCGCCGACACCCGCAATCCTGGTTAGCAAACTTTACGGTAAGAGTGCTCTACTAAACTATCACAGTGGCGAAGCGGAAGATCATCTGAGGCGTTGGCGACAGTCGGCAATTCCCACGATGCGACTGGTCGACGAAATAGCCGTTCCTTCAGACTATCTCGTCCGGGTTTTTGCGACATTCGGCCTCGCGTCAAAACCGATCTACAACTTGATCGACACTGAGAAGTTTCACTTTCGTGAACGCGAAACACTTCGTCCAATCTTTCTTTCAAATCGGAACTTTGAAACTCACTACGGCGTCGATTGCGTCCTGCGTGCCTTTGCGAGAATCCAGCAGCGCTTTCCTGAAGCTGGGCTGATAGTAGCCGGCGATGGTCCTGAACGGGCAGCTCTCGAAACTTTGGCAGCTGAACTCGGCTTACGTAACGCAAAGTTCACAGGCAGGATCGAGCATAACAGGATTGGTGAGCTATATGATGAGGCCGATATTTATCTAAACGGATCAGAGATTGACAATCAGCCGCTTTCGATTCTCGAGGCGTTCACGTGCGGCCTTCCAGTCGTGACTACAAATGCCGGTGGCATCCCGGATGTCGTCATGCATGAGAAGACTGGTCTACTTGTTGATCGAGGAGACCATATTGCCCTAGCGAATAGTGCTATTCGATTGTTGGAAGACCCGAGGCTTTCGAGCAGGCTGATTCAACACGCAAGAGTAGAGTGCCGGAAGTATTCCTGGGACGCAGTACGTGAGAAGTGGTTGAGTCTGTACTTTCGATTAAGCCGAAGAAGCGTAACCGGCAGTCGGCAGGAACTGGCCGAACCCAACTTGAGAGACCAACCGGATGCGTGATAACGTACGGCGGAATCGAGCCGAGCCCAGCGCTCCTCGCCGATAAGAGCCCAAGGTTTTAAATGTTGCTTAACGCCACGCCTCTTGGAACAGAGAAGCTTGTCCAGAATTGGAGACCTGATTGCAGGTCGCACGTTCTTAGTTCTTAAAAACCCCCCAAATTCGGCCAGCTAACCGGTCAAACGGTAACCTTGCGATTAATCTCGCTAGATGCCATCTTTTCTTAGTTCTGCGCCCACCGATTAATTAGACATTTCAACATAGTCGAGAATGCGGGAGATTAAGAGAAAAATCAGACGGCTCAGCTTTGACGAACTCCGCGTGCGATGCCGCCAGAAGTTTGCGGCGGTTGCCGAGCGTCATGGCTGGACATCACAGGCAAGACTGCCATCGGATCAGGATGCAATGAAACTCTTTGATCCCGCAGCCTGGGGCCGTCCCGAACCTTGGTCAGCGGAGAAGTTGCTCACGCATTTCCGATCTCGAACTCAGCCAAAGTTCTTTCTGGGTTTTGCCGACCGCGAGCAGACAACGAGAGAACTTGCAGCAAGATGGCCCAATTCAGCGCAAGACATTATCGAACAGGCCGATGGGGTGATCGAGGGACGCTTTCAACTTCTTGGATCACGAGCCCTCAGCTTCGGCAGTCCGGTTGATTGGCATTTTGAGCCGGTCTTGGGCAAGCGGATTCCGCTGGTTCATTGGAGCAAGCTCGACTATCTGGATGCTGAGCGTGCAGGTGACAAGAAGATTGTTTGGGAGCTTAACCGCCACCAATACTTCACTACCCTCGGGCAGGCCTACTGGCTTACTGGCGACGAGCGATACGCGCAGACTTTTGTTGTGCACCTCGAGTCATGGATGGACCAGAATCCCCCGAAATTGGGAATCAATTGGGCTAGCAGCCTGGAAATAGCGTTTCGTTCTATCTCGTGGTTATGGGGCTTCTATTTCTTCAGGGATTCTCCGACCTTGAACTCGCGAACGTTCCTGCGAGCCTTGAAGTTCCTGTATCTCAACGCTCGTCATCTCGAGACTTATCTTTCAACTTACTTTAGTCCGAACACTCATCTGACGGGCGAAGCGCTCGGACTGTTCTATTTGGGCTTGTTGCTACCCGAATTCAAAGAGTCTGCCCGCTGGCGCGAGACAGGCAAGCGCATTCTGGTTGAGCAGTTGCCGATTCATGTGCGACCTGATGGGGTGTACTTCGAACAGTCGAGTTACTATCATCGCTATACAACCGACTTCTACACACACTTCCTGATTCTCGCTCAGGCGAATGGTGTCGCTCTTCCAGCAGAGATTTCCGTCGGCTTGAACAAGCTGCTGGACCACCTGATGTACATAACCAGACCGGATGGGACCTCGCCGTTTTTTGGAGACGATGACGGTGGAAGATTAGTCATGCTTGATCGTCGTTCCTCGAATGATTTTCGAGCTGCATTGTCGACTGGCGCGGTGGTATTCAATCGTTCAGAATACAAGTTTGTAGCTCATGGAGTTGCAGAAGAAACGCTCTGGTTGATGGGACCCGCTGGTCTACGCGAACTTGATCAGATCGTTGAGTCCGAACCAGCCAGGCAATCGGTTGTCTTTGAAAATGGCGGCTACTACGTGATGCGAGATGATTGGTCGTTGAACGGTAACTATCTGCTCTTCGATTGTGGCCCACACGGTCAGGATAACTGTGGTCATGCGCACGCCGACGCCCTGTCTTTTGAGCTTGCTGCAAATGGACGATCGATTCTCGTAGACCCAGGCACCTACACCTATACCGGTTCCGCCGACTTGCGCGACTGGTTTCGTAGTTCGGCGGCACACAACACGTTGACGATCGCGCAACGTTCATCCTCACTTCCTGCGGGACCGTTTTCCTGGAAGAGCGTCGCGAGGTGTGAACCACTGGCGTGGCTCAACAAAGCGAGGTTCGACTATGTAGCTGGATCCCACGATGGGTTTGCGAGTGGACCTCAGCCGGCAAAACACGACCGCAGCATCCTCTTTCTGAAACACGACTACTGGATCATTCGCGACCGAGTTATGTCTGCCAGTGAATGCGACGCAGATGTGTGGTTCCACTTCGATTCCTCAGCTAATCCCCTGATAGAAACCGGCACCACTGATCAGGCCTTTATCGCTGACCACGAGACGGGCCTGGATGTGCATACTTTTGCAAGAAACGGTCGCTGGAGAAGGGAAGAAGGCTGGGTTTCGCACTGTTATTCTCAAAAGGAACCTGCGCGCGTGTACGCGTTTTCGGCGCGATTAGGAAGCGGCACCTTTACTAGCTTTTTGATGCCGTGGAAGGCCGGAGTTCGCTGGCAGGTTCGCGAAATTGAGTCAGTCGGGGGCCATGCCTTCGAGATCGCTAATGATAATTGGCTTGACATTGTTATGATTCGCACCGGCGAGCGGGTTGAGACAGCGCGGCTGGCTTCAAATTTTGAGTGGACCTGGGTGAGATTTTCGCGCGTTCCAGGGTCTTCACCCAAAGAGGTAGTGTTAATCAATGGTCAGACTCTGCAGATCGAAGGGCGCGAAGTCTTGAAAACGAGGCGGCGCGCAGGTTATGTGTCTGCGCTTTGTGATAACCACCAATTGTGGATTGATAGTGATGAAAGCGAGTTTGAAACGGCGTTCTCCCCGGAACCTTCCAATCCATCGAGGACTCCGAACTAGACAAAATCGCCAATCGGCAATCTAAAATCACAAATCTCTAATGTGTGGAATTAACGGCATAGCGTTCTCAAGCAAGTCAGGCAGGACAATCGACGCCGACGTAGTCGAGCGCATGCGCGACGTAATAATCCATCGTGGTCCAGACGACGAGGGGTTGTTCATCGACGGCCGCGTCGGTCTGGGTCATCGACGCCTCAGCATCGTTGATGTCGCCGCAGGTCATCAGCCTATGACAAATGAGGATGGCTCGCTGCACATTACCTACAATGGGGAGATTTACAACCACGCGGATTTTCGGGAAGCTCTCGAGGCAAAAGGACACGTCTATCAAACTCACTGCGACACAGAGACAATCCTCCATCTTTACGAAGAACACGGTGAACGCTGCGTTGAATACCTTCGGGGAATGTTCGCGTTTGGCATTTGGGACCAGCGACAAAGACAGCTCTTCATCGCCCGCGATCGACTCGGAGTGAAACCGCTCTACTACGTGCACAGCGAAGATGGTTCGCTCTACTTTGGCTCTGAAATTAAAACGCTGGTTGAAGCCGGCGCGATCAGGCCCGAGATAAATTTTTCTGCGCTGCCGGACTATCTCGCCAATCACTCAACGTCCGGGGAAGAAACACTGTTCACAGGAGTCAAGCGGCTGTTGCCTGGCCATACCCTTACATGGCGCGATGGTGTCGTGCGCATTAATAAGTATTGGGACGTTAGTTTTGCAGGTAACGACGATGGGCGTAGCGACCAGGACTACATTGCTGAGTGGGGCGAGTTGTTCCGGACTTCGGTGCGTCTGCGCTTGATGTCGGACGTTCCACTCGGGATGTTTCTTTCAGGAGGAATCGATTCGTCGGCCATCGCTGCCGTTATGAGCGAAATGGTGGACGAACCAATCAAGACTTTCTCGGTCGCGTTCGCAGAACGGGAGGCAAACGAACTCGAGTATGCCCGAGTGGTCGCCAGGGCGTTTAAAACGAACCATCACGAGATCCTTGTCAGCCCGGATGAGTTCTTTGCAGAGCTGCCCAAACTAGTTTGGCATGAGGATGAACCACTCGCACATCCCTCGAGTGTTGCCCTTTACTTTGTTTCTCACTTGGCCTCGCAGCATGTAAAGGTCGTACTTACAGGCGAGGGAAGTGATGAGTTGCTCGCTGGTTATGCTCGCTATCGCAAAACGCTTTTGAATTTGGAGTTGGGCTCAAGATATCAAAGTTTTACTCCGAACTTCTTAAGAAATGGCGTTCGGCGACGTATTCAAGATATGAGACCTGGCTCGAAAGTCAGGCAAAAACTCTCGCGGACATTTCTAACGCTGCCGGCAAATGTAGAGAGCATCTATTTTGACAACTTCGCAGTGTTTCCAAGGTCGATGCAACCAGACCTGCTAAGTCCTGAAACCCGCGAGCGCGTCGGAACGCTCGATCCGTACGCCAGGTTGACGCAGGCCTTTGAGCAAACGGATGCAAATTCAATGCTTGAACGACTGCTTTACGCAGACATTAAGACCTACCTGCATGAGTTATTGATGAAGCAGGATCAAATGAGTATGGCGACTTCCGTCGAGAGCCGAGTTCCCTTTCTCGATCACAAGCTCGTTGAGTTTACCTGCAGGCTGCCCGACCGGTTGAAGCTTCGAGGTGGAACGACAAAGTACATTTTGCGCGAGAGCATGAAGCACGTTCTTCCTGAGAAGATCCTGCGCCGTTCCAAGATGGGTTTTCCGGTTCCGATCGGAAAGTGGTTTCGTGGGGCGTATAGTTCTGTCATTGACGAATATGTGCTGAGCGAGCGCGCTCTAAGTCGAAACATTTTTTCCCCAAAGTTTGTTCATGACCTCGTCAAGCGCCACCAGACAGGAGGCGAGAACCATGACGAGAGACTTTGGGCTCTGGTCAATTTCGAAATCTGGCAACGACAGTTTCTTGATGGTGAGTCTGCCTCTCATAAGAAATTCATTAGCCCCGCAATGGTATTAGCAGGAGCATAGTCAACATTGGGATTCATCGGCGGAACATTAGGATATCGGTTGCTACGTTCTCTTAGCCCCGGCTCGACGGGAAACAACGACTACACTGCGTACGCGGGTAAGAGCAAATTGGAGGTCCTTTTTGGTCCCTCGATTTGGGAACAGCTTAAGGGGAAGGTTGTACTTGATTTTGGTTGCGAAGGCGGTCTCGAGACAGTGGAAATAGCTCAGCATGGAGCACGCAGAGTTATTGGTCTTGATCTCTATGAAGACACGCTCGCGATCGCAGCGCGGCGCGCCGAGGAAGCAGGAGTGGCTGATCGCTGTGTTTTTGTGACTAAGACTGAGGAAAAAGTTGATGTGGTGATGACACTGGACGCGTTTGAGCACTTTGCCGATCCGGTGGCGGTGTTAAAGAGCATACGGCGGATCCTCAAAGACGATGGGTGCATTCTGGCGTGTTTTGGACCAACGTGGTATCACCCGCTCGGTGGTCATGGCTTTTCGATCTTTCCGTGGGCGCACCTGGTTTTTACTGAGAAGGCGATCATGCGGTGGTATAGGGACTTTTCGCCAGAAGGCGCGACAAAATTCAGCGAGGTTCGCGGAGGTCTCAATCAGTTAACGATCGCGCGGTTTGAACGAATCATTGCGGAAAGCGATTTCGAGTTTGCCAGCTTCAAAGCTGTTCCGATCCGCAAGCTCAAATTTCTTCAGAATCGTTTGACTCGTGAATTCACGACGGCAGTTGTTAAATGTAAGCTCGTTCCGAAGAAGAGGGACGCTAACGGCAGAGATGAACGCCGTCCTTAATAAACACATTCTTATTGGTATTAGATATTGCGTATTCTTTGGGTCAAAGCCGGAAAACTATTGCCTGTGGATACGGGAGGCAAGATCAGATCGTATAACTTGCTGAAACACCTCGCCGAAAAGAACGACCTTACGCTGCTTTCCTATTATGACGGACCACCGGATAGCCAATACGAGAAAGAGATTGCGAGGGAACTTCCAGGCGCAGTCACAATCAGAACAGGGAAACCAGATTCCACTATCGGTCAGGCAATCGATTATCTTACGCACCTGCCTTCAACTTCTCCGTACGCTGTTAGCAAGTTCTCATCGTCAGAAGTTAGAAAATTGCTCTGCAAATGGGACAGTGAGAAACGCTTTGATGTGGCTGTCTGCGACTTCCTGTCAGCATCATTGAATTTCCCAAATACTCTTCGGACTAAGACACTACTGTTTCAACACAATGTCGAGTCTGCGCTTTGGCAACGTCAGGCCAAGCACGAACCCAATCTCATGAGGCGATTGGTTTTCAAGATCGAGGCCGCAAAGATGATTCGGTACGAGAAGCACACCGTTGAAAGATTCAGGCATGTGATTGCCGTTTCGGACCTTGATCGTGATTCGCTGGTGAAAATGTCACGATCGCGGCACATCTCCGTTGTTCCAACCGGCGTCGATCTTAAGGAATATGCGGCCATCGCAAATCATGAAGAGAGTCTCTCAGGTGAACCGAAAGTATTGTTTCTGGGCTCAATGGACTGGGAAGCCAACATTGATGGCGTTGATTATTTCTGTCGCGAAATCTGGCCGACCGTGCAGTCGGCAGTCCCTGACGCCCGGTTCTGCGTGGTAGGTCGTAATCCGCCATACCGAGTGACAAAGTGGGCCAGCCAGTCGATTGAGGTGACGGGCCGCGTCGAATCGGTGCTTCCATATCTTCGGGACGCGAGCGTTTTCGTTGTGCCCTTAAGGATAGGCGGCGGCACTCGTCTCAAAATTTATGAGGCGATGGCAGCAGGAAAAGCAGTAGTTTCAACATCAGTCGGAAGTGAAGGTCTTGCAGTTCATCATGGGAAGGACATCTTGCTTGCCGACACGAAAGAAGAGTTTGCGAAAGCAGTCATCGATGTGTTGAAGGACAAGGGATTGCGGCGAAGACTAGGCGCTGAAGCAGCTCAGCTGGCTGCACGGTATGATTGGTCAATTGTCGCCCGACAGTTCGAGGAGATCCTTGCAATGCTTGTTGATTCTCCGAAGGCAGATCTAATGCCGGCGCAAAACCTAACGCCGATAAACGCGTGAGAGTAATCGTTCTTGATGGCAATGAGAACCAAGCTGTGGCGGCGGTCCGCTCGCTGGCCGCTGCAGGGCACACTGTTGTCGTGGGCGCTGATTCGTCCTGGTCGAAGGCGGGTTGGTCTCGTGGTGCCTCAGAGACTTTCTCATATTCAGCTCCGCAGACCGAGATCGATGCGTTCATTGATCACATGGTGGTCGAGGTCAAAAAGGAGCCAGGTACTCTTGTCCTGCCGATGACTGAACGTACCACGATACCTATCTCCTCCCGGCGAAGCGAGATTCTCAGCGCGGGTGGACGACTTGTTCTGCCACCGCATGAAACTGTGATGCGGGCGTTCGACAAACAACAGACTACGAAGCTCGCCGCGTCGCTTGGGATCGCCGTGCCGACTACGTCTGTGATTTCCGATTATGTTGAGGCGAAGCAGTTTGCCAAGTCCGAGCGTTTCCCGGTGGTTCTAAAACCGCGGACCTCTGAGGAAGTCTCGAGTGATGGTCGTGTTTTATCAACTGGTCCACCACGTTATGCTCGAAATGAGGTCGAGTTTTTGACGGCCTTTGAGCAAATGCGCGGCAGGTGTTCGTCTTTTCTTGTTCAGGAATTCATCGAGGGTACAGGTGCCGGCTATTTTGCGCTCATGCGTGACGGACAGTTGCGGGCCGAGTTCGCACACCGTCGCATACGGGATGTGCGTCCGACTGGTTCAGGTAGCGCGGTGCGCGAAAGTGTGCTGCCTGACAGCGACATACGAGATGCTGCTTTAGCAATCTTGCGGGAATTGCGCTGGCACGGCGTAGCGATGGTTGAGTTTCGTAAACGAAAGGATGGCACGCCGGTTTTCCTCGAAGTTAATGCGCGGTTCTGGAATTCGCTACCGTTGGCTATTTACGCCGGGGTAGATTTTCCCGCGCTCGTGGCTGAAATGGCGCGGGACGGCGACGTCGAAATGCAGAAAGGGTATCGTACTGGTATGCGTTGTCGCTGGTTCCTCGGAGACTTTCGTCATCTTGTGGAGGTTTGGCGAGGGGTTCCAACCGGTTATCCCGGGCGGTTTCCAGGTCGGCTACAAACCCTGGCGAAGTTCTTGATTCCAGTGCCTGGCACTCGTCACGATAATTTCATGATTAGCGACCCCTTACCGGAGATTGGCGACTGGCTTCATTTTTTTATTCGCCGGTTGCCGGAAGGAGTACGAAAGAAAACAGCAGCGCTGGACAAACAGCATGATGAAAGCAGCTATTCATTGTCATAGCACCTACTCGGACGGCGAACTCACGCTGTCTGAGCTGCGCGACCTGTTTGTTGACGCGGGTTATGATCTCGTGTGCATGACCGATCATGCAGAATGGTTCGACGATGAAAAACTGCGGGCTTACGTTGATGAGTGCGAGCGCTTATCCGACTCGCGGTTTCGATTCATAGCGGGCTTGGAGTTCGAATGCGAGCGTCGCATGCATATCCTCGGTTACGGCGTGACTTCGTTGGTTAACTCTAGCAACCCAGAAAATGTCATCAGCCACATTGAGCATTGCGGAGGTGTTTCGGTGATTGCTCATCCAGGGGACAATATGTTCCCGTGGATTGAAACCTTTGCCACCCTCCCAACTGGAATTGAAACCTGGAACTCGAAATACGATGGACCAAATGCGCCTCGACCTCGAACTTTCAAGCTGCTGAATCGATTGCAGCAGCGAAAGCCTGAGATGAAAGCTTTCTATGGTCAAGATCTCCACTGGAGAAATCAGAATCGCGGACTGACTAACCTGATCGATTGTGAACTAACGCGAACGTCAGTCCTCGAATCTTTTCGCTCTGGCACTTATCGTGGCCGGAATCGAGATACTGACTTACCAGCAAGCGGAGAACTCTCGGTCTCATTGCTCGCGGCCTATCAGAGAGTTAGTGATCAATACATGCGGAAGCAGAAGTTGTTCAAGCGTGTGAAGAAAGTGTCAGGCGCGGTCGGCAAGAGTTTGCCGGCACCTGTTAAATCCCGCATCCGAAAGCTCTTTTCTGAATGAACAAAGGCACAGCTTTTCTGATGTACCACGAACTGCAGGCCACCGGACGTGAGCTTTGTGAAAGCGATCCCGGCTATGTTCGGTACGCTGTGACTGAAGAAGAATTTCGCGATCAGGTGACACGTCTCAAGGAAGGCGGGTGGAGTGGCTGGAGCGTCAGTGAGGCGCTATCCGCAAACGACGAACCTGATGGATCATTCCAGGGAGTGTGTTTTACCTTTGACGACGGTTGCGCAACAGACCTGTTAATAGCTGCTCCTCTCCTGTGCGAGAAAGGATTCAACGCTACCTTCTACATAACGGTAAACCATCTTGGTAAGCGAGGGTACCTTACAAGAGATCAGCTTCGGGAATTGACCGACCTGAGATTTGAGATTGGATCGCATTCGATGACCCATCGCTACTTGAATGATTTGGGTGCAAACGACCTGACCGTGGAGATTAGCGAATCGAAGCAGCGGCTGGAGGATATTACAGGTAATCAGGTGGCACACTTTTCATGTCCGGGTGGCAGGATAAACTCGACGGCAAAGAAGATAGCTCTAGATGCAGGTTACCGTTCAGTTGCAACTAGTCGAATCGGATTGAACACGAACGAAACAGACCGCTTTGCCTTAACCCGAGTGGCTGTGAAGCGTGGCGTCAAGGCCTCAAGAGTCGAGGCGTTTTGTCGTGGCGAGGGATTGTTTTCCAGCCAGGTACGTGAAACGGTGCTGTTGGCAACCAAGCACCTTCTGGGTAACTCAATGTATGAACGTGTTCGTGCCGGGATGCTTCGGCAGACCTGATCTCTGTGTCGGACCTTTTGCAGCGGCTCAGTTAGGTTTGAACTAATTCGTCGAGAGTAGGGGAAAAGACAACAGAAATGAGATGGCTTGAGCTCAGGGATGCTTTTGCGGGTTTCAATCTGTTGGCTTTGCGACTGGCATTGAGGGATCGCGACCTTGCGCGTTCTTTTTTGTCGACTTCCGTTCGACATTACGACGAGCTACTGGGCCTTGGGTTAAAAGACAAGGATCCAATAGCCTACGTCTACGAGCAGAAATGGGGTGTCTATTCCAGTGAGGACCGTGTAGTCCTTCCGGCGTCGTTGAGAGACGACAGCGGCACCAGGCTCGATGAGATGCTCATTCTCGGCGCCGCTACACAAGCTTTGCGTCCAAGAAAAATATTTGAGATCGGCACTTATAACGGTCGCACGACGAGTATCTTTGCGTTGAACGCCAGTCGTGATGCCACCATTTTTACGCTCGATCTGCCTCCGGATACGACAGTCAAAGAAAACGGGAGTAACTACATCGATACAGATATAGATTTAATGAAAGGGCGCAAGCAAACAAACTTTATTCACGAACTCAGGCTAACGGACCAGTGCCACCAAATTTACTGTGATTCAATGAAGTTTGATCCAACACCGTACCAGGGATCTATCGAGCTGGGATTCATCGACGGAGCGCATGCGTTACCTTATGTGCAAAACGATACGATCAAGATGGCTTCAATGATGGCAAGCCGCGGATTGGTGTTCTGGCACGACTACGGTGGAAAGGGCCGTTTTCGACCTTTAGCGGACTACCTGGAGACTCTCAGTCGCGAAGTTCCAATCTATCGCGTAGCCGGAACAACCTTGGCCTGGGCACCGGCAAGCAGTCTTCACCAACTGGCTCGCGAGCGGTGAGCAAAGACTCAGGTGCACCGAATCACTATCTGGTTGTGGAATTGCGACTAGATTGTGCCTTTTGATCCATGTTCATTCTATTCGGCACGTCGTAGTGAACTTGGATCCTTTCTCGAAGGAAAACGAGTATGTCATCAAGTTCTTATATGACCGTTGAACAAACCCGCACGCCCGGGATTAAGAGTCCATCGAATGACGATCAGGGGATCGAATTGTCGGTGGTTATGCCTTGCCTGAACGAGGCTGATACCCTTGCGACTTGTATTGAAAAGGCGCAGCGAGCGATGCGTGAGGACGGTATTCGAGGGGAAGTTGTTATCGCGGATAACGGCAGTACAGATGGCTCGCAGGCGATCGCAAGATCATTGGGCGCGCGAGTTGTCGACGTTGCGGAGAAAGGCTACGGCAATGCCCTGATGGGAGGAATATCTGCCGCGCAGGGAAAGTTTGTGATTATGGGCGATGCCGATGACAGCTATGATTTTCTCGAATTACCAAAGTTCGTCGTAAAGCTCAGGGAAGGATACGAACTAGTCCAAGGCTGTCGGTTGCCGACAGGCGGCGGTAGAGTCATGCCTAAAGCGATGCCGTTCTTACATCGATGGTTTGGTAATCCGATGTTTTCGATTCTCGTTCGGCACATGTTCTGGGCCCAGATTCACGACGTTTACTGTGGCTTGAGGGGCTTTACAAAAGAACTTTACGATCGCCTGGGTTTGCGTTGCACGGGGATGGAATTTGCTACCGAGATGATCATCAAGTCGAACATCTACGGCACCAAAATCACAGAAGTACCGATTACGCTTCATCCTGATGGTCGTAAGGCGCATAAGCCTCATCTGAAGACTTTTCGAGACGGCTGGCGCACATTGCGGTTCTTTTTAATGTACAGTCCCCGTTGGTTGTTCCTCTACCCAGGGGCGTTTCTAATTCTTCTTGGAATCCTCGGTTATGGTGTGGCTCTCCCCGGCGTTAGTGCATTAGGAGTTACTTTCGATGCGCATACGCTATTGTTCTCGAGCCTTTTTGTCATGTTGGGTTATCAATCGATTCTGTTTGCGGTGTTTGCAAAAACATTTGCGATAACTGAGGGCCTTCTCCCCGAGGACAGACGCATGAAGCGTTTTTACGAGATCGTGAATCTGGAAAGGGGGTTGATTGTAGGCGTTACTGCACTTGTGCTCGGTCTGGTGTTATTGCTAGTCGCCGTCAATCAATGGCGCTTGACTAGTTTTGGCCACCTCGACTACGCGCATACCATGCGCTTTGCAATTCCCGGAGTGACGTTGACCTCACTCGGATTTCAAACAATTCTTTCCGGCTTTTTCATCAGCATCCTGGGAATGCGCCGTAGATGAGCTTTCTCGGTCGTTTCCACGGAGAGTATGTTCACACTCGCCGCGTGCGTGTTCTACGCAACTGGCTTTCAGAGCTAATCCCATATCAAGCGAGTGTGTTGGACGTTGGCTGCGGCGATGGCCTGCTCGCGCACTTGATCATGAGTGAACGTCAAGACCTCGAGTTCTCTGGAATCGATGTGTTGCTGCGAGAAGTTACCCACATCCCGATTACTAAATTCGATGGCAAACTTATTCCGTTGCCGGATAAGAGTTGCGACTTTGTGATGTTTGTGGATGTGCTCCACCACACCGAGGATCCGATGGTCCTCCTTCGCGGCGCGAAGCGAGTCGGGCGGAAGGGTCTCATAATTAAGGACCATTTGTTGGATGGGTTCATGGCGGGTCCGACTTTGAGAATGATGGACACAGTTGGGAACGCTCGCTTCGGCGTAGCGCTTCCCCACAACTACTGGCGCCGCAACCAATGGTTTGAAGCTTTCAAAGAGTTGAATCTGGTCGTGCAGTCATGGACTAGCGATTTGAAGTTGTACCCGCGTTCTTGCGACTGGATTTTTGGAAGGAAGCTTCACTTCGTTACTCGGCTCGACCTGGGATGAGAGCGATTGTATGCCTGCAAAATGGATAACTACCCGGCGAATGTTTGTCCTTGTCTTCGTGCTTGGATTTGCGCTTCGCATTGGCTACGGAGTGGCTGCGTTTAGACATGATTTAGGCGCTACTGGTGCAAGCTTCATAGCATTGTGGGATTACGACGCGATTGAACACGTCGCAATCGCCAAAGCAATCATGGAAGGCAAGGGTTACATTGTTGATCCGGATGTTGATTTCACAAACAAGCATCCGCGCGTAATTGGTGAACCCGCTCTCTTCAAGGCTCCGCTATACGAGTACTTTCTAGCAGCGATTTTTTCCCTATCCGAATTTTCTTTTGCATTGTTCTTTCCCATCCAGGCATTGCTGGGTGGGGGTCTGTGTGTGCTCACTGCCGACATAGCAATTCGCGCTTTCAAAACCCCTCAGGCCGGATGGTTTGCAGGGTTGGCAGCCGCAGCACATCCCACCCTGGTCAACACAGCGTCGCAACCTTACAACGAGAACTTATTCTTCTTCCTTTTCTTTTTATTCATCTGGATGTTCTTGAGGTGGATGGCCTCACCTTCGTGGTCCAACGCGGCACTTGTTGGGATCATAGCGGGACTCGACACCTTGACTCGGGAAACCGCAATGATGCCACTGTTGCTTATGGCTCTTTTCGCGGTTTTCTACCGCTGGCGTGAACGTCGATTAACGGGGGTTGGCGGTGGGGCGTTAATGGTTGCAGGCTTAGTCCTGGTTGTCGCTCCGTGGACTATTCACAACTACCGCAAGTTTGGTCTGATCCTGCCGGTTTCCAGCATAGCTGGGACATCAATCGGTATAGGGAATAATGAATGCGTTGCTGCAGGGGGACTCTTTGTGCCGTATGATGGCGACATCAGTTGCCCAAGTCTTGACGTTAGGCGAACCGCAGTGCGCGCACAGTTTCCCTCTTATCCGCCTTCAGCATGGAACGACCGAGCATACGGCATTGTTGGTCGAGAGTACGTGCTCCATCATCCCGCAGAATACCTCAGTTTGACCTTTCGCAGGGCGTGGACGACATTTCTTCCGATTCACCCGAGACAGGGTCTTGGTGGGATTAAGAAGCTGCTGGTCATCGGCTACTTCCTTTTGGTAATCGTCACCGGCTTTATCTTTGTCGTAGTCACGGGCTTGAAAGGTATGACGTCTGAGGCAAAACTATTGCTACTGGTAGCGTTGGCGAGTTATCTACCGCTTGCCTTGATTTACGTGTCGGCAGACATGAGATATCGGATTGGAATCGATCTCATTTTAGGTTGTTTTGCCGCCTATGGGTATTCCCTATTGGCCACACGAGGCCTCGTCTTCGCGGTAGCTGGGCACAAGAAAGCTTCTACAGTTTAGGCGGCAGCTGTAGGAATTTGATTACGAATGAACATCCTGGGGATCTCAGCTTTTTATTATGACAGTGCTGCGGCCCTTTGACGTTGCTGATGGCCGGACTGATTATTCTGGGCGGTACTGCAGCAGCACCGTTCATTTACACACTATTCTAAGCTGAAGGTATAGAAGCTGATGAGACTGAGCGTCTTTGGCCTGGGATACGTTGGCTGCGTGTCCGCTGCATGCTTCGCGAAAGAAGGGCACGAAGTGTGGGGCGTTGATGTAAACCCAACCAAGATCGAGATCATAAACCGCGGTGATAGTCCCATCGTCGAGTCAGGAATGCCTGAGTTGATTCGGGAGATGGTGAATAGCCGTCGTTTGCGAACCACAACCGATACTGAGACCGCGATTGATAATTCTGAAGCGTCGCTCGTATGTGTGGGCACTCCCAGCAACGCAAACGGCAGCCTGGATCTCACGTATGTAACTCGCGTGTGCCAGGCGATTGGATCTGGTCTGGCTCGCAAGGACAAACGCCACATCGTTGTTATTCGCAGCACAATGTTGCCTGGCACCGTGCAGGAAGTCGTCGTCCCTACGCTCGAGCAAGCATCAGGGAAAAAAGCCGGCAAGGATTTTGGAGTTTGTATCAATCCTGAATTTCTCCGCGAAGGCAGCTCGCTCAAAGATTTTTATGCACCGCCCTTCACGCTCATAGGAGCGGATGATGAAGAGTCTGCTCATTTCGTTCGCGGACTCTATTCGGGGATCGACGCTCCGGTATTTGTCACGTCTGTCCAAACTGCTGAGATGGTCAAGTACGTTTGCAACTGCTTTCATGCTTTGAAAGTCAGCTTTGCGAACGAGGTGGGAAATATTTGTAAAGGCCTGGGCATCGATAGCCACGAAGTCATGGAGGTGTTTTGCCAGGATAACAAATTGAATATTTCGCCGAACTACTTGAAGCCAGGGTTTGCGTTTGGCGGATCGTGTTTGCCGAAAGATTTGCGTGCAATGAATTACAAGGCAAAACAACTCGATGTTGAGGCCCCGGTCTTATCGGCTATTCTTCCCAGCAATCGCATGCAGATAGAGCGTGCTGTCAATATGGTGCTGAAGTCGGGAAAGAAGCGAATCGGAGTTCTTGGTTTCAGCTTCAAGGCGGGCACCGATGATCTCCGTGAGTCGCCGATGGTCACGCTGATAGAGACATTAATCGGAAAAGGTTTGCAGTTGGCGATTTACGACCGCGATGTCTCGCTGGCTCGCCTGTTTGGGGCCAATAAAGAGTACATCGAACGCGAGATCCCGCACATATCTCAACTTATGCGCGGAAGTGTTGAAGAGGTAATGAACGATTCCGAAGTAATTGTGCTGGGAAATAAATCGAAAGAGTTTGAAAAGGTAAGTTCGAACATTCCCAACGGGAAGGTGGTCATTGACTTGGTCCGGGTTTTTGATGGAAGAAAGTCTGACTCTCGCTATCAGGGAATCTGCTGGTAACGGTCACTCTGGTCCTTAGTTGAAATTCAACCCATCAAGCTTGATCCGCACTCGGAAAACCCTTGCGCTGCTCATAACGCTGCTGATCATTTGGCCGGTGGTCGCGTGGGCAGCCGCACAACTTCTAATAGTGAGTTCACCGCTACAACGCGCCGATGCTGTTGTGGTGCTAAGTGGCGCGGCGGTATACAGAGAGCGAACCAGATATGCCGCTCAGGTCTTCAGAGATGGTCGGGCAAAACGTGTTGTGCTGACTAACGATAATGAACAGGGCGGCTGGTCGGAAGCTGAGCAACGGAATCCTTTTTCTTATGAGCTTGAACGGTGGGAACTTGAACGATCCGGCGTTCCGAAAGGAAACATTGAGGTACTGATGGAACCCGTAACCGGAACCTACGAGGAGGCGGTGTTGTTGCGGCACTATGCAGAGTCACAGGGCATCCGTTCAATGCTGGCTGTGACTTCCGCCTACCATTCGCGAAGGACCTTGTGGACGTTCCGAAAGGTCTTTGGCGGGAGTAACGTTTCAATCGGATTAGAAGCTGTAGGGACGGGCATACAAACGCCATCGCCGTTAACATGGTGGTTTCACGTGAAGGGCTGGAGAATGGTTGCCCTCGAGTATGTAAAGATGGTGTATTACTGGCTGCGGCTCGCGTAGTCGAAGAATTTTGATTACTTCTTCATGGTAAAGCCATCAGATTAGGAATTTATATCTCTTGTCCAGGAATGACAAAAGGATTGCTAATCCATGAAATCTGTAGCCAGAATAGTATTTCCTACGCTGATGCTAATTGGATTTGGTTTTGCCGGTGCGTCTACCGCGAAGGCCGACCCACTTTTGTTCAGCAACGTTGTGGCCTTGCAGAACAACGGATTGACCAGAGTCGACCTCTTCAGCAATCCCGGCACAGTTCTCGTCGGACCGCAGGTCAGCTTGCTGGTGGACATCACTGGTATCTTGCCTGCAGGTGTAACCGACACGTTAAGGATCACATACACAGAACTGGGAAGCGCTCCGGTGGTACAGACATTCATTATTCCAGTTTTCGGGACCGTACAACCACCTTTTACGCTTCTGTTTAACATCAACTCGCCAGGAGCGACTGAGCAAGGAGTCCTTGCATTCCTCACTCTGGATCTGCTCAGGAGTTCGCCCGACTTTATTATTCCGGGAAACGATATACCGGTAAATTCGTACACTTACATTTTCCGAGTTGCACAGCCGGTGCCTGAACCTGCTACGATATTGTTGCTTGGATCAGGTCTGGTAGGTGTTGCTCAACACCTTCGCAAACGAAGAAGAATAAGCCAGGGAAAGTAACGTATCGATAGTGCCGCCTTACCAATGCCCTTCAAGTTGTGTCCACTTGGAAGCCCCCTTCAGTTCGAATCTAAAACGTCAATTCGATGACCTTAGATTCGCATTGAAGGAGGGCACTTCAATGTTTGGGGAGGCTTCATTCATTGTCTGAGGTTAGCTTGCACGCTGCTGAGGTGGCAGAAGGCAGCCGCTTCGAGTTTGGAAAAAACTGGAGCCGGTTCCTGGGTCTCCTCGATGAAGACCGAATCAGCGAAGCTGAGAAGTCACTCAAGCGGATGCTTGCTGTCGATAGCCTCGCTGGAAAAACTTTCGTTGATGTTGGTTCAGGTAGTGGCCTCTTCAGCCTTGCGGCGCGCCGGCTCGGAGCCACCGTTCACTCGTTCGATTACGATCCTCAATCTGTAGCCTGCACAACTGAGCTCAGACGTCGCTATTTTCCAAATGACAATCTTTGGCGCGTTGAAGAAGGTTCAGCGTTGGACCAGGCATATCTGGCATCGCTCGGTACATACGACATTGTTTACTCATGGGGAGTGCTGCATCACACTGGCCAAATGTGGCTCGCCCTTGAGAATGTCGAGAAACTTGTGACTCCTGGTGGACAGTTATTTATAGCAATCTACAACGACACGGGCAGTCAAAGCTCGCGCTGGAGAACAATCAAGCAGATTTATAACCAGTTACCGGGTCTTCTTAAGGCGCCGTTTACGCTTCTGGTAATGCTTCCTCGAGAGCTTAAGGCAATCACGAAATCGTTGCTGACTTTGCGCGTTGGCGACTACATCCGAGCCTGGACACAATACAACCGAGGCAGAGGTATGAACCGTTGGTACGACATGGTTGATTGGGTCGGTGGATATCCCTATGAGGTCGCTTCCCCGGATGAGATATTCGATTTCTACACAAGCAAGGGATTTATTTTAAAGAAGCTCGTCTGTGGTGGAGTGGGATTGGGTTGCAACGAGTTCGTATTTCAAAAGACTGGAACAGGGAATCAGACGAGACAAGCAGTCGATTTGCCTTCGAATCGATGAGGCTCTCTTATTTATCGTGACACGCTGTCGGAAATCTGGAGCTGTATGTGCCCTCAAAGGGAAGATCGCAATCTCTGCGGTCCTTTTTGCTTTCCCTGGTTTCCTAGCGCTCGGATTATTTGTAGCATGCGCACAGACTAAGTCCGATACTAGTAATCAAGCACGTCCACGCCGAGTTGGGTCGGAGAGCTCCAATACAATCCGCGTTAAAGCAGGTGCCAACCTACAGGCCGCGCTTAATCAGGCTCAATATGGCGATACAATTATTCTTGATGCAGGAGCAAAGTATAAAACTTCGGGCGGGCCGTTTACGCTCCCCGCAAAGCCCGGGTCAGGAATGATCACGATCCAGACTTCAAATCTGGGTTCGTTGCCGGCGGGTCGCGTTTCGCTGGCGGATCGCGGAAATATGCCCCAGATCGTAGCTACTGGATCTTCGGGAGCGCTCACTGCAGCAAGGGGAGCACACGGTTGGACTTTTGTTGGGATTGAGTTCACAAATCAGTCCGACGGAAGCCAAGCCCAACACTGTAATACGATTCTTGAGTTTGGAGCGGGGACTCCCGAGGAGTCCGGTAATAATTTGGTGTTTGATCGCGTGCTTGTTCATCCTCAGGAAGATGGAACGACAAATTATTATCGCACTGCCACGCGAGGGTTCTTCGCAAACGCCGGGGAAATAACGATCAAGAATTCTTACATCGGAGGCTTCGGAGGTTTTTACGCTCACTCGCAGACCGAGGTAATCGATTCCGAGGCGTTTGCTTCTGTCGTAGGTGGGCCGTACAAGATTGACAATTCTTTCCTCCAGGCGCAGTTTAATCCGATTTTTCTCGGAGGTGGAGATCCTGGCGTTCCGAAGAATCATTTAGGAACCATCCTTGCGGGAGCCACACTGACCCGCGCCACTCTTTCTAGTACTACAGATTTACAAGTCGGCGATAAGATTGCATTAGAAGTTGGTGCAACAGGAGGGGATCAATTTGCCTGCGGAACGGTGACGGCAGTTAACGACAAGACAGTAACGTACACAACACTCGTTCGGAACGAAGGTGGAGAAGGCTATGTTACATCATCGCTGCCGCCAAAAGTCGGTGGTCAGGCAAGGTGGCGGGGATACACCATTCGAAATGTCTCAGTTACAAGGTCGACTATTGATATAGACAAGGAGATGGCAAAGTTCGTTTTGGCCAAATCCGGGAGTAAACCTAAAGCCTATGCGGAAATCAAATTGCTCGAAGACAGCCTTTGGGAAGGAAACATATTTCAAGGTTTTCCGACGGGAATTGCAATCACATTGAGAAACCAAAATGGTTTTAGCCCATGGTCAAACGTCAAGAATGTAACCATTAGGTCGAACCTTTTTAAAGAGTTTTCAGCAGGCGTAATCGTTCAGTTGTTTAGCGGAGACCGTTTGAGCGAAACGGGATCTAACATTCAGATTGTGAACAATTTGTTCTACGGCCCAATCTCCCATTCTTTAGTCGGTACATTTCCGAGCGTGGTCTATACGTCGTTTGGGGTGGGCGC